>NZ_CP025198.1:2184554-2496634 GCF_003325455.1 Acidipropionibacterium virtanenii
AGGCCGCCGCCTGGCAGCACTGACCGCCGCCGACCACCGGAACCGGAAGACCGCGCACCGGCATCCCCCGCCGGTCGAGGAGTCCGGTGAGGCGGGCGAGATCGCCGCCCCCACGCACCAGCCGAAGCACATACCGGGTGTTCCTGTGCAGGCCGGAGCCGTGTACCACGACCACCTCGGCATCCAGATTGTAGATCTCCGAGATGGCCTGGCGCAGACGTCTGGCCGCACCGCCCGTGTCGAGTTCGGCCTCGATGACCACATGACCCTGAACCAGATGGATCCCCCCGGCGAACCGCAGCGTCGTCGCGATCTCCGAACGTCGGCAGCACAGCTTCGGCGCCATCACGATCGAGAGCTCCGACTTCACTCGGGTGGTGAGAGCCATCTGATGTGTACCTCTTTCAATAGCAGTGATGCCGTGGGCCTGATCCGCACCGGATCGTCGCTCAGTGTGGCACCGATCCCATGATCTCGGCATAGGCGGAGGCCAACCGTAGCGTGTCATGACGGGCTGACCCGTCCCTGGCGGCCATGTCCGCCTCAATCAGTTCCGCGCCGAGATTACGGGCATAGGAGACCAGGTGGGTGTCACTTCCGGCGAACACCCGGTCGGCGAGGATCGTGTCGAACCGGATCCTGGGCTCATGCTCGGCGAGCACCTCGATGTGGCGGGCGGGGCTGAACCCGTCCGTCTCATCGGCCGGAGCGATGTTGAGAGTGAGGATCTTGTGCGCCCGCGACTCGATGATCGCGTCGGCGATCTCGGGCACCAGCAGATGGGGTATCACCGAGGTGAACCAGGACCCCGGCCCCAGGACGAGGTAGTCGGCGTCGCGGATCGCCTCGATCGCCTGCGGGCACGCGGCCGGGTTCTCCGGCTCCAGATGGACGGTGAGCACCTCGGCACGGGTCTTCGCCACGGTGGACTGCCCGGTCAGCGTGTACGTCTCGTCGGGACGCAGCGGATCCAGACCGATGACCTCCGCCGAGATGTCCAGCGGGACGAGGCACATCGGCAGCACCCGGCCGCGGGTACCCAGCAGCTCTCCGACCATGTCGAGACCGGCGACCGGGTCCCCGAGCTCCTGCCAGAGGCCCGCTATGAGCAGATTGCCGATCGCATGCCCGGCCAGCTCCCCCTCGCCACCGAACCGTGCCTGGAGGACCTCCGCCCAGGTTCGCCCGACCCGGTCGTCGGCGCACAGCGCCGCGAGTGCACGACGCAGGTCGCCCGGCGGCAGGCATGCGAACTCGTCGCGCAACCGGCCCGACGACCCCCCGTTGTCGGCCACCGTCACAATCGCATTGATCCGGGAGGTGACCCTTCTGAGGGCCCGCAGCGATGCGGCCAGCCCATGACCGCCGCCGAAAGCGGTCACCACGGGGCCTCCCGTGTAGTCATGGCCGTCCGCGGGATACCCACCCGGATGCTCCCCGGTCCCCGTCGGCCCCGGCGACCCGATGATCCCTGCCACGCTCACTCCCTCCCAAGATCGCGATGCAGGACTGTCGCCCGGCGCCCCCTTGAGCGCAGCCGCCGAGCCAGTTCCTCCGCCGTGGCGGTGCTCCGATGCTTTCCGCCGGTGCAGCCGATGGCAACTGTGACCTGCTTCTTCCCCTCCCGAAGATATCCCGATTCCATACCTTCCAGCAGCTCGTCGACCCGGGCGATGAACTCCCGGGCCCCGGGCTGGGCCAGCACGTAGGAGGAGACGTCGGAGGACAGACCGGTCTTGGGCCTCAGCTCCGGGACCCAGTAGGGATTCGGCAGGAAGCGGACGTCGAAGACCAGATCGGCGTCGATCGGCACGCCACGTTTGAACCCGAAGGACATCAGCTGGAAGGTGAGACCGGTCTCACCGTCCCCATAGGCGTGGTCGATGCGCTGGGCGAGCTGGCGGGTGGTGATACCGGTGGTGTCGATCACCAGGTCCGCGGCGGCCCGCAGCACCGAGAGCATGCGCCGCTCCAGCGCCACCGCCTCCAGAAGGTGTCCGCCGTGCTGCAGCGGCAGCGGGCGACGACTCGACTCCTGGCGCTTGACGATGGTCTCGTCCGAGGCCTCCAGGAAGACCGTCTCAGGGTTGATGCCGCGCAGTGCGACATCGCGCAAGGACCTGCCGACCTGTTCGAACATGCCCCGGGTGCGCACGTCGAGCACGACCGCCAGACGGTCGATGCCGTTCGAGGAGACCTCGTCGACAAGCAGCCCGAGCATCGCAGGAGGCAGATTGTCGACGACGTACCAGCCGAGATCCTCCATCGCATGAGCGGCGGTCCGGCGTCCGGCACCGGAGACCCCGGTGATGATGACCACGCGCGGCGGGACGGGGCTGGTGTCTTGACTGCTCACGATCCCATCGTATGGCCGCCGGGAGGATCATCCTCCAGGATCTCCCCGGTCGCGGTGTTGACGGCCGGTTCCGGCTTGTCCGCCGCGAGCGCGGCGACAACCGCGGATGCCAGAACCGGCCCGAATCCGGGCACCTGCGCGATCTCGCCGGCATCGGCGCGCCGCAGGGCCTTCAGCGATCCGAAATGGCTGAGGAGGGCCTTGCGTCTCGTCTCGCCCAGTCCCGGGACGTCGTCGAGCAGTGACTCGACCATCGCCTTGGACCGCCTCGACCGGTGGAAGGTGATGGCGAATCTGTGGGCCTCGTCGCGCAGCCGCTGGAGAAGGTACAGGCCCTCCGAGGTGCGCGGCAGGATCACCGGCCACTCCTCGTCCGGCATCCAGACCTCCTCAAGTCGTTTCGCCAGTCCGCACAGCGCGATCTCCTCGCTCAGCCCGAACTCCTCGAGCACCTCCTGGGCGGCATGCACCTGGGGTGCGCCGCCGTCCACCACGATGAGGTGGGGGGCGTAGGCGAACCTGCGGGGGGCGCCGGTGGTCGGGTCGACCAACGATCCGGTCTCCCCGTCGCCCACCTCCTCGGCCATCGCCTCGCGATCCTCCACCAGGCGCCTCAGACGCCGGGACAGCACCTCGTGCATCGCAGCGAAGTCGTCGGAACCCTCGAAGCTCTTGATGATGAATCGCCGGTACTCCGACTTGCGGGGCATACCGTCCTCGAAGACCACCATCGAGCCGACCACCTGGCGGCCCTGGATGTGAGAGATGTCGTAGGACTCCATCCGCAGCGGGGCGCGATCCAGGCCCAGCGCCTCCTGGATCTCCTCCAGAGCCCGGGTGCGGGTGGCCAGGTCTGAGGCGCGCTTCAGCTTGTGCTGGGCCAGTGTCTCCTCGGCGTTGCGGGTGACGGTGTCCATCAGGGTGCGCTTGTCCCCTCTTCGGGGGACACGGATCTCGACCCGGGATCCGCGGGCCTCGCTGAGCAGGTCGGTCAGCGCGTCAAGGGATGCCGGCTCGTGCGAGACCAGAACCTGGCGAGGGACCGCGGGCCCCTCCCCCGACTCGCGTACCTCCCCGCGGGTCACGTCACCGGCGCCGTAGAGCTGGAGCAGGAAGTGCTCCATGAGGTCGGCGTCCTCTGCAGCATCGGCGCGATCGGCCACCCATCCTCGCTCCCCCCGCACCCTGCCGGCGCGGACGTGGAAGATCTTGACGGCCACCTCGAGAGGGTCCAGCGCCAGGGCGATGACGTCGGCATCGGTACCGTCGCCCAGGACGATGGCGTTGCGCTGGGTGGCCTTGTCGAGGGCCCCCAGGGAATCGCGCAGCACGGCGGCCCGCTCGAACTCCAGATTCTCGGCGGCCTGCTCCATCTGCCTCTCGATACGATGCACCAGCCCGGTCGAGCGACCGGCCATGAAGGCGCAGAAATCATCGGCGATCGCCCGGTGCGCCTCCGGGCTGATACGGCCCACGCAGGGCGCCGAGCACTTGCCGATGTAGCCGAGCAGGCACGGCCTGCCCTGTGTCCTCGCACGATTGAAGACGCCCGTCGAGCAGGACCTCATCGGGAAGACCCTCAGCAGGGTCTCCATGGTGTCGCGGATCGCCCAGGCCTGGCCGAAGGGGCCGAAATAGCGCCAGTCCTTGCGATGGGCGCCGCGCCCCACGAAGACCCTGGGAATCTCATCGGACCAGGTGACGCACAACCACGGGTAGGTCTTGTCGTCGCGGTACATGACGTTGAACCGCGGGTCGTACTCCTTGATCCAGGTGTATTCGAGCTGCAGCGACTCCAATTCGTTCTGCACCACCGTCCACTGCACATGGGCGGCGGTGGTGACCATCCGCTGGGTGCGCGGGTGGAGTGCCGAGATGTCCTGGAAATAGGAGTTCAACCGATTGCGCAGGTTCTTGGCCTTACCGACGTAGATCACCTGGCCGTGCTCGTCGCTGAACCGGTAGACCCCCGGCTCGGTGGGGATGGTGCCCGGCGCAGGACGGTAGGTGGACGGATCAGGCATATACACATCCTAAGAGGAAGGGACGACCCTTCCTCGCTCGCGCAAGCGCTCGCTCCTCCCCGAGCGGGTCAGGTCCGCAACCGCGTCCGGCAAGCCCGTCCCGATACGCTGTCGACGTGCATCTGCTGTTGATCCGTCATGCCCAGTCCGCCAACAACGCCCTGGTCACCGAGGACGCCGACCATCCCGAGAACTACCTGAGCACGAGGGTCGCCGACCCGCCGATCACCCAGCTGGGGATCAGACAGGCCGAGGCACTGGGTGCCTGGATCGGCGGTGTCGACCCGCATCCCACCCGTCTCTACTGCTCGCCGATGAGGCGCACCATCGAGACCGCCGCACCGGTCGCCACGGCTCTGGACCTCCCGCTGGTCGTCGAGGACTTCCTCTACGAGCGCCCGGGGCCCACCGACTGGAACGGCCACGGGTTCAGCGCGGTTCCCGGCACCGCGCGCAGCGAACTGGCCTCCATCACCGGCCACGTGGTGTTTCCCGACACCGTCACCGAGCAGGGCTGGTACTCCGGCGATGTGGAGACCACCCAGCAGGCGGCCGCCCGCGCGGCCCGCATCCGCGACTGGGTGCTCGAGGCGCACGAACCGGACGACGTCGTGGCGATCGTGGCGCACGGCGCGATCGGAGCGCTGATCCTCTCGGCGATCCTGTCCCCGCAGCGACAGGAGAGCCTCGGCGGATACGCGGCCGGCACGGAGCCGTGGTGGTTCAATCTGGCGAACACCTCCACCTCCATGATCGAGATGGGGCCCCGAGGCATCACCGAGGTGCACTGGATCAACCGTGTCGACCACCTGATCGTCGCAGGCCTCGTTGCGGGCGCCAGCGCTCATGCCACGGGAAATCCGGGCACCCGTTGATGCCGGGGTCCACAATTGGCCTCACCTGATCTGTCAGCACCGAACGGGGGCCCTCCCATGTCACCCACCAGACGCGAGTTGCCCAGACGCGAATTACTCAGAACCACTCTGGGCCTGGCCGCACTCGCCACCGGAGCCGGCCTCGCCGCGTGTTCCGGGGACGAGGCCGGCCAAGGAGTCTCATCGACCGCCGGCCCCGCCTCCGTCGCCGCGTCCAAGGTTCCGATCGGCGGCGGGATCGTCCTCGAGGGCAAGAGATACGTCGTCACCCAGCCGTCCAAGGGAACGTACCGGGCCTTCAGCTCAGTGTGCCCGCACGCCGGCTGCAACGTCTCGGCGGTGCGCGACGGCCTCATCGTCTGCCCCTGCCATGACTCCCACTTCAAGATCGCTGACGGCTCGGTGGCCCAGGGGCCGGCCACCAAGGGCCTCACCGCGGCGACCGTGTCGGTCGACGGGTCCGATCTGAAGGTCAGCGCCTGAACCCCAGCGCCATCTGCCGGTTGATCTCAGGGTTCTTCGGAACAGACGGCCTCGGCATCACGCCGCCTTGACCAGTGAGATCAGGAGGCCCTCCGCGACCTGGCTTCAGCCGCCCCGGGCTTCCTGTCCGCTGCGACCGCCTTCTTCTTACGGCTCCCCTTCGCCGCCCTGCCCTTCGCCCTGCCCGGTGACTTCGCGTCCTCCGGGGCCGCGACGAGGGCCGGCTGCTCCCCCACCGGCACCTCCCTACCCTCCAGCGCCTCCTTGAGGAACTGTCCGGTGTAGGAGCCAGGATCGGCAGCCACCTCCTCAGGGGTTCCCTCGACGACGACCGTGCCTCCGCCCGAACCTCCTTCCGGACCCATGTCGATGAGCCAGTCCGCCGTCTTGATGACGTCGAGATTGTGTTCGATGACGACCACCGAGTTGCCCTGGTCGACCAGTCGGCCGAGCACCCCCAGAAGCTTGCGGATGTCCTCGAAGTGCAGGCCGGTGGTGGGTTCGTCGAGCACATACATGGTGTTGCCGGTGGACCGGCGCTGCAGCTCGGAGGCCAGCTTGACCCGCTGCGCCTCTCCCCCGGACAGGGTGGTGGCCGGCTGTCCGAGCCGGACGTAGCCGAGCCCCACCTCCACCAGGGTCTTGAGATGGCGATGGATCGCGCTGATCGGCTCGAAGAACTCGCAGGCCTCCTCGATGGGCATGTCGAGCACCTCGGCGATCGTCCTCCCCTTGTAGTGGACCTCGAGGGTCTCACGGTTGTACCGGGCCCCGTGGCACACCTCGCAGGGCACGTAGACGTCCGGCAGGAAGTTCATCTCGATCTTGATGGTGCCGTCGCCCATGCAGTTCTCGCACCGGCCGCCCTTGATGTTGAAGGAGAACCGGCCCTGCTGATACCCGCGCACCTTCGCCTCGGGGGTCTGGGCGAAGAGCCCTCGGATCTTGTCGAAGACGCCGGTGTAGGTCGCCGGGTTGGATCTCGGGGTGCGTCCGATCGGGCTCTGGTCGACGTGGATCACCTTGTCCACATTCGACACCCCGTTGATCGTGTCATGCTTTCCGGCCACCGCCCGGGCCCCCTGGATCCGGTGGGCCAGTGATCGGTAGAGGATCTGGTTCACCAGCGTCGACTTGCCCGATCCGCTGACCCCGGTCACGACCACCAGCTGGCCGAGCGGGAAGGAGACGTCGATCCCCCGCAGGTTGTTCGCCCGGGCTCCGCGGACCACGACCTCGCGGCCGCTGCGGGGACGACGGTGCTCGGGCAGCGGAATGGATCTGCGCCCGGCCAGATAGGCGCCCGTGACCGAGTCAGCGCTCTCCAGGAGCTCCTTCACCGGCCCGGACACCACGACCCGGCCACCGTGCTCCCCGGCCCCGGGACCGACGTCGACCACCCAGTCGGCAACCCGGATGGTGTCCTCGTCGTGCTCGACGACGATCAGGGTGTTGCCGAGATCGCGCAGTCTCAGCAGGGTCTCGATCAATCGGCGGTTGTCGCGCTGGTGAAGGCCGATGGAGGGCTCGTCGAGCACGTAGAGCACCCCGACCAGGCCGGATCCGATCTGGGTGGCGAGTCTGATCCGCTGCGCCTCTCCGCCGGACAGCGATCCCGCCGAGCGGGAGAGGGTGAGATAGTCCAGGCCGACGTCGACCAGGAATCGCAGCCGGGCCCGGACCTCCTTGATGACCCTCTCGGAGATCTTGAGCTCGCGCGGCGTCATCTCCAGCCCGTCGAGGAAGACCGAGGCCTCACCGATCGACATGTCCGAGACCTCCGCGATCGAGCGCCCGCCGACCGTCACCGCCAGGCTGGAGGGCTTGAGACGTCGCCCGTGGCAGGCCGAGCAGGGGCTCTCACGCAGGTAGGCCCCCCACCTCGCCCGGGCCGAGTCGGTCTCGGCCTCGTCGAACCGGCGTCGCACGTAGTGAAGCGCCCCCTCGTAGTTCTGCGAGTAGCTGCGCACCCGGCCGAACCTGTTCCGGTAGCTGATCATCACCGGATCCCCGTCGCCGTGCAGCACCAGCGCCCGGGCCTGTTCCGGAAGATCCTGCCAGGCCAGCTCGGGGTCGAAGCCGTGATCACGGCCCAGGGACTCGAAGACGTGCCGGAAATGATTGGCGACCTGCGGGGTGGACCACGGAGCCACCGCCCCGTCGACCAGGCTGACGCCACGATCGGGGACCACCAGGTCGGCATCGACCTCGAGCGTGGTGCCCAGCCCGGAGCACTGGGGGCAGGCGCCCCATGGACCGTTGAATGAGAACTGCCGGGGCTCCAGCTCGTCCATGTCGATGTCGTGCTGGTTCGGGCAGGCCATCTTCTCGCTGAATCTGCGGGTACGGTCGCGTGCCTGCTGCTCGCGGTCCACGAAGTCGATCTCCACGACGCCGTGGGCCAGGCCCAGCGCCGCCTCCACAGACTCGGTGAGTCGCTGCTTGGCAGATTCCTTGACCGCGATCCGGTCGACCACCACCTCGATGTTGTGCTTGCGCTTCTTGTCGAGGGCGGGCGGATCGTCGAGTCGATGGACCTGGCCGTCCACCCGGACCCGCGTGTAGCCGTCGGTGACGAGCTGGCGGAACAGGTCGACGTACTCCCCCTTGCGGCCCTGAATGACCGGGGCGAGCACCTGGAAGCGGGTGCCGTCGTCGAGTGCCATCAGACGGTCGACGATCTGCTGCGGGGTCTGCCGGGAGACAGGTTCCCCGCACACCGGGCAGTGGGGCCTGCCGATACGCGCCCACAGCAGCCGCAGATAGTCGTGGATCTCGGTGA
Organism: Acidipropionibacterium virtanenii; assembly: GCF_003325455.1. Classification (NCBI taxonomy): domain Bacteria; kingdom Bacillati; phylum Actinomycetota; class Actinomycetes; order Propionibacteriales; family Propionibacteriaceae; genus Acidipropionibacterium; species Acidipropionibacterium virtanenii. The sequence continues at coordinate 2,193,075 of NZ_CP025198.1, forward strand.
TCGTGCCCACCGTCGACCGCGGGTTGCGTGAGGTGGACTTCTGATCGATCGACACCGCCGGCGAGAGCCCCTCGATGAAGTCGACGTCGGGCTTGTCCATCTGCCCCAGGAACTGGCGGGCGTAGGAGGACAGGGACTCGACATAACGGCGCTGCCCCTCCGCGAAGATGGTGTCGAAGGCCAACGACGACTTGCCCGATCCCGACAGACCGGTGAACACGATCATGGCGTCGCGCGGCAGCGAGAGGCTGACGTTGCGAAGGTTGTGCTCCCGGGCGCCCCGGACGATGATGCGATCACTCACGGGCTTCATGGTAGGGGCACCCTCCGACACTTCCGCCGCCGGTCCGCGAGTGGCGAACCTCACAGTTCCACCACCCCCCGGGTATCGGCTTCCGGCTTCGCCCACTACCGTGGATCGCATGACTTCACCGACGCGGACCGACTCGCTGACCATCAGCGGGGAGATGGCCGAGGTCCGCGCCGTCAAGCTCGAGGCGACCCAGCGCCTGCTCGGATCCGCCATGGGGGTCTCGGACGAGCAGTGGCAGTCTCCCAGTCACCTCCCCGGCTGGACCCGCGCCCACGTGGCCACCCATCTGGCCCGCAACGCCGATGCGCTGGCAGGTCTGGTCAAAGCCGTCTCCCGGGGGGAGCACCCGCCTCTCTACCCGTCGATCTCCGACCGCGACCGGGAGATCGAGCGGGGGTCGGAGCGTGGCGGCCTGGAACTCCAGATCGACCTGGACACCAGCGCCGGTCGCCTCCACGAGGCATTCGACCAGCTCATCTCGCTGAAGGGCCCCACACCGGTGGAACTGGCCGCAGGGGTGGTGGTCGACGCGACCCAGCTCCCGGCGGTGCGCCTGGCCGAGGTGCTGCTCCATCACGTCGATCTCGACGTCGGATTCGGTATGCGCGACATTTCCGGTCGCGCCGCCCGTTGGCTCCTCGAATGGGTGTGCTTCCGGCTGAAGCACCGGCCCGGCACACCGGCGATGCGGGTGCTCAGTTCATCCGGGCTCTCGGAACGGGTCGGCGGATCGGGATTCGCGACCACCATCCGCGGCGGGGACGCCGAGCTGGCCGGCTGGCTCTCGGGCCGTGATGGCACCGATGGCCTCAACGGCGCCGAGGCCATCGCCCTGCCCATCCTGGGCTGAACCTGAAGCCGCGGGCCCCGCCTCGTCGGATCGGCGATCAGCTGCCGGCCGCGTCGGCCCCGCGTCCCACCCGTCGGGAATGGATGATGCTTGTCACGGCTGTGACGAGCAGGGTCACCACGATGACTGCCAGCGACACCTCCACCGAGATCTCGGTGCGGACTCCGAACCATCTCTGGTCCAGACCGTAGTGATGGAGGGCGTGCAGGATGAGTTTGACCGAGATGAAACCGAGGATCACCGACAGCCCCAGCGGCAGGTAGACGAGCTTGTGGAGCAGGTTGCCGAGCAGGAAGTACAGCTGCCGCAGCCCCATCAGCGCGAACACATTGGCGGTGAAGATGAGGTAGGCCTCCCCGGTCAGCCCGTAGCTCGCCGGAATGGAGTCCAGCGCGAAGAGCAGGTCGGCGGTGCTCAGCGCCAGCACCACGATGAAGAGCGAGGTCGCGAGGATCTTGCCGTCCTCGCGTACGAACATCGCTGCGCCGCGGTAGTCGCCGGTGGCCGGCAGGTGCTTACGGACCCATCGCATCACGGCGTTGTCGCCCGCGTCCTCGTCCTCCGGAGTCTTGCGCAGGTAGTCGCGCACCAGGCCGATCGCCGAGTACAGCAGGAAGGCCCCGAACAGGAAGAACACCCAGGCCCAGGCGTTGAGGACGGCCTGCCCGAGTCCGATGAAGACTCCCCGGAACAGCAGTGCCACCATGATGCCCACCAGCAGGGTGAACTGCTGGAGGTAACCGGGGACCTTGAACTTCGTCATGAGGATGATGAATATGAACAGGTTGTCCAGCGACAGGCTGTACTCGGTCAACCAGACCGCGAAGAACTGTTTGCCGAACTCCCCGCCGGAGGCTCCGATCACTCCCAGTCCGAACAGCACCGCCAGCACGACGTACAGACCGATGAATGACACGCATTCCTTCATCGTCGGCATGTGCGGCCGACGTCCGAGGATCAGCGCATCGGCCAGCAGCAGTGCCACCATGATGACGATCGTGACTATCCAGATATAGGGGTGAACGTGCACCGGGCCTCCAGGGGTGGTTCAAGGTCCGGAGGTCTCGTCCGCCCCGCCGGCCTGGGTGGCCGGTGTGCCGGGACTGCGTGGCCGGGGCGCGATGGCGCGACCGTGGTGACGACCACAGCGTTCTCAGGAGTACTCCCCTCCAAGTGAGTAAGTCTGGCACTGCGACGGCCGTTCCGAAAACCGGGCGGCGGGGCTCTTGGCGCCTCAGGCCCCGGAACGCCTCATCTGGCGGCCTCCACCATCTGCCGCAACTCCTGTTTCAGATCGGCGATCTCGTCGCGCAGCCGAGCCGCGACCTCGAACTTGAGGTCCCCCGCGGCCTCGCGCATCTCGGCGCTCAGCTCGACGATGAGATCGCCGAGCTGGGATGCGGCCATCTTCGACGTGTCGAGACTGCGGCGGCCCTCCATTCCGGCGGCGTCCGAGGACGACCTGCCCCCGGTCACCGAGGACACCAGAGCGCTGGTGTCGGCCTCCTCGCGGGCCAGCATCTCGGTGATGTCGCCGATCTTCTTGCGCAGCGGCTGCGGGTCTATCCCGTGCTCGGTGTTGTACGCCATCTGGATCTCGCGGCGCCTGTTCGTCTCGTCGATCGCCACCCGCATCGAGTCGGTGATGGCGTCGGCGTACATGTGGACCTGCCCGTTCACATTCCGCGCCGCGCGGCCGACAGTCTGGATCAGGGACCGCTCCGACCGGAGGAAACCCTCCTTGTCGGCGTCGAGGATGGCGACCAGGGAGACCTCGGGAAGATCGAGTCCCTCGCGCAACAGGTTGATGCCGACAAGGACGTCGAACTCGCCCGTCCGCAGCTGCTTGAGCAGTTCGATGCGTTTGAGGGTGTCGATCTCGGAGTGCAGGTAGCGGGTCCTGATGCCGTGCTCCATGAGGTAGTCGGTGAGATCCTCGGCCATCTTCTTGGTGAGTGTCGTCACCAGGATCCGCTCCTGCTTGTCCACCCGGGTGCGGATCTCCCCCATCAGGTCGTCGATCTGGCCCTTGGTGGATTTCACGATGATCTCCGGGTCGATCAGCCCGGTGGGACGGATGATCTGCTCGACGACGCCGTCGGACCGTTCCTGCTCGTACGATCCGGGGGTGGCCGAGAGATACACCGTCTGGCCGATCCGGCGCACGAACTCGTCGAACTTGAGCGGTCGGTTGTCCATCGCGCTGGGCAGCCGGAAGCCGTGCTCCACCAGGGTGCGCTTGCGGCTCATGTCGCCCTCGTACATCCCGCCGATCTGCGGGATCGTCACATGGGACTCGTCGACCACCAGCAGGAAGTCCTCGGGAAAGTAGTCGAGGAGGCAGTTCGGGGCCGATCCGGGCTCGCGCCCGTCGATATGACGGGAGTAGTTCTCGATACCGGCACAGCTTCCCACCTGCCGCATCATCTCGACGTCGTAGTTCGTGCGCATCTTGAGCCGCTGGGCCTCCAGCAGCTTGCCGTCGCGTTCGAGGACCGCCAGACGGTCGGCCAGCTCGGCCTCGATGCCCCTGATGGCCCGCTCCATCCGCTCCGGGCCGGCGACGTAGTGGGTGGCCGGGAAGACGTAGACCTCCTGGTCCTCGCTGATCACCTCGCCGGTGAGCGGATGCAGCGTGGTGAGAGCCTCGATCTCGTCACCGAAGAACTCGACCCGCAGGGCGTTCTCCTCGTACATCGGGAAGATCTCCAGGGTGTCGCCCCGGACCCGGAAGGTGCCGCGCTCCCCGGCCAGGTCGTTGCGCACGTACTGCTCGGTGACCAGGGAGCGCAGCAGCTCATTGCGGTCCCACTCCTGGCCGACGCGCAGGGTCACCATCCGGTCGACGTACTCCTGGGGCGTGCCCAGGCCGTAGATGGCCGAGACGGTGGCCACCACGATGACGTCGCGGCGGGTGAGCAGCGAGTTGGTGGCCGAATGGCGCAGCCTCTCGACCTCCTCGTTGAGGCTGGAGTCCTTCTCGATGTAGGTGTCGCTCTGGGGGATGTACGCCTCGGGCTGGTAGTAGTCGTAGTACGAGACGAAGTACTCGACGGCGTTGTCGGGGAAGAAGGTGCGCAGCTCCTGGGCGAACTGCGCCGCCAGGGTCTTGTTCGGCTGCATCACCAGAATCGGACGCTGCACGCGTTCGGCCAGCCAGGCCACCGTGGCGGTCTTACCGGTGCCGGTGGCGCCGAGCAGCACGACGTCCTGCTCCCCGTTCGTCAGGCGCTCCTCCAGTTCGTCGATGGCCTTCGGCTGGTCGCCGGAGGGCTCGAAATCGCTGACGACGTGGAAGGGGGCGACACGACGAGTGAGATCAGTGACCGGACGCATGGACACCAGACTAGGCGCCTTCACGGACAGTTCTCTGACAGGAGAGACCGGATCGGGCAATCAGGACCACGACACCTCCTGGAGCCTTTCCCACAACCCATCGACGACGCCGGGCAGGGCGCTCAACGGCCCCGATGTGTCGATGACGATATCGGCCACGGCCAGTCTCTGCTCCCGGGTGGCCTGGGCCGAGAGCCTGGACCGCGCCTGGTCCTCGCTCATCCCGTCGCGCTCCATCGCTCTGCGGACCTGCTCGTCGGGATCGATATCGGTGACGATCACGACGTCGAAGCCGCCCACCAGATCGGCCTCGATGAGCAGCGGGACGTCGTGGACGACGACCTGCTGCGGAGGCGCCGAGGCCTCGCGGCGATCCGCCTCGGCCAGCACCAGCGGGTGGATGATCCCCTCCAGCCGCGCGCGCCCCGACGGATCGGCGAACACCAGCCCGGCCAGCGCCGCCCGGTCAAGCCCGCCGTCCTCGGCCACCACCTCCGACCCGAAGGTCTCCGCGACCAGTCTCAGCCCCTCTGTACCCGGCTCCACCACCTCGTGGGAGAGCCCGTCGTAGTCGACCAGCATGGCCCCGTGGCCGGCCAGCAGCCTCCCGACGGTCGACTTCCCGCTGGCGATCCCCCCTGTCAGGGCGATCCGGCGGCGTCGTCCCACTGCCGCGGGGACCGCGTGGTCCGGGCTCACGGATGCTCCTCCCAGAAGACGGGTGTGGGCCCCGTCCGGAAGCCCGGACGAGGCCCACACCGATGTGATCTCTCAGCGTTCCGCTCAGGCGCCGGTCAGCTTGTCGCGCAGAGCCTGCAGGGCCTCGTCGGAGGCCAGCGAACCCTCGCCCTCGGCGGGCTGCGAGGCGTAGCCCGCGGAAGAGCTGCTGGAGCTCGAGACCGTGGCGTCGTGCTCGGCCTCCTCGGCAGCGACGACCTGCTTCTTGTGAGCCTCCCAACGGGCCTGGGCCTCGGCGTACTGCTGCTCCCAGGCGATCCGCTGCTCGTCGTAGCCCGGCTTCCACTCGTTGGTCTCCGGATCGAAGCCCTCGGGGTAGATGTAGTTGCCGTCCTCGTCGTAGGAGGCGGTCATGCCGTACAGCGACGGGTCGAACTCGTCGGAGTCGACGTCGATGCCCTCGTTGGCCTGCTTGAGGGACAGCGAGATGCGACGACGGTCCAGGTCGATGTCGATGATCTTGACCATGACCTCCTGGCCGACCGAGACGATCTGCTCGGGCAGGTCGACGTGACGCTCAGCCAGTTCGGAGACGTGCACCAGGCCCTCGATGCCGTCCTCGACACGCACGAAGGCGCCGAAGGGAACGAGCTTGGTGACCTTGCCGGGCACGATCTGACCGATCTGGTGCAGGCGGGCGAAGGCCTGCCACGGATCCTCCTGGGTGGCCTTGAGTGACAGCGAGACGCGCTCGCGATCCATGTCGACGTCCAGCACCTCGACGGTGACCGGCTGACCGACCTCGACGACCTCGCTCGGGTGATCGATGTGCTTCCAGGACAGCTCGGAGACGTGCACCAGACCGTCCACCCCGCCCAGATCGACGAAAGCGCCGAAGTTGACGATGGAGGAGACGACGCCCTTGCGGATCTGGCCCTTCTGCAGCTGCTGCAGGAAGTTGTGACGCACCTCGGACTGGGTCTGCTCCAGCCAGGCGCGGCGCGACAGGACCACATTGTTGCGGTTCTTGTCGAGCTCGATGATCTTGGCCTCGATCTCCTGGCCCACGTAGGGCTGGAGGTCGCGGACGCGACGCATCTCGACCAGGGACGCCGGCAGGAAGCCACGCAGGCCGATGTCGACGATCAGGCCGCCCTTGACGACCTCGATGACGGTGCCGTTGACGACCCCGTCATCGTCCTTGATCTTCTCGATCGTGCCCCAGGCGCGCTCGTACTGGGCGCGCTTCTTGGACAGGATCAGACGACCCTCCTTGTCCTCCTTCTGCTGGACAAGAGCCTCGATCTCATCGCCGACCTGAACGACCTCGAAGGGGTCGACGTCGTGCTTGATGGAGAGTTCCTTGGAGGGGATGACGCCCTCGGTCTTGTAGCCGATATCGAGGAGAACCTCGTCCCGGTCGACCTTGACGACGGTGCCGGTGACTATGTCGCCGTCATTGAAATACTTGATGGTGGCGTCCACCGCGGCCATGAAGGCCTCAGGGCTGCCCAGGTCGTCAACGGTGACCGAGTCTTTCGCGGTCGCGGTGGCGGCAGTCTGCTGGTCGCTGGCGGCGACCGTGTTCGAGGTGGAGGCCTCAGTGGAGGAGGTCATGTAGTAGGGCTCCGATTGGTGTGTGATGTGCAAGCTCCGCACCATGTCCCCCACCGGTCCACGCCGACCGGACTGGCGGCCCGAGGTGCGGATCAGCGAACGTGACCTACTCCGTCTGAAGCCACGCAGGCCATAATGCAGAGTACACACTACCCCGGTGCGCAACAGACCGGCAAACGATGCCCGGTCACCTGCTGTCCACCTCGCCGCCACCTTCTTGGTCTAGCCTGTGTGCCCGCGAGCCGGAGTCCGGCGCCGCACCGCACGCGAGCGTCCAGAGCCGGCCCACTGACCGGCCCATTGATCGGAGGATCACGCGATATGAGCCAGAACCCCCGCCCCGAGCAGCACACCGGTCGTTCAGCGGCGGCACGGGTCATCGGCATCATCCTGGCGATCGTGCTCATCGCCGCGGTCGGGGTCATGGCCTGGCAGCAGACGCAGACTCGCGACGTCCCCCGGCAGGCCACCACCAGCCGGTCAGCACCTGCGACGGCGGCCACCACCGCATCTCCCACGCCGAGCCGTGCCGCCACGCCCAGCCCGACGGCGGCCGTCCCGGCAGGTTGCATGGCGTCCCAGCGGCCCATCACCCCGTCCACCATGAAGATCGATCGTATGAAGGTGTCGAGCCCGGTGCTCTCACTCGGGCTGGACGCCGACAACGCCGCGGCCGCACCGCCCAAGAATGAGCCGCGCACCGTCGCCTGGTACAACCGCGGCCCCCGGCCCGGCAGCGCCAAGGGCAAGGTCGTGCTGTCGATCCACACGTACCACACCGGCGGGGCTCTGGGGAATGAGCTCGCCCAGGCCGACAGCGGGCTCACCAAGGGTGACCTGATCCGCATGGCGGACTCCTCCGGCCACCAGGCGTGCTACCGCTACGACCACCGCATCAAGGTCAAGGTCACGGACTACGATCCTGAGTCCGACATCATCTATGCCGACTCCGGGGCCCCGATGCTCGCCATCGTCATCTGCTGGGACTACGACGCCTCGCGCAGCGACTGGGACTCGCGTTTCGTCTTCTACGCGACACCCGTGACGGCGTGACGCCGAGGGGCTCGCGACAGGAACCCCCTTCGCGGTAAGGTTTGCCTCACCTCATTTCCTTCCGATAGGGTAATTGGGGGCCCTGCGTCATGGTCAGACCAGGACGGTCTAGGGTTGGGCCATGCTTCGCAGTGATCACTCATCGATGCCCGGGGCCCTCGTCGCAGAGCTGCGGCAGTCCCTCGGCCAGCCCGCAGTCACCCAGGACACCCTCGACCTGGCGGCGGCCTCGGTCGACGCCTCCCACTACCTCCTGACCCCCGGGGCCCTGGTGCGCGCCCGTTCGGTCTCTGATGTGGCCGCGGCGATGGCTGCCGCGAAGCGGCACAAGGTCTCCCTCAATTTCCGTTCCGGCGGCACCAGCCTGTCCGGTCAGGGCCTCACCAGCGGCCTCATGGTCGACACCCGGCGGGCCTTCCGCGGCATCCAGGTGCTCGACGCCGGCAAGCGGGTGCGGGTCCAGCCCGGGGCGACCGTCCAGGCGGTCAACACCGTCCTGGGCCGGCTCGGCCGCAAACTCGGCCCCGATCCGGCCTCCTCGGTGGCCTGCACCCTGGGTGGTGTCATCGCCGACAACTCATCGGGTATGAGCTGCGGAACCGTGGCCAACACCTACAAGACCCTCGAGTCGATGGTCATCGTGCTCACCAGCGGCACCGTCGTCGACACCGGTGACCCCGACTGCGAGGACACCCTCGCCGCCGCCGAGCCCCAGCTCGTCGAGACCCTTCTGGCGCTGCGCGACCAGTGCCGCCGCGAGGATCTGGCCACCGAGATCCGCCACCAGTTCTCCATGAAGAACACCATGGGTTACGGGATCAACTCGTTCCTCGACCACGACACCCCGGCGCAGATCCTCCAGCACCTCATGATCGGCTCCGAGGGGACCTTGGGGTTCATCGCCTCGGCGGTCCTCCGGACGCTGCCGATCATGCCGCAGATCTCCACGGCCCTGCTGCACTTCCCCACCCTCGATGACGCCGCCAGGGCGCTGCCGGATCTGGTCGCCTCCGGCGTCTCCGTCACCGAGCTGATGGATTCGGCCTCACTGGAACTGGGCCGCAACGACCCCCGTGACGGTCACGTCATCCCACCGAGCCCCGGCGGCCACGACGCCGCCCTGCTCGTGGAGTACCACTGCCCCGACGCCGACTCGCGACGTGAGGCCGAGGAGCGCGGCAACGCCGTGATCTCCGGCCTCGAGCTGGTCAACAAGCCCGTGTTCACCGATGATCCGGCGGTCCGTGGCCCGATCTGGAACATCCGCAACGGCCTCTACGCCAAGGTGGCCGGCACCCGACCCTCCGGCCAGACGGCGCTGCTCGAGGACATCGCCGTTCCGGTCGAGAGCCTCGCCGGGGTCTGCGGCGACCTGCAGGGGCTGTTCGGCGAGCACGGGTACCCGGAGTCGATCATCTTCGGCCATGCCAAGGACGGCAACATCCATTTCCTGGTCCTGGAGGACTTCCGCAGCAGCAAGGGCCTGGACCGCTACGAGACCTTCACCTCCGACATGGCGGAGCTGGTTCTCGGTTCGCACGGGACCCTCAAGGCCGAGCACGGGACCGGGCGGATCATGGCCCCCTTCGTCGAGAGGCAGTACGGGCCGGAGCTCTACGGCGTCATGAAGAAGGTCAAAGAGACTCTCGATCCCGCCGGCACGCTCAACCAGGGCACCATCATCACCGACGACGAGAAGCTCCACCTCAAGGACATCAAGCTCACCCCCACCGTCCAGGAGGAGGTGGACCGCTGCGTCGAGTGCGGGTACTGCGAGCCGGTCTGCCCCAGCCGCGACCTCACCCTCACCCCGCGCCAGCGGATCGTCGTCCAGCGTGCGATCGCTCAGGCGCAGGCCGACGGGGACGAGAAGCTGGTGGCCGAACTCCGCGAGAAGGAGGAGTACAAGGTCATCCAGACCTGCGCCGTCGACGGCATGTGCGAGACGAACTGCCCCCTCCAGATCAACACCGGCGACCTTGTCCGCAGGCTGCGGGCCGAGGAGAACCCGGAGGTCTGGCAGCTCGGATGGGATGTCGTCGGCAAGGCGTGGAGCCCCTTCGTCACCGTGGCCAGCGGTGCGATGAGCGCCATCAGGCCGATCCCGGCGAAGGCCACCAATGTGGTCACCGGGGCGGCGCGGGCAGTGCTCGGCAAGGACCGCATCCCGATGGTCTCCGATGAGCTTCCGGCGGGCGGCAAGCGCCGGGTGCCCGGTCATCGTGGCGGCCAGGCGGGACGCCCGGAGGTGGTCTACATGCCGGCCTGCGTCAACACGATGTTCGGGTCGGCGGTGCCGCAGGAGGAGACGATGCAGTTCGCGGTGATCGAACTGCTCACCGCCGCGGGCGTCGGGGTGACCGTCCCCGAGGGGATCAACACGATCTGCTGCGGTACACCGTGGAAGTCCAAGGGCATGACGAAGGGCTACGCGAATATGCGCAAGCGCGTCGTCGACATCATGCGGCGGGCCACCCGCGACGGCGAGCTGGTCGTGCTGTCGGACGCCGTCAGCTGCTCCGAGGGCTTCGTCCATGAGCTCGAGTACGAGGGGGTCACCAACATCCGCGTGGTCGACGCCGTCCAGTACATCGCCGACGAACTGCTGCCCGCGATGCCGCCGCTGCCGAAGGTGCACTCCGCGGCCCTCCATCCGACCTGCTCGTCCACCCGGATGGGCTGGAACGATGCGATCCGCAGATGCGCCGAGGCGATCGCCGAGGAGGTCGTCATCGCAGACGCCTGGGGCTGCTGCGGATTCGCCGGTGACCGTGGGATGCTCCATCCGGAGTTGACCGCCTCGGCCACCTCCCGGGAGGCCGCCGAGCTGCAGCGCCGGCACTTCGACCTCTACCTGTCGGCCAACCGCACCTGCGAGATCGGAATGCAGCGGGCCACCGGCAAGCCGTGGCGTCATGTGCTGAATGTGCTGGCCGAGCGGATGGTCGAGTTCGCGCCCGCCTGATCACCCACCTCGACAGCCCCCTCAGCCACCGGCTGAGGGGGCTGTCGAGCGCCTGCGCGACACCAGTCGTCGACCGCGGTCACCGACCCGCTACGCAGCGCGAGGCCAGCGACGCCGACCGGACCCATTCCGATCCACCGCTACGAGGGGGTGCAGGGGGAGTCGACTCCCCCGCCCTTGAAGCTCAGTGGGCAGCCCCGAACCAGGACCGGCCGACGCCGATCGAGACCGTCAGCGGGACCGACAGGTCCATGGCGTGCCCCATGGCCTCGGTGACGACCTCGCGCACCGCGGCCTCCTCCCCTGCGGCCAGTTCCAGGATGAGTTCGTCATGGACCTGGAGCAGCACTCGCGACGACAGCCCCTTGGCTGCCAGGCCGGCGTCGGTGGCCAGCATCGCCGCCTTGATGAGATCCGCCGCGGTGCCCTGGATCGGGGCGTTGAGAGCGGCCCGCTCGGCCATCTCCCGGCGCTGTCGGTTCGAGGAGTTGAGATCGGGAAGGTAACGTCGGCGTCCCATCAGGGTGGAGGTGAAGCCGTCCTTCCGGGCCGTCGCCACCACACCTGTGAGGTAGTCGCGCACCTTCCCGAAGCGGTCGAAGTAGTCGTCCATGAGGGCTCGCGCCTCAGGCACCGGCACCTTGAGCTGCTGGGACAGGCCGAAGGCGCTCAGGCCGTAGGCCAGCCCGTAGTTCATCGCCTTGATCTTCGAGCGCTGGGCGACGCTGACGGCGGCCGGATCGACGCCGAAGACGTGGGAGGCGGTCACCGTGTGCACGTCGAGTCCGGATCGGAACGCCTCGATGAGGGAGTCGTCCCCGGAGACATGGGCCATGATCCGCATCTCGATCTGGGAGTAGTCGGCGCTCATCAGCGCCTCGTAGCCGTCTCCGACGACGAATCCCTCGCGGATCCGTCTTCCCTCCTCGGTCCGCATCGGGATGTTCTGGAGGTTCGGCTCTGTGCTCGACAGCCGACCGGTGGCGGCGACGGTCTGCTGGTAGGTGGTGTGGATGCGCCCGTCGTCCGAGACGCTCTTGAGCAGCCCGTCGACGGTCTGGCGCAGGCGAATGGCGTCCCGGTGCTCCAGCAGGTGGGCCAGGAAGGGGTGCTGGGTCTTCTCGAAGAGCCCGGCCAGTGCGTCGGCGTCGGTGGTGTAGCCGGACTTGGTGCGGCGGGTCTTCGGCATGTCGAGCTCGTCGAAAAGCACCTTCTGGAGCTGCTTGGGGGATCCGAGGTTCACCTCCTGGCCGATCACCTCCCAGGCCTGCTGCTGGGCGCCGCTCACCCGCCCGTCGAATTCGGAGCGCAGTGCGTCCAGCACGTCCGCATCGATGGCGATCCCGGCGCGCTCCATGGCCACCAGCGAGGTCTGGACGGGCACCTCGAGGTCGTGAAGCAGATCGAGCTCGCCGTACTGATCCAGTTCGGTCTCCATGACGGTGGCCAGCCGGGCGACCGCCACGGCCCGGGCCATGGACTCGGCCGACTGGGCGGAGCCGTCCTCGTCGAAGTCGAGCATGGCCTGCCCGGAGGCCTCCGCCGGCGAGCTCAGCTCGGCCTCCAGATGCAGACCGACAAGCTCGTCCAGCGGGTAGGAGCGCCGGTCCGGGCGCAGCAGATAGGCGGCCAGCTCGGTGTCACAGGTCAGTCCTGCGATCTCCCAACCGCGCGCCGCCAGCGCCTCGATCGGTCCCTTGGCGGCGTGCATGGCTTTGGCGGCGGTGGGATCGGCGAGCCAGACCGCCAGCGCCCGGTCATCGTCAACGCCCACCTCCACCGGGTCGAACCAGCGCGCGGCACCGTCCTGGGTCCCCAGCGCGATCCCCGTCACCTCCCCCGAGCCGGCTGCCCAGCTGCCGGTGACGTCGATGCCGATCCGGCTGCGGCGATGCTCCTTGAGCCAGTCGCCGAGCTCGCCCCCGGTCAGCACTCGGCCGTCGACGTGGATGGTCGCCGCCTGGGCGGGCTCGTCGCCGGTCGACTCCAGCGCCTGGACGCGGTCCCACAGCCCTCGGAATTCCAGGGCCTCGAAGAGCGCCCTGGTGCCCTCGCGATTCCACGACCGGTGCCCGAGGTCGTCGACCGTGGCGTCGAGATCCAGGTCGCGGATCAGGGCGTTGAGACGGCGGTTGCGCCTCACGTCGTCCAGGTGCTCGCGGAAGGACTGACCCGCCTTGCCCTTGACCGAGTCGGCCTGACGGATGAGGTTCTCCAGGCCGTCGTGGGCGGCCAACCACTTGGCCGCCGTCTTGGGGCCGACGCCGGGCACACCGGGCAGGTTGTCGGCGCTCTCCCCCACCAGCGCCGCGAGCTCCGGGTACCGCTCGGGGCGCACCAGGTACTTCTCCTCCACCGCATCGGGGGTCAGCCGGAGGAGGTCCGAGACCCCCTTCCGGGGGTACAGCAGGGTGACGTCTTCGTCGACGAGCTGGATGGCGTCGCGGTCTCCCGAGACGATGAGGGTGCGCATGCCCTTGCGAGTGGCCCGGGTCGCCATGGTGGCGAGGATGTCGTCGGCCTCGTAGTCGGGCTTCTCGATGTGGGGGATGTTGAGGGTGTCCAGGACCTCTTTGATGAGGTCGATCTGTCCCGGGAACTCCGGCGGGATCGCCGCCCGGCCTCCCTTGTAGTCGGAGTACTGCTCGGTGCGGAAGGTGCCGCCGGCCAGGTCGAAGGCGACCGCGACGTGGCTGGGTTGCTCGTCGCGAAGCAGGTTGACCAGCATCGAGACGAATCCGTACACGGCGTTGGTGTGCTGGCCGGTACTGGTGGTGAAATTCTCCACCGGCAGGGCGAAGAACGCCCGGAAGGCCATCGAATGACCGTCGAGAATCAACAGGGTCGGCCGGGATTCGCTCATGGGGGAGACTCTAGCGGCCCACCCCGACAGCCGGCCTGCGACGCCGCCCCGACCCGGGCAGGATCCCCCGCCAGGGGGTTCAAGGGGGGTTGCCCCCCTTCTTTCAGATGCGCCGCCTGATCAGGTATGTGTCGAAGATCCAGCCCTTGCGGGCCACCGCCGCGGCGCGTACCTCCAGGATCTCCTCGCGCACGGCCGCCAGGTCCCCGCTGATGAGGATCTCGTCGGCGGTGCCCAGGTAGGCGCCCCAGTAGATGTCCAGTCCCGCCGGGTCGATGTTCGCGAAGGTCTGGTGGCCGTCGAGCATGGCCACGACGTCGTCGGTCCCCTCCGGCATACCGTCGGCCAGCAGTCGGGCGGGTTCGATGACGACGGCACGCCCCTGCCGGTTCAGGGGGATCTGATGTGCGGCCGCCAGTGCCAGCACACTGCTGATGCCGGGGATCACCTGCACCCCGATCTCACGGTCGCTGACCCGCACGAGCTCCTTGACGATCGCCAGGGTGCTCTCGTAGAGGGAGGGGTCCCCCCAGACCAGGAATCCGCCCGCCTGGCCCTCGCCGATCTCGGCGGCCACGGCGTCCGACCACTGCTGCAGCCTCTGCTGCCGCCAGGTGCGCACGGCCGCCGGGTAGTCCGGGGTGCTGCGCCACGGCCGGGGCGGGTCGTGCAGCTCCACGGTGCGCAACGGGGCGCTACGGTGCTCCTCGACGATCTGCCGGCGGACCTCGACGAACTCGTCGAGCTCCTTCTCCTTGATCACCACGAAGAGCACGTCCAGCTCGCGGACGGCGCGGGCAGCGGCCCCGGTCACCCATTCGGGGTTCCCGGCACCGATACCGATGAGTTTCAGTTGAGAGGCCATCTGCCCGCCCTTTCGCGATACGACCGCAGGAATGCTACCAACCGGAGCCTCCTCGGCACGGCCCCGAGCCCTGCTGGTTGTACCCCTCTCCCCGGACGGTGGGAGGCTGTACTCATGGGTTACACAACGTCAGACGGCGTGGTACTTCCGGACTGGCTGCAGGGCCTGGTCAGCCCCCTGGACGACAAGTTGGGGGTGGCGATCCTTGAGCTCACTGCCGCCAGTTGTACCGTCTCGGCTCCGCTGCACGGCAACACGCAGCCGACAGGCCTGTGGCACGGAGGTGCCTCAGGAGTGCTGGTCGAGACCGCCGGGTCACTGGCGGCGATGTGCCATGCGCGCCAGATGGGCATGGGTGCGGTGGGTGTCGAGTTGAGTGTCTCCCATCTGAGAGCACCGAGAGGAGACCAGATGACCGCGGTCTCGACCGCGCTCCACCTGGGCCGACACGCGACCACCCACTCGGTGGAGATCCGCGACGATCTCCACCGACTGTGCGCCGTCGGCCGGGTCAGCTGTCAGGTGATCCCCCTTGACCACACCGACTATCACTGACCTGATACCCAGGGGACGGCCTGCATCAGCGCTTGGAGCGGTCCCGGCCCCCGTCGTGGGCGATGACGCCCTGGGCCACGTCGCGCATCGACTTGCGCAGGTCCATCGCCGTCTTCTGGATCCAGCGGAAGGCCTCGGGCTCGGACAGGCCGAGAGTGGTCTGCAGAATCCCCTTGGCCTGGTCGACGACCTTGCGCGACTCGAGTCGCTCCTCAAGATCGCTCACCTCGTCCTCGACGGCCCTGATCTCGGCGAACCTGGCCATCGCGATCTCGATGGCCGGCACGACGTCGGAGGCGTCGAAGGGCTTGACGACATAAGCCATCGCGCCCGCCTCACGCGCCCGCTCGATGAGGTCGCGCTGGCTGAAGGCCGTGAGCATGACGACCGCGCAGATGCGGTCCTCCGCGATCTTGTCGGCCGCCGTGATGCCGTCCATCTTGGGCATCTTGACGTCCATCACCACGAGGTCGGGCTCGAGTTCGGTGGCCAGTGCGACGGCTTCCTCACCGTCCCCTGCCTGCCCGACGACCTCGTAGCCCTGCTCCTCGAGGAGTTCGACCAGGTCGAGACGGATCAGCGCCTCATCCTCAGCCACGACCACCCTGGGGCGGTCGCCTGATTCACCTGCCGAGCCATTCCCGGTTGCAGATCGGTCGGAATTCACTGTGTTACCCACGGCGGTGCTTCCTTGCATCTCTGACGCTGACAATTTCCCCTCATCCTACAGTGAATGGCGGATCACCCGCACAATATGAGATGTGCGCCACGAATCCGGGCCACTGTTCCTTCTCGATTGCATGCATCGACACGGCCGACACTCGGTGTCCGGCCCCGGTTCCCCGGCATCGGTCCTCGTCACGACCGCCCCTGTCGAAGTGGTTCGACAGGGGAATCATCTCAGATCTTGACTCTGGGCGCCCACCTGCCCACCGCACGAGCGGTTGCGGGTCGGCCGCCGGAGCCGGACCCGCCGATCCCGGCGGGACTTTCACCCGGACTGACTCTCCGCCCGGTTTGTGCCACAATGGCCGCTGCGGCCCGAGTGGCGGAATGGTAGACGCGGCGCACTCAAAATGCGCTGTCCGCAAGGGCGTAGGGGTTCGACTCCCCTCTCGGGCACCGTGCATGCGCCGCATCATGGCTCGGGGGCCACGACACCCAGTCGTGGCCCCCGAATTCACCGCTGGTCCCGAGGACCGGGCGAATCAGTCCTCCTTGATCCTCAGCACCCTGAGGTCATTGGTCTTGCCGGGAACATCCATCGGGGATCCGGAGACCACCACGATGCGCTCGCCGACGGCGACCAGGCTGTTGTCGCGCAGGTAGGCGTTGACCCACCTGTAGAGCTCCTCGGAGCTCTTGAACACAGGGGTCACGACGGCCTGGGCGCCCCAGGTCCAGGCGAGGGTCTTGGTGGTCGTCTCGTCGGGGGTGAAGACGAGCATCGGGGTCGCGGGGCGCAGCCGCGACAGGCGGCGAGCCGTGTCGCCGGACTTGGTGAAGGACACCAGGTACCTGGCCTGTGCGCGCTCGGCGACCTCGGTCGCGGCCTTCGAGATGATGCCGCCGGTGGTATGGGGGTCCCAGGCGATCGAGGCGATCTTGTCGAGGCCGTGGGCCTCGGTGGACTCGACGATCTTGGCCATCGTGCGGACAGTCTCGCCCGGGTAGTCACCCACGGAGGTCTCCGCCGAGGTCATGACGCCGTCGGCGCCGTCCAGGATCGCGTTGGCGACGTCGGCCGCCTCGGCGCGCGTCGGGCGCGGGGCGTGGATCATCGACTCGAGCATCTGGGTGGCGACGATCACGGGCTTGGCCTGCAGGCGGGCCTTCTCGATGATGGTCTTCTGGATGAGGGGGACCTCCTCCAGCGGGCACTCGACGGCCATGTCGCCGCGGGCGACCATCACGGCGTCGAAGTTGTTGACGATGGAGTCGAGATTCTCAATCGCCTGCGGCTTCTCCAGCTTGGCGATGACCGGGACCCGGCGGCCCTCCTCGTCCATGATCTGGTGGACGCGGTCGATGTCATTGCCGTGGCGGACGAAGGACAGGGCGATCAGGTCGATGCCGACGCCCAGCGCCCAGCGGAGGTTCTCCTCATCCTTCTCGGTCATCGCCGGCAGGGAGACGGGGACGCCGGGAAGGTTGATGCCCTTGTGGTCGGAGACCGGGCCGGGCACCGTGCAGACGCAGTTGACGTCGGTGGCGGTCACCGACTCGACCTCGAGCTGAATGTTGCCGTCGTCGATCAGAATGATGTCGCCGGCATGGCAGTCACCGGGCAGACCCTTGAAGGTCGTGGAGACGCGCTCCTGGTCACCGATGATGTCGTCGGTGGTGATGGTGAACCTGTCGCCCTTCTTGAGGACGATCCTGCCGTTGGACTCTCCCTCGGCCTTGGCGAAGACCCCGGTGCGGATCTTCGGTCCCTGGAGGTCGGCCAGGGCGGCCACATTGGCTCCGAGCTCTGCGCTCACCGAACGCACGAGGTCGAGACGATTCTGGTGTTCGGAGTAGTCCCCGTGGCTCATGTTGAGGCGGGCGACATTCATGCCCGCCTCGATAAGTTCCTTGATTCCGTCGTGGCTCTCAACAGCGGGCCCTAGTGTATTCACAATCTTCGCTCTACGCACGTCCTCCACTCTATCGTGCGCAGTCGTCACGACGGGCCCGGGCGACCCGATGTCACCTTCTGTGCATCCGGGCGCCGCACCGCGTGCAAGAACGCCCGGGTACTCGCGCCGGCCTCAGAGCAGCTCCGTGGCGTCGAAGCCGTCCGGGCCCGATGCGACATCCAGGGCGTGGGAGAGATCGGGTGGCAGCGGACTGGTGAAGCTCACCCGCTCTCCGGTCCCCGGATGATCGAAGGACAGGCGGCTGGCGTGCAACCACTGGCGGTCCAGGCCCAGATCACGGGCCATCAACGGATCGCAGCCGTACAGCGGATCACCGCAGCACGGGTGGCGCACCGCCGACATGTGCACCCGGATCTGGTGAGTCCGCCCGGTCTCCAGATGGATGCGCAGCAGGGTGGTCGAGCGGAACGCCTCGATCGTCTCGTAGTGGGTCACCGAGTGCCGACCGCCGTCGACGACCGCCATCTTCCAGTCATGGCCGGGATGCCTTCCGATGGGGGCGTCGATGGTCCCGTCGAAGGGATCGGGATGGCCTTGCACCAGCGCCAGATAGATCTTGTCGACCGTCCGTTCGCGGAAGGCCCGCTTGAGCAGTGTGTAGGCGAGCTCGCTCTTTGCCACCACCATGAGGCCCGAGGTGCCGACGTCGAGCCTCTGGACGATCCCCCGGCGCTCGGCCGCGCCGCTGGTCGAGATCGAGAATCCGGCCGCCGCCAGATGCTCGACCACACTGGGACCGTCCCACCCCAGGGAGGGGTGGGCGGCCACCCCGGCAGGCTTGTCCACGACGACGATGTCGGCGTCGTCATGGACGATGCCCATCCCCTCGACGAGCCGGGGGGTGACCGAGGCCGTCCGTACCGGATCAGAGAGATCGACCTCCAGCATCTGCCCGTGACGCACCCGTGTCGACGCCCTGCGCACCGCTTCTCCCTGGAGGAGGACCTTGCCCTCATCCACGAGATCGGAGATCCGGGACCGGGACACGCCCGTCATGCGCGCCGCGGCGGCGTCCACCCGGGCTCCGTCCAGCCCGTCGGGAACCAGCAGGACGCTCATCGCCGTGCCCCGCCGGACCTGCCCGAACCGCCGTCCTCGTCCGCGGAGCCACCGAAGATGCTCATCGCGACGACGAGCACCGCGGTGGCCGTGATGAACATGTCCGCGACGTTGAAGACCGCGAAGTGCGGCAGCGCGAAGAAGTCCACGACGTGGCCGCGCAGCGCCCCCGGTGCCCGGAACAGCCGGTCGGCGAGATTGCCGCTGATCCCGGCCAGAATCATTCCGCAGGACACCAGTGACCAGCGATGACGGGCTCTGGGGAGCACCAGCAGAGCCACCGTCACCAGTGCCACGATGGCGAACAGGCTGATCACCACGGTCGCGCCGGAACCCATCGAGAAGGCGGCCCCGGAGTTCCTCAGCAACTGCAGATGCAACAGCCCACCGAAATAGCTCGGCGGGTCCGCCGGATCCAACCGGGCCACCGCCAGATCTTTGGCGATCTGGTCGAGGAACAGGCCGAGGAGAGCGATCGCGATGGCGATCCCGCGCCAGGTCCGCAGCCTCGGTCCACTGAGTGCGGTCCCGTCGGCCCTGCCCGTGGCCCGCCCCTCTGCGGCTCCGGTGGCCGTCGAGCTCACCGGCGCTCTTCGCGCTGCTTGCAGGTCACGCACATGGTGGCTCGGGGAAAGGCCTGGAGACGCGCCTTGCCGATCGGCCTGCCGCAGTTCTCGCAGGTCCCGTAGGTGCCCTCCTCGATGAGCCTGAGGGCCAGCCGCGACTGGTCGTAGACCAACTGGGCGTTGCGCGTCAGAGAGATCTCCTGATCGCGCTCGAACTGGGAGGAGCCGACGTCTGCGGGATCCTTGCCGGCCCCGTCGGAGCCCTCTGTCATGAGATCTGCCAGATTCGTCTGCGCCTTGGCGAGATTGGCACCCATCCGTTCGACGTCGGCACGCAGGGTGGTGACGACCTCCGTGACCTCCTCGGCCGTCCAGGGATCATCGCCCTCGCGGACCGGAAGCGCGGCCGCAAGCTCAGCGACCCGGGACTCAGCATCCTGCTGCGACATGTCCTCGTCTCTCCATCTTCAATGACGTACCAGGACAGACCGGCCTCGTGCGGCAGGACCGTCCCGCTGGAATCAGCCGGCCACGGGACCGGGGCATCCCCGCCACGCGACCGAGCCCGCACCGCGGATCGACGCGGACTGTCCGCAGACAATACACCCGCGTCCCATTCACCGAATGAGCTATGCCGGCCCGGTGGCCGCAGGTCGCCCCCGGGTACCGGTCCAGGGCGCGGACGAGCCCCCTCCGGATGTCCGGAGGGGGCTCGTCAACGGATCTGCGGTCCGGGTCCACGGGGCCCGGACAGCCCGGCTCAGTTCTGCTGGCTGCGACCGGTGATCAGCGCATCCAGCCTGGGGGTGGCCGAACTCCCGGGGGCGACCCGGTTCTCGGAACGGACGAGGTCGGCGGTCGCCGTGGGCTCGAAGACCCCCTTCTCAATATTCTCGGCCTGGCTGCGCAGGTGGGAGATGATGCTGTCTCGGTAATTGTTCTCGAAGGCTCTCAGCTGGTCGACCTTCCCGGTGAGGTCGTCGCGCTCGGACTCGAGCTCGCCGAAGAGTTCATTGCGACGGGCCTGGGCATCGGTGGTGACCTTCTCCGCAGTCGCCCGCGCCTCGGAGGTGACCCGTTCGGAGTTGACCCGGGCCGCCGACTCGATCCGCTCAGCGCGGGTCTGGGCGTCGACGATGTGCTCATGGGCCTTCTTCTCGGCGTCGGCCATCTTGCGATCGGCCTCCTCATGAGCCTCATGGACGACGCGCTCGGCGTCGGCGATCGCGAGTTCCACCATCCGGACGACCGCCGGAGCGGCCTCCGCGCTGGTCGACACCTGGATGCGGTCAGGCGCACCCGAGGTCGAGGCGACCTTGGCCGGGGACGCCGCCGCGGCGCGGCGGGCCGCCTCGGTCTCGTTCCGGGCCTGCTTGAGCTGGGAGTTCAGGCGCTCGTTCTCGGTGCGCAGCCTGTTGACCTCGGCAGCCCCGGCCCCCTGGACCGAGGTCTGCTGGGTCGCGCTGCGGCGCGCCTCCTCCAGCTGGCTGCGAAGAGTCGCGGCCTCCTGCTGGGCCGCACGCACCTTGTTCTCGGCCTCGGAAGCGGCAATGCGCGAACGCTCCAGCTCGGCGCTTCCGGCCTCCTGCTGGTGTGCGCGCAGCTCCTCGAGCTGAGCCTTGAGGTGGGTGTTCTCCTCATTCAGCTTCGCATCGGGCTGCCCTCCGGCAGCGCCATCGGCTTTCTTGAGGGCATCCAGCTGGGCTTTGAGGCGGTCATTCTCATCGACAATCGCGGCAAAGGTGGCGTCGACCTTGTCCACGAAATCGTCTACCTCGCCCGCACGGTACCCCTCGCCTGGGCGTCGTGCCATCGGGAAACGAATCCTGCGCACCTCGTCGAGGGTCAGCGTCATTGTGCACTCCAACAGTTCGGATACAGTCTTCGCCTCCGGTTTGACCGCCTCCCTGAGTCGGCGGGCTACGCCATGAGACTGGGTCAAGGCTACTCCAGACAACCAGGATGCGTCATCAACGCCCCCGGCAACACGGCAAAACCCTCCACCCGAGGTTCGGGCTTGGCCCCCTGCACAGGCGCCGCGCGGGGCTAGAAGAAGACCCAGATCGTCAGCCGTTGAGCGGCGTAGAGCACCACGAACAGCAGGATGAATCCCAGGCTGAATCCGATGCCCCCCAGGTTCACCGGCGGCAGAACCCGGTCGAAGAACTTCACCGGCGGGTCGGTGAGCGTGTAGACCACCTCGAAGAGCACGGCCACCACGCCTCTGGGCTCGAACCCTCGGAACAGCAGGGGTATCCACGACAGAATCATCCGCACGACCAGCAGGGCCATGTAGATCTGAATCGCGTACCAGATGATGATGCCGGCCAGCGCCACGGCGTTCTCCTCAGCAGACGGGCACCCGCTCAGGACTGGTTGAAGAATCCTTCACCGGCGATCCGCGCCTTGTCCTCAGGGGTGACATTGACGTTATGGGGGCACAGCAGGAACACCCTGCTCGTCACCTTGTCGATACTGCCACGCACACCGAAGATCAGTCCCGCCGCGAAATCGACCAGACGCTTGGCGTCGCGCTCCTCCATCTCGGTGAGGTTCATGATCACCGGGACCCCGTCACGGATGTGCTCGCCGATGACCCGGGCCTCGTTGAAGTTGCGCGGATGCACAGTGAGGATCCGGTTGACGTCGGCAATGCTCGGCTCGGGCTCCTCGGCAACGGGCTCGCGAGGGGCCAAGGCCCTGGGCTGGCGCCCACCGGCGTCATCCTTGTCCTTGCCCTGCGGCTCATGCGACCTGCCCTGCGCCGCACTGGACCTGGGGCGCCGGTCGGGCAGCGGGGTGACGGTGGACGGCTCGTAGCCGTCGTCGGAGTACACCTCGGTGGTGAGTTCCTCGTCGGACAGATCCTCGTCGTAGCGACGGTCGTCGACCAGACCGACGTACGAGGCGATCTTCCTACCGAAACCAGCCATCGGGTTCTCCTAACTCACATCGGCGCCGGCACCAACAGCCCCGGCGTGGTCCCAGACTGCCACGACCGGGCCCTTCGTCGTGGACGACACGCTACCGCTGGGCCGGATCCTCGCGGATCCAGACCAGCCCCGCCAGCCTTCCCGACCCGGGATCGCGGCGATGGGAGAACAGCTCCTCGTGCTCCCGGGTGCAGGGGTCCAGCCCCACCGCGGTGACGCCCAGCCCCTCCAACTGACTGTGGGCCTCGGCCGCCAGATCGAGGGCCGGCGTTCCCCAGGAGGTCTGCGAGCGGGTGGCGGGGTGATCGCGCCAGACCCGATCGGCCATCTCCCGGGGCACCTCGTAGCAGCGTCCGCAGATGTGCGGGCCGATCCAGCCCAGGATGTCGCGGGCACCGGCGTCGCGCATCCGGCCGACGGTCCGGCCCAGCACGCCGGCCAGCAGCCCGGCCCGCCCGGCGTGGGCCGCTG
The DNA here is from genome assembly GCF_003325455.1 of Acidipropionibacterium virtanenii. NCBI lineage: Bacteria > Bacillati > Actinomycetota > Actinomycetes > Propionibacteriales > Propionibacteriaceae > Acidipropionibacterium > Acidipropionibacterium virtanenii. Next base: position 2,215,841 of record NZ_CP025198.1, read on the forward strand.
CGATCACCCCGGCGCCCGGATCGGCGAGCATCACCGGCAGGCAGTCGGCCACCCGGATGGCCAGCGCCACCCCGGCGACGGTGGTCACCATGGCATCGGCGGACGGCAGCGGGTCCGGGCGGCCCGGAGCCTCCCGCAGCACGTCGTCGTCGCGGATCGCCTGAGCCTCCGGGGCTCCGAGGCGCATCACCTCCGCACCGTGCACCTGGTGCACCAGGGCTATGCCCCGCACTCCCAGGGCGACCCGCAGGGCACCGACGTTGGCCACCAGGCTGGCCGGGTCGTCGGCGTCGGCGCGCCCCAGATTGAATCCGCCGAGAGGGCCCAGCGAACTTCCGCCGCGCCTGTCGGTGAAGGCGACCCCGACGCCGTGATTGGCGCCGGGGTCGATACGCATTCGCAGCACCGGACCTACTTCATGAAGTCGGGGATGTCGATGTCGTCATCGTCGTCGGGCGGTGGGGTGGGCCTGGCCACCCGAAGCGGGTTGGTGCTCTCCTCGTGCTCCTGGTCCTGCTGCTCGTTCCGCTGGGGGACCGGGCGGCCACCGGGCTGGGCCGGGCGTCCCGGGCGCAGCTGGGACGGCCGACCGGCCGTCGTTCCCGCGCGGCTCACCGGGCGGGCGCTCACCCCTGGCTGCTTGCGCGGTGGCTGGCCTCCGTCGAACCCGGCCGCGATCACGGTCACCCGGACCTCGTCGCCCAGGGCGTCGTCGATCACCGTACCGAAGATGATGTTGGCCTCGTCATGGGCCGCCTCCTCGATGAGGTTGGCGGCGCTGGCGACCTCGAAGAGGCCCAGATCGGAACCGCCTGCGATCGACAGCAGCACGCCGTGGGCACCGTCGATGGACACCTCCAGGAGGGGCGAGGAGATCGCCATCTCGGCGGCGGCGCGCGCCCGGTCCTCGCCCGAGGCGTGACCGATGCCCATCAGCGCCGACCCGGCGTTCGACATGATCGACTTGACGTCGGCGAAGTCCAGGTTGATCTGGCCGGGCGTGGTGATGAGATCGGTGATCCCCGAGACGCCCTGCATCAGCACCTGGTCGGCCTGTTTGAAGGCGTCGATGATGGCGATCTGCTGATCGGCCATCGACAACAGTTTGTCGTTGGGGATGACGATGAGGGTGTCGACCTCCTCGCGGAGCCTGTCGATCCCCTCCTCAGCCTGATTGGTCCGCCGTCTTCCCTCGAAGGTGAAGGGCCTGGTCACCACGCCGATGGTCAGCGCTCCGAGAGATCGGGCGATCTTGGCGACCACGGGGGCTCCGCCCGTCCCGGTGCCGCCGCCCTCACCGGCCGTCACGAAGACCATGTCGGCCCCCTTGAGGCACTCCTCGATCTCATCGGAGTGGTCCTCGCAGGCCTGCCGCCCCTTGTCGGGGTCGGCGCCCGCGCCGAGGCCCCGGGTGAGATCGCGGCCGACGTCCAGCTTGACGTCCGCGTCGCTCATGAGCAGGGCCTGCGCATCGGTGTTGATGGCCAGGAACTCGACTCCCTTGAGACCTGCCTCGATCATCCGGTTCACAGCATTGCAGCCGCCGCCGCCGACGCCCACGACCTTGATGACCGCGAGGTAATTCTGGGATGGAGTTGCCACGGGAGTCTGCCTCACTTACGTCGAGTGCCGGTCACCTGACAGGCTATGAGTCCCTACCCTGAGTGTCCACCGACGCGTCCGGTTCGGCACTGACCCTCAAGCGGGGGTTGAGAGATGCCCCGAACATATCCCCGCGCCGTGCCGGACCACCCCGCCGGCACGGCGAGATCACCGTGCGGTGGGGTTCTGCGGGGAGGATACGTCGTAGTGGGTGGCCTTCGTGGCCACCATCGCGGTGGCCACCTGGGATTTCACGTCGGACTCGTCGGCGCTGCCCCACATCACCGTGCGCCCCTTGCTGAGCACCAGCGTGATCGAGTCCGGTCCGCCCGCCTCCAGATGATCGAGCTGCTTGAGCAGGGCGGGGTCCAGGCTCGCGGCCACCGTCGCGACGTCGCGCAGCAGACGGGTACTCCTGGTGGCGGTCAGGGCCCACGGAGTACCGCGCCGGGAGGCCGTCGTGGTGTGGAAGGCCGTACCGGAGGCATCGATCCAGTGGTAGCCCTGCTGGTCGCGCAGTTGGTAGACGGGCCGGCGCTCGGTGATCCGGATGCGCACCGTATCGGGCCAGGCGCGGTGGACGGAGACCCGGTGGACCGGCTCCAGCGCGGCCACCCGGGATCCGACCGCGCCAAGATCGATGGTGGCCAACGGGGCGCCGATCGGCACCCGGGCGGCGTCGCGGACCTGGTCGGCGGTCACCAGCCGCGCACCGTCCACGACGACCTGATCCGCAGCCATCAGGCCGGACCAGCGCACCACGTAGACGCCGACGGCCAGCAGCACCGCCACCAGGACGGCCACCACGGTGACGATCCGGATGCGCCGGCGACGCGATCTGGCCCGCAGATCGAGCGGCCCGGTGATGTCTGAGACCGAGGAGGCCATCAGAGGGATCGGGCCGACCGGTCGCCGGTGGCTCCGGTGTCGGGCAGCAGGGGGAGCAGCAGAGGGCCGACGAGAGTCACGTCGCCGGCGCCCAGGGTGATCACCAGGTCTCCGGGACGCGCCTCCTCGGCCAGCGCCGCCGGAAGGTCGCCCTTGTCGGGAACATATCGGGAGGATCCGCCGGCCGCCTCCACGGCGTCCTCCACCAGGGCGCCGGTCACCCCGGGGACCGGATCCTCGCGCGAACCGTAGATGTCGGTGACCAGGACCCGGTCGGCCAGCGCCAGGGCGGCCCCGAACTCGTGGGCGAACTCCTGGGTCCTGCTGTACAGATGCGGCTGGAAGCAGGCGATCACGCGGCCGTCACCGGCCGCCCGGCGAGCGGCCCCGAGGGTCGCTCGGATCTCGGTGGGATGGTGGGCGTAGTCGTCGTAGATCCTCACCCCGCCGCGACTCCCGACCAGCTGGAAGCGCCTCAGGGTGCCGGTGAATGAGGCCGCAGCGGCCAGCAGCTCGTCGTGATCGATGCCGAGGAGGCTTGCGGCGCAGTACGCGGCGGCCGCATTGGCGAGGTTGTACCGGCCGGGCACCTGGAGCTCCAGCCGCCCGCTCTGACGGCCGCGGGTGAGGGTCGCCGAGGCGGTGGCACCCTCCAGATCGAGATCGCTGAGACGCACATCCGCCTCGGCGGACTCGCCGTAGGTCACCACCTGCACGGTTCCGGTGCTGGCCAGCCTGCCGACCAGATGTGCCGCGCCGGGATCATCGAGGTTGGCGACGACGTATCTCACCTCGGGCCGGGTGGCCATCCGCACGAAGCCGTCGAAATAGGCGTCGGGCGTTCCCCAGTTGTCCAAGTGATCGGCCTCCACATTGGTGACCACGACGATCCGGCTGGGGTACTGGAGGAAGGATCCGTCGGACTCGTCGGCCTCGACCACGAAGGCGCTGCCGCCGCCCAGGTGGGCGCTGCGGCCCGTGCTGGCCAGCGGCGACCCGATGACATAGGACGGGTCGGCGCCGGCGTGGGCGAGCATCACGGCGGTCATGCCGGTGGTGGTGGTCTTCCCGTGGGTTCCGGCCACCGAGATCCCCTCGCGGCCCAGCATGAGGGCGGCCAGGGCGGCGCTACGGTGCCAGATCCGCAGGCCCCGGCGATTCGCCTCGACGAGTTCGGGGTTGTCCGGGCGGATCGCCGAGGACACCACGACGGTGCGTGCCCCGTCCACATGGGAGGGATCATGGCCCACCCAGGTGCGCACCCCGGCGTCTGCCAGCGCCCGGAGGTTGGCCGAGTCGACCTGGTCGGAGCCGGAGACCTCCACCCCCAGCTCCTGGTAGATCCTGGCGACGCCGCTCATCCCGGCTCCGCCGATGGCGATGAAGTGTACCGGCCCGATCGAGTGCGGGTCGGCCAGTTCGACCGGTTCACGCAGTGCCATCGGGATCCTCCTTGGGGACGGGACGCGGTGTCCGGGAGCGGTCTGCCGCGCCCAGCACGAGTGCGGCGAGCCGCTCGGCCGAGTCGGCCGGCATCAGGCCACGGCCGGCGGCGGCCATCGCGGCAAGTTCTTCCGGGCGGTGGATCCGCTCGGTCTCCCTCAGCAGGCGGGCGGCGTCGAGCTCGGCGTTGGGGACCAGCACCCCTCCCCCGGCCTCGACCACCGAGCGGGCGTTGCGGGCCTGCTCGCCGTTGCCATGGGGCAGCGGCACGTAGATCGCCGGCACGCCTGCGACCGCGGTCTCCACCACAGTCCCGGCCCCGGACCGGGCGACCATCAGGTCGGCGGTCAGGTAGGCGGCCGGCATGTCGTCGACGTAGTCCAGCGGTTTCCACGAGGCACCGGTGGTCGGGTCGGCGATGGCGGTGGCGGCGCCGATGTTCCGCGGACCCAGGATGTGCAGGATCTGCACGCCCTCGGCGAGCAGCCGGTCGCGGGCGGCGACGACCGCCTCGTTGATGGCGACCGCCCCCTGGGATCCGCCGCTCACCAGCAGTGTCGGACGGTCGGCATCGAGCCCGAACCGCAGGCGCGCCGCACGGGTCGCCTCGGCACGCTCCGGCAGGGTCATGGTGGCCAGTCGGGTGATGCCCTCGCGCAGCGGCATCCCGATGAACCGGGCCCCCGGCAGGGGGGTGTCGGGGAAGGCCGCGGCGACCTGGGTCGCGAAGCGTGCCGCCACCTTGTTCGCCAGCCCGGGCACCGCGTTCTGCTCATGGATCACCACGGGCACCTGGGCCTTGCGGGCGGCGAGGTAGGCGGGCATCGAGACGTACCCGCCGAAGCCGACCAGGACGTCGGCCTGGCGACGGCGCAGCACGTCCGCCGCCTGTTGGACGGCTCGGCGCAGATGGCCCGGCACCTTCAGCAGGTCCACTGACAGACTCCTGGGCAGCGGGACCGGATCGATCATGTCGAGCACCAGGCCGGCCTCCGGTATGACCCTGCCCTCCAGCCCCTTCGGCGTGCCGATGCAGGACAGGTGTCCCAGGTCGGGATGGCGCGCCAGAGCCTGTGCCGTCGCGATCAACGGCGAGGTATGACCGGCGGTACCTCCTCCGGCCAGCACGACATTCACCATCTGTGATCACCCTTCTGTCTCGGATCTCGTCACCGGGTCTCATCCCGGCGCACCCCGGATCGGCCGGAGTCAGGCTCAGTCTCGATGACTGCCGTCCACCACGGTAGTCACCCGCGGCGGCCCGCTGCGCCTCGACGCCTCCCGGTACGCCTCCGCGGCCGGTTCGTGGCGGGCACAGGACAACAGGATGCCAGAGGCGACGAGATTGGCGATGAGGGCGGATCCGCCGATCGAGATGAAGGGCAGCGGCACCCCCACCACCGGGAGCAGTTTCATGGCGACGCCGATGTTCATCATCGCCTGGACGGCCGTCCATGCGGTGACGGTGGCCGCCAGGGTCCGGCGGAACTGGGATCGCGATCGCATCGCCACCCGGATGCCGGCCCACACCAGCAGGCTGAACAGGAGAAGCACCGCCAGGGTGCCCACCAGGCCCATCTCCTCGCCGAGCACCGCGAAGACGAAGTCGTTCTGGGCGCCGTCGTAGAGCCCTCCCCACTTCTGCCGGGAGCCCCCGATCCCCACCCCCCACCAGCCGCCGGTGGCCAGCGCGAAGATGGCGCTGAGCGGCTGCTGGGAGGCGTCGGGATCGGCCCCGGGGTGCAGGAACAGGGTGATCCGCCGCATCCGGTACGGGGTCGTCACGACCGCGGCCGCGACAACGAGCCCGGCAGCGGCCAACAGTCCCAGGATGTATCGCTTCTGAATGCCGAAGGCCCACATCTGGGCGATGAGGACGGCACCGATGATGAGAGCCGTGCCCAGGTCTCCCTGGGCGATGACCAGGACGGCGACCACGCCGTAGAGTCCCAGATAGATCGCCAGATGCCGGAACTGACCCAGATCCTCACGGCGGGCGGCCAGGTAGACGGATCCGACCATGATCACCGCCAGCTTGGCGAACTCGGAGGGTTGAAGGGTGATCGGGCCCAGCACCAGCCAGGACCGGTTGCCCTTGCCGGCGTCGCTTCCCAGGGGCGTGAACACCAGGATGAGCATCAGCACGGCACCGCAGTAGGCGACCCATCCGAAGCCGCGCAGCAGCCGCTCCCCCATCCGGGAGGCGATGAAGGCGGCGATTCCGCCGATGGCCAGGAAGCCCAGCTGGCGCAGGGCGAAGTAGTAGGGACCGAGGTCCAGCGACTGGGCGTACACCGACGACGAGGACAGGCTCATCAGCGCGCCGATCCCCGCCAGCAGAACAGTGGTCACCAGGATGACGTACTGGTCGAGCATGGGGGCCGCCAGAAGAGGTTCCTGGGAATCGCCCATTGTGCGGCGACCGCCGTCGAGGCGCAGGATCCGGCCGAGCCGGGTCATGAGACGGTCGTAGGGGGTTCTGGACCGGGTTCTGCTCACAGTCGCCTCCTCGACCGGGCGCTCTTCGGCCGCGCGGGGTTCCTCACTGCTGGAGCGGACCGTCGATCGTGCGGGCGGCCTCGGCGAAGTCGTCGCCGCGTGCCGCGTATCCCGGCCAGATGTCGAGACTGGCGCATCCGGGGGCCATCAGGACGGTGTCTCCTCGCCGGGCCATGGTGGCCGCGACGCGGACGGCCTGCGCCATCACTGCGCGCTCGGGCGAGTCGAGCACCACGACCGGAACGTCGGGCGCCAGCCGTGCCATCGTCGCGGCGATCATGGCACGGTCCACCCCGATGATCACGACGCCGCGCAACTTGGCGGCATGATTGCTCACCAGATGGTCGAAGTCGGTGCCCTTGGCCTGCCCTCCGGCGATCCACACGATGTGCTCGAAGGCGCGCATGGAGGAGTTCGCGGCATGCGGGTTGGTGGCCTTGGAGTCGTCGACCCAGGTGATCCCGCCCGACTCGTGAACGGTCTCGATCCGGTGCCCGCCAAGATGCAGATCCCGTAGCCCCTGCGCCACGGCCCGGGGATGCACCCCGAAGGAGCGGGTGAGGGCCGCCGCGGCCAGGGCGTTCTCGACGTTGTGGGGGGCGAAGGGGTGGACGTCGCAGAGACTGGCCAGTTCCAGGGCGGAGGTGGCCCGCTGCTCGACGAATGCCCGGTCCACGATCATGTCGTCGACCACTCCCATCATCGAGCGACCGGGGATGCCCAGGGTGAAGCCGATGGCTCGCGCCCCCTCCACGACGTCGGCCCTCTCGACCATCTGCTCGGTGGCCGGATCGGCGACGTTGTACACCGCGCTGTGCTGCACCCGGTGGTAGATCCGGGCCTTGTCAGCGCCGTAGGCGGCGAAGGGGTCCGCGGCGTCGGCGTACCACTCCAGGTGGTCCTGGTGCAGATTGAGCACTGCCGCGGAGTGCAACGACAGGGAGGGGGACCAGTGCAGCTGGAAGCTGGAGAGCTCCACGGCGAAGACGTCGTAGTCCACCTCGTCGGCCATGGCCTCCAGAATGGGGCGGCCGATATTGCCGACCGCCGCGGCCTTCAGGCCGTCGGCCTTGAGGATGGCCTCGGTCATCTGGGTGGTGGTGGTCTTGCCGTTGGTGCCGGTGACCGCCAGCCAGGGAACCACCCCGTCCGGGTGCATGAGCCGCCAGGCGAGTTCTGGCTCCCCCCACACCGGGACGCCGGTGGCCAGGGCGCTGGCCACCAGTGGCTGAACCGGTCTCCAGCCCGGGGAGACGATCACCAGGTCGGTGCCGTTGGGAAGCTCGGCGGTGCTACCGGGCCCGAGCCGCACCCGGGCGCCGAGGGTCTCCATCAGTCCGCCCTCGTCCCGGTGCCGGTCGTCGGTGGAGTCGTCGAGGATCGTCACCCGGGCGCCGAGTTCGAGCAGGGCGTCGGCCGAGGCGTACCCGGAGGTACCCAGTCCCGCGATCACCGCGTGGACCCGGCTCCACTCGAAGGTCCTGTCGGCCCGGCTCAGATCGACTCCGGAACTCACTGTCCCACCACCCATTCCGTGTAGAAGGTTCCCAGGCCGATGCCGACCATCAGGCCGCAGATGATCCAGAAGCGGATCACCACGGTGATCTCGGCCCACCCCTTGAGTTCGAAGTGATGGTGCAGCGGCGCCATCTTGAACACGCGCCTGCCATGGGTGAGCTTGAACACGCTCACCTGGATCATCACCGAGAGGGTCTCGATGACGAAGAGTCCGCCGATGATGACGAGCAGCATCTCGGTCCGGCTGAGCACGGCGAGGCCGGCGACCGCACCTCCGATCGCCAGTGAACCCGTGTCGCCGAGGAAGATCTTGGCCGGTTTGGCGTTCCACCACAGGAAGCCGAAGCAGGCTCCGGTGAGAGCCAGCGCGACCACTGACAGGTCGTGGGGATCCCGCACGGTGTAGCAGCGGGACGTCGCCCCGGCCGAGCACCACTGGTTGAACTGCCAGAGGCTGAGCAGTGTGTAGGCCGCGAACACCATGGTCGCGGCGCCCGGCGCCAGGCCGTCGAGCCCGTCGGTGAGGTTGACGGCGTTGGAGGCGCCGGCGATGAGGAGGATGACCCAGATGATGCCCAGCCACAGGGGCAGGTGCAGCCAGGAGATGTCCCGGAGGAAGGAGATCGCCGGGGAGGCCGGGGCGACCCCGTGGGAGTCGTGGAAGAACATCGAACAGACCGCGAAGCTGATCGCCACGAAGGCCTGGCCGATGAGTTTGCCCTTCGGACGCAGGCCCAGTGATCTCTGCTTGGAGATCTTGGTCCAGTCGTCCAGGAAGCCGATGAGCCCCAGACCGGCGAAGAGCCACAGCACCAGGAGCGCCGAGAGGGTGACGTGGGTCCAGGTGATGAGATGGGCCAGGAAGTAGGCGAGCACCACCGACACGATGATGACGGCGCCGCCCATCGTCGGCGTGCCCTTCTTGGCGGCGTGGGTCTTCGGCCCGTCGTCGCGGATGAACTGCCCGTAGCCGCGCTTGGCGAGGAAGACGATGAACCATCGCGTCCCCACCAGGGTGCCGAGCATGGACAGTCCTCCAGCCAGCAGGATGTTCTTCATGCGCGGCCTCCCTCGCCGACGGTGCCGGACCCGTGCCCGGCATCGTTGAGAAGTTCTTGCGCCACGGTCTCCAGTGCCAGAGCCCGGGACGCCTTGACAAGTACCACATCATGTCCGGTCCACGTCGTGGCCGCCACTGCGTCGCCGGGTTCCACGATGCGGGTCGCGGCCCCGCCCTCGCCCGCCCCTGCCGCCAGATCGCCGGCATGGGCGCCGACGCACAGCACCAGGTCGAATCCGGCGCGGGCGGCCTGGAGGCCGGCCTGCCGGTGCAACCCGGCCGAACTGTCGCCCAGCTCGAGCATGTCTCCCAGGAGGGCGACCCCGCGGGTCGCCGGGTCCGCCTCGCGCCTGGCTCTCAGCACCCCTTCCAGGGCTGTGAGGGCCGCGGCCATGGAGTCGGGATTGGCGTTGTAGCAGTCATTGACGACGACCAGCCCGTCGTCGCGCTCGTCCAGTTCCATCCGCCAGGGCGATCGGCTGGTCGCCGCCGACAGCGAGGCCGCCACCGACTCCGGCTCGACCCCGCAACAGGTCGCGGCAGCCGCGGCGGCGACCGCATTGGCCACCTGATGGGCACCCATGGTGCGCAGCGCCACCGGGTGCTCGGTGGTCCGCCCGGCCGCCCGCACGCGCAGCGTGAACGAGTGACGCTGGAGGCTGTCGGCGGTGATGTCGCGGGCGGACACCTCGATTCCGGCCCCAGGATGGGAGTGCGCCCCGTCGGCGCTGAACCAGGCGATCTGGCCGCGGGTGCGCGACGCCATCGCGGCCACCCGGTGATCCTCGGCGTTGAGCACCGCCCAGCCTCCGGCCCCCAGCCCCTCGACGATCTCCCCCTTCGCCTCGGCGATCGCCTCCCGGGAGCCGAACTCGCCCAGGTGAGCGGTACCGACGTTGAGCACCATCGCCACATCGGGCGGCACGATCGACGTCAGCCAGGAGATGTGCCCCTTGCCGCGGGCACCCATCTCGGAGATGAGGAAGTCGGTGCCGGCGTCCACCCCGCAGGCGGTCAACGGCACTCCGATCTCGTTGTTGAAGCTGCCGACCGGGGAGATCGTCGGCCCGGCGGGCTCCAGGAGCTGGGCGAGGATGTCCTTCGTGCTGGTCTTGCCGGAGGACCCGGTGAGGGCGATCGCGCGCATGCCGCGGGAGCGCTCGCGGGCGACCGCCCGGCGTGCCAGGTCGGTGAGTCCCTGCCGGGTGTCGGCGACGATGAGGTGAGGGATCCTGGCCTCGGTGGTCCTGGTCGCCAGCACCGCGCTCGCGCCGGCCCGTTCCGCGGCCGGGGTGAAATCGTGGCCGTCCACCCTCTCCCCCGGCATGGCCACGAAGAGGCTGCCCGGCCCGGCCTTGCGGGTGTCGATGACGACGTCCGGGCCGACCTCCGTCTGCGGCTCTCCCTCCAGCCCGGCTCCGATCGCTGCGGCCAGCGCCTGCGTGGTCGAGATCCTCATGCGGTGATGTCCTCCTCCTGGTGCGACCCGTCGAGCCCGTGCAGACGCGCCCACTCCTGTCCGGTGACGACCCTGTCGTCGAAGTCGAGCAGCCGGTCGCCGACCGACTGGCCGGTCTCATGGCCCTTGCCGAGGACGGCCACCAGGTCGTTGTCGTCGGCCATCGCCAGGGCCTCGCGGATCGCGGACCGGCGGTCCCCGCCGTCCACGACCACGGCACCGCCGGTCCGCCTGGCCCCGGCCAGGACGGCGGTGCGAATGGCCGCCGGGTCCTCGGTGCGCGGATTGTCATCGGTGACCACGACGACGTCGGCGAGCTGTGCGGCGACGCTTCCCATCGGCCCCCGCTTGGCCGAGTCGCGATCCCCCCCGGCGCCGAGGACCGCGATGAGTCGGCCGCCGGTCGCGGTGCGGGCGGCCGCCAGGGCCGATCCGATGGCCTGGGGGGTGTGGGCGAAATCGACCAGCACCTCGGGTGCCCCGGCACCGATCTCGACCCGTTCCATCCGCCCCGGCACCTGCGCCCGCTCCAGCCCCGCGACGACATCGGCGAAACCGTGTCCGGCGCGCTCCAGCATGGCCAGCGCCATCACCGCGTTGCGCACATTGAACTCGCCGGGCAGGCTCAGGCTCAGATCGCGGCGTCCGGTCGGGGTGTCGACCAGGATCCGGCTGCCCAGCCCTCCCTCCGGGTGCCAGGACGCGACCCGGTAGTCGGAGCCGGCGTCGATGGAGGTGGTGATGAGGTCGACGCCGTGCTCGGCGGCCACCTGGCCGGCGAGCCTGCGGCCGTGCTCGTCATCGACGTTGATGACTGCGGCGCGAGCGAGATCGGCGGTGAACAGCCTGGCCTTGGCCTGGAAGTAGGCCTCCATGGTCTTGTGGAAGTCGAGGTGGTCGCGACCCAGATTGGTGAATGCGGCCACGTCGAAGCGGGTGCCGTCCACCCTATGCATGGCCAGGGCGTGCGAGGAGACCTCCATGACGGTGTCGCTCGCCCCCGCCTCGGCCATGGTCGCGAAGAGGGCCTGAAGGTCCGGGGACTCCGGGGTGGTGATGGTGGTGCGGGCGCTGGGAAGCGGGCGGCCGTCCAGCCGGTAGCCGATGGTGCCGATGGTTCCTGTGCGCAGGCCGGCGGCCCGCAGACCCGCCTCGACCAGGAAGGCGGTCGTGGTCTTGCCGTTGGTACCGGTGATGCCGTACATCGTCATCCGTCCGGTCGGATTCCCGAAGATCAGGGCCGAGGCCCTTGCCATGGCCACCCTGGGATCGGCCACCACCAGGACCGGGATCCGCGGGTCGTCGACGAGTTCCTCGCCGTGGGCGTCGGTGAGCACCGCCGCCGCTCCCTGCGCAACGGCGCCGGCTGCGAACGAGGCACCGTGGAACCGGGTTCCGGGAAGGCCCACGTAGAGATCGCCGGGGACGACCTGGCGCGAGTCCAGGGTGATGCCGCTGACCCCCGGCCCGGAGAGGGCGCCCCTGAGGCTCGGTTGCCCCAGAACCGTCTCCAGCCGCTCCCACGAGGTGATGCCCACGGAGGCAGGACGCAGCAGATGGGAGGTGTCAGGGCTCACGGCTTGTACTCCAGGGGTGCCTTGGGGGCCTTCGTGGTGGAGGGTTCGATGCCGTAGCGCGGCAGCGCGACCGAGAGGATCTGCCGCGCCACGGGCAGGGCGACCTCACTCCCCTGATGGCCCTTTGTGGGATTGTTCAGAACTACATATGTGAGGATGCTCGGATCCTCGGACGGACCGATTCCCGCATAGGAAGCTGTGTAGCCACGGTAGCAGTGACACGTCGGATCGATCCGCTGTGCCGTTCCCGTCTTGCCGATCGTGCGGTACCCGGGGACCGCACGGTCCGACTTCAGGGTGACCACTGCCTCCATCATGTCGCGCACCTCGGCGGCGGCCTTCGCCGAGACGACCCGGCGCCCGGGGGCCCGGGTCACGGAGACCGGGTTGCCGTCCCCGTCGCGGGCCGAGGCGATGATCGTGGGGGCGTGGTAGACGCCGCCGTTGGCCACGGCCGCCACCGCGGCGGCCTCCTGGACGGCGGTGACCGACATCCCCTGCCCGAAGGAGATCTGATCGCGGGTGAAGTCGGGCATCGAGGGTCCCGGGATGGTCCCGTCGGCCTCACCGGGGAGCGGCAGACCGGTGCTCCTCCCCAGCCCGAAGGCCTTGAGGTAGGAGGAGAAGTCCGACTTGGAGAGCTTCCTGGCCAGCAGCGTCGTCCCGATGTTCGAGGAGTAGGCGATGACCCCGCGGGCTGTGAGGTAGAGCCCGTCATGGTCGAAGGAGTCGGTGATCTTCCCGTCCCCCGATGTGACCGAGGCCGGCACCCTGACACGGGTGTCGGGGGCGACCAGGCCCTTGTCGGCCAGCGCGGCCATGGTGAGGACCTTCTCCACCGAACCCGGCTCGTAGGACGTCTCGACGGCGCGGTTGGTGATCTCGTTGGATGTGGTGCGCTCCAGCTTCGAGGAGTCGAAGGTGGGCATCGAGGCCATCGCCAGGATCTCGCCGGTCCTGACGTTCATGACGATCGCCTCCCCGGACTCGGCCTTGGTGTTCCGGACCGCCGTGGCCAGGGCGTTCTGGGTGGTGAGCTGCATCTGGGAGTCGAGGGTGAGGTTGTAGCTGACGCCGTCGACGGCCGGAACCAGGGTGTTGCGGCCCAGCGGGATCCGTCCGTAGGTCGATGCCTCGTAGGACTCCTTGCCCTCGGTGCCCTTGAGCTGGGAGTTGAGCGTGTACTCCAGGCCGCCGGCGCCGACGCCGTCGCCGTTCACGAAGCCGATGACGTTGGAGGCCACGGTGCCCGAGGGATAGGTGCGCACCGGGTCGGAGGAGGAGAACACGCCGTACCAGTTCCCGGCGTCCATGTCCTTGGTGATGAGGTCGAAGATGTAGCTGGAGACGTGACGCTTGACCACCACGTAGCGCGACAGCTTGCCGTCGGATCCCTTCTGGGTGACCTCGTCGCGGTAGTCCTCGGGCACGCCTCCCAGGCGCTTCGCGAGGATCTTGGCGACGGCCTTGGGAGCAGCGGCCGCCTTCTGCGTCTCCTTGGGGCCCATCGAGACCCTCTCGTCGACGCCGTTGCGGCTGATCATCCGCGGATCCACGATGATCCTCACGGCGGGCTCGCTGGCCGCCATCACGACGCCGTTGCGGTCGGCGATCTGGCCGCGGGCGGGCAGCAGGTTGTAGCCGCGCTGGATGTTGGCGGCCGCGGAGGCCGCATAGGCGGGGGCCTCGATGGCCTGGAGCTGGAGAGCCCGGCCGGCCAGTGCCACCATCCCGATCATGAGGATCACCAGGGTCAGGGTGAGTCGGCCGCGCTGGCTGGCCAGCCCGGCCCGGCGCTGACCGCCGCCCTGGTCCGGGCGACGGTTGCGGGTCCGGGCTCCCGACGGCCCGGGCCTCCCCGATCCGGCTGTGCCCGGCCGGCCCTGGCTCATCGGTTCCCCGCCGAGACAGGGGCGTCACCGGCCAGCCCGGGAAGTTCCTTGCCGGTGACCCGGTACGGGGTGCCGACGACCTTCCCGGTGCGCAGGTCGATGAAGGCCGGCCTCGGATCGGGCACCATGCCCAGCTGTCTCGCCGATGTCTGGAGGTGTGTGGCGGAGCGTCGCGTGTCGACCTGGCTGGCCAGCGCCGCCTCCTGATGGGAGAGCGTCTCCACCGTCGCCTTCCGGGAGCTCAGTTCCACGGACTGGCTCTGCAGGGTGGTGTTGAGGATCAGGGCGGCCACCAGACCGAAGGCCAGGATCAGCGAGATGACGACGGAGAAGACCAGATTGCTCATCCTGGTGCGACCCACCGGCAACGCCCTCAGTCGGCTCCGGGCCCGTGACAGGCCCCTGACCGGGGCCGCGGGTTCGGCGCTCATGCTGCCTCCTTGATTCTCCGGATGACCCGCAGCCGGGCCGATGCGCTTCTGGGATTGACGGCGATCTCCTCGGCGTCGGGGCGCTCCGCCCCGTGCGTCACCGCGACGAACCTGGCGGACATCGACTCGGGCACGACGGGCAGGCCGGCCGGGGCGGAGTCGCTGCAGACCGCCCTGAAGGCGTCCTTGACGGGGCGGTCCTCCAGGGAGTGGTAGGCGAGGACCGCCATCCGGCCTCCGACGGCCAGTCTGTCGAGGGCTTCGGGCAGGACCGTTGAGAGCGTGTCCATCTCCCCGTTGACCGCGATGCGAAGGGCCTGGAAGGTCTTCTTGGCCGGGTGGCCGTGGCTGCGGTGCCGCACCGCGGCGGGTATCGCGTCCTCGATGACGCGAACCAGCTGTGCCGAGCCGTCGAAGGGCCGACGGGTCCGTTCCTCGACGATGGCGCGGGCGATCCGCCTGGCGTTACGGTCCTCCCCGTAGCGGAAGATGATCCGGGCGAGTTCGGCCTGGTCGGCGGTGTTGATCAGTTGTGCGGCTGTGGGGCCGGTGCTCTGATCCATCCGCATGTCGAGCGGGGAGTCGACCGAGTAGGCGAATCCCCGGTCCGCCCGGTCGATCTGGAGGGAGGACAGTCCCAGGTCGAGCAGGATCGAGTCGACCCTGTCGATGCCGAGGTCGTCGAGCACCTCGGGAAGCTCGTCGTGGACGGCGTGGACCAGTCTGACCCGGTCGTCGAACCGCTCCAGCCGGCGCCGGGCCAGCTCCAGGGCCTCGGTGTCCCGGTCGATCCCCACCAGGAGCGCCCGGGGACAGGCCTCGAGGACGGCCTGGGCGTGCCCACCCATCCCGATGGTGCCGTCGACGTGGACGGCACCGGGACGCTCGAGTGCGGGTGCGAGGAGTTCGACGACTCTGGATCGCATCACGGGAAGATGCACGGCGTCGCTTCCCGCAGATGGCCTGCGGGCGGCGTTCTGCTCCATCGGCTTCCTCCCTGACATGTTCCCGTGGGGCGAGGTTCCGGCCCGACTGCGACGACCTGACACAGGGGAAGTTGCGTCAGGGAATCGTTGTCGGGACGAAGCCACGCCCCGCGCGACCTCACCGCTCAGTCGTCGGTGAAGACCTCCTCATTCATCTCGGCGAAGACCGATTCCTGCTCGGCGGAGTAGCTCTCCCACTCGGCGGCGTCCCACACCTCGACCCTGGTGATCGCGCCGACCACGACGATGTCCCTGTCGAGCCCGGCATAGCGCCGGAGCATCGGCGGGATCATCACCCTGCCCTGCTTGTCCGGGGCCGTGTCGCTGGCTCCGGCCGCCAGCATCCGCTGGTAGTCCCGCACCTTCTTCACGCTCACCGCCCCCTTGGCGATCTCCTGGGTCATCTCCACAAAAGTCGTCGTCGGATAGATCGCCAGGCACCTGTCCTGGCCCCTGGTGATCACCAGGCCCCCGTCCAACCCGTCGCGGAACTTCGCCGGGAGGAAGAAACGCCCCTTGTCATCGAGCCGAGGAGTGTGTGTACCCAGGAACACCGGGCACCTCCTGACTCGACCCGAAGGCCGCTTCGCTCCACCTGGCCCCACCATACTCCACAACGCTCCACCGACCGGGAGGATCAGGGCGCCACGGGTTGTGCCCCGTGCGAGGACACCCTCCGGAGCACCGCGACCGGCGTGTCGCATCGGTGGCGGGAGACGGGGTGGAGCCGGGTGGAGCGTCGTCGACGCCGACCGTCCGCCCCGCCGGCCTCCCGGGCCCGGGTAGGATCGGCCGGGGCGATCTTCCCCCGGCCCCTGTTGACCGACGGCCGGACCCCGACCCACAGCACAGGAGGAGAGGACATCGTGAGCGACCCAGTCCAGGACGTCGTCGAGGTGATGGACCGCGTCCGCGCGGCCGTCTCCAGCGTCATCGAGGGGAAGTCCGATCGCATCGACACGGCCCTGGTGGTGCTGCTGGCCCAAGGCCATCTGCTGCTGGAGGACGTGCCGGGGGTGGGCAAGACGATGCTCGCGCGGGCCGTCGCCCGGTCGATCGACTGCACCTCCCGACGGATCCAGTTCACCCCGGATCTGCTGCCCTCCGACATCACCGGCGTGAGCGTGTTCAACCAGCAGACCCGCCAGTTCGAGTTCAAGCCCGGCGGCATCTTCGCCAACATCGTCGTCGGCGACGAGATCAATCGCGCCTCCCCGAAGACGCAGTCGGCCCTGCTGGAGGCGATGGCCGAGCGACAGGTCTCATCCGACGGCGTGACCCACCAGCTCGACGCCCCCTTCATGGTCGTCGCCACCCAGAACCCCATCGAGATGGAGGGCACCTACCACCTTCCCGAGGCCCAGCGGGACCGGTTCATGGCGCGGATCACCATGGGTTATCCGTCGCGCGGCTCCGAACTCGACATGCTCGATCATCACGGCGCCGCGAATCCGCTGGACTCATTGCAACCGGTCACCTCCGGGGAGCAGATCAGGAGTCTCATCACCACCGTCGGCACGGTCTACGCGGCCCCGGCCGTCAAGGACTACATCGTCGACATCATCGAGGCCACCAGGACGCACGAGGACCTGCGCCTGGGCGCCTCCCCGCGCGCCAGCCTCCATCTGCTGCGCGCCTCCCGGGCCCGGGCCGCCATGAGCGGACGGGACTACGTGATCCCCGACGACGTCCAGGCCCTCGCGGTACCGGTGCTCACCCACCGGCTCATGCCGTCGTCGCGCGCCCAGCTGGACGGCCTCGGGCTGGAGGAGATCGTCTCCTCCATCGTGGAGGCGACCCCGCTTCCGGAACGGGGCTGACCGGGTGCGGTTCTGGCAACACCTCAGCATTCGCGGACGGGTCCTGCTCGCCTGCGGGATCGTGCTCACCGTCATCGCGCTCGGGGTGGGCCAGCAGGACCTCGCCTGGGTCGGCCTGATCCTCGTCCTGCTCCCCGTGCTCGGGCTGCTGCTGGTGATGTCCACCCGCATGCAGATGGGGTGCGCGCGGACCGTCCGCCCCTCGCGCTGCACCCTGGGCGAGGAGCTGGAGGTCGTCACCACCCTTGAACGCTCGGCCGGTCTCCCGGTGGGCATCCTCCGCTTCGAGGAGTCGGTTCCACGGGCTCTCGGGGAGCGGCCCCGGTTCGCGGTCCACACCCTCTCGGGTTCGTGGATCCGTACTGTCCGCTACACCCTCACCGGCAATGCCCGCGGACGCTACGAGGTGGGCCCGATGCTGGTGCGGGCCTGCGACCCCTTCGGGACAGCCCGCGCCGACCACCGGTTCTCATCCTCCTCCCAGGTGATGGTGACCCCGAAGGTCTACGCGCTGGGAGCGATCGGCTCCACCTCGGGACCCACCCGAAGCGGTGAGGCGACCCCTGAGCAGGTGGGCTCCCAGGGGCAGGACGACGTGCTGATCCGCGAGTACCGCCAAGGCGACGACCTGCGCAGGGTCCACTGGCGGTCCACCGCGCACCTCGGCGATCTCATGGTCCGCCGGGAGGAGCAGTCCTGGGATCCCGCTGTCAGCGTCCTGCTGGACTCCCGTGGCGACCGGCACGCCGGGGCGGGTGCCGAGAGCTCCTTCGAATGGGCGGTCTCGGCCGCCGCGTCGATCTGCACCCACATGCTGGACAGGGGCTACCGGGTCCGGCTGGCCGATGCCGGTGGACAGATCATGGCCTCTGACGACGTCGACGTCCCGACCGCACGGGAACATGCGCTGGTGACTCTCACCGATGAGCGGATGGGCGACCAGCAGGATCTGCTGGCCGCGGCCCGGGCCTGCGCGACCGGCCACGGCGGCGAGACTGTCGTCGCCGTGCTCGGCAGACTCACCGAAGGTGACGTGAGAGCTCTCGACGACTCCCGCAAGGGCCGCCCGCTGAGCCTGGCCCTGGTACTGGACACCGACACCTTCACCGCAAGGCGGTTCCGTAGCACCCCGGAGCAGGTCGACGAGCACGACAGGGCCGTCGAGCAGCTCGCCGCCCACGGCTGGCAGGTGGTCACCGCCCGCAGGGATGACGCCGTCCCGCGAGCATGGTCGCGATTCGAGCGGATGGGAGCCGCACTGTGACGAACCTGGAAGCATCCTCCGGCGCCACCCGGGCGCGCACCCGGCCCGTCTTCGGCCTCGACCGCACCGTCCTGTCCACAGGGATCGCCATCACCCTCGCCATGGTGCTCGGTTCGCTGACCCTGATACCGCTCACCGCCGATCGCGGTTACATCCTGCTGGCCGGCCTGACCATCATCATCATCGAGGCCCTGTCCATGACTGGACGCTGGATACGGCTGACCGCCTGGGTGGTCCACGTGCTGCAGGTTCTCGTGCTGCTCGGCATCGCCATCGGCCTGGGCCTGTCGGCCTCCCATGACCTTCGCGTCGGCGGATCCTGGATCCAGCAGCTGTGGCGGCTCTATCTGCAGTCCTCGGTGACGGTCCAGACCGAGGCTGCCCCATTGCCGGCCGATGTGGGCGTCCGCTGGCTCATCGTGCTGCTCATCGGCATGGTGACGATTCTGGCCGACATCCTCGTCATCACCCTCGAGAGCCCGGTGTGGGCGATCGCACCACTGCTCACCATCTACATCATCCCGGCCCTCACCATCGACCACAACACCCCTTGGTGGACCTTCGTCCTGATGGCCGTCGGATACCTCGGGGTGCTGCTGGCCGAGCAGCTCGCGCTGAGCCGCAGATGGACGCGCAACCTGTCGGCCGACTCCGCGTCATCGCGTCGGCGCGGCGCGGCCGGCACCGCCCTGGGCGGTCTGGGAGCGGGTGTCGCGATCCCGGCCCTCGCCCTGTCGCTGCTGCTGGGCTCGGCGCTGCCCACCTTCGGCAGCCTCGACATCGACTCCGCCAGGCCACGGGGGTCCGGTCCGCTGCAACTGACCGATCCCACCATCGACCTGCAGAAGAATCTCACCCAGCAGTCGAACTCCGTGGTGCTGCGCTACTCGACCACGAGCCGCACCGGCGAGTACCTGAGACTGGCCTCACTGACCAGGGTCGACTCCTCGGGCTGGCACATGAACGCGGTGAACCTCTCCCAGGACGCCCCCACCTCGGTGCCCGGCCTCAACGCGGCCAGCACCCGGAGGACCGTCAGCGTCCAGATCGGCGATTTCGGCTCGGAATACCTGCCGGCCCCCTACGCCCCGTTGACCGCCCCCACGGGGGACTGGGCCTGGGACCCCACGAACCTGATGGTCATCAGCACCGCGAATGACCGCACGGACGCCACCCGCGGGCTGGCCTACTCGGTGACCTCGATGGTTCCGGACCCGGACCTGGGCACCTTCTCCCAGGCCGCCGCCGGGACCCCCGCCGACAAGGGCGCCACGACCGTCCCCCAGGACGTCCCCGAGGCGATCCTCAAGCTGACCCACAGCATCACGGCCACCGAGAACACCCCGGTGGCCCGGGCGGTGGCGATCCAGACCTGGTTGCGCGACCCCCGGAGATTCCAGTACAGCACCACCGCCCCGCCCGGTGACGGCTATCAGGTGCTCACGAACTTCCTCACCAGGACGCATTCCGGGTACTGCATCCACTTCGCATCCGCGATGGCCCTGATGGCCCGGATCGAGGGCATCCCCTCACGGGTCTCGGTGGGCTTCCTGCCCGGCACCCAGCAGGGCGGGAGGTGGAGCGTCAAGGCCAGCAACATGCACGCCTGGCCCGAGCTGTACTTCCAGGGCTACGGATGGGTGAGGTTCGAGCCGACCGCAGCCGTGGCCAGCGCTCCCGCCTGGAGCGTCGAGAATCCCGATTCGGTGCCCAGCAGCTCGGCCTCCGCCGGGACCTCCGTTCCCAGCACCCAGGCCTCGAGCACCCCGAGCCCGTCGGCCTCGACGAGTGCCCCTGCGAACACGGCGGACAGCTCGACCGGTTCGGGGATCCCCTGGAACATCGTCTGGAGGATCGCGCTGGCGGCCCTGGTGGTGGTCGCGATCGCCGTGACGCCCATGAGCGTCCGGGCCCTCAGACGTCACAGGCGCCTGGCTGCTGGCGATCCGTCGTCGCTGGTGGCGGGAGCCTGGCGGGAGGTGCACGACTCGTGGACCGATCACGGCCTGGTCTGGCCCCCCGGCAGCCCACGACAGCAGTTCGATGCGGCCTCGCATCAGCTCGGCGAGCCCGGATCCGAGGCCCTGCACCGCCTGGCGATGGCCGAGGAACGGGCCCGCTACGCCCGCTCGCTGGGAGATCTGGGCGAGGTCGCCACCGATGTGGATGTGGTACGGCGGGCGCTGAGATCCCGGGAGACCCCGCGGACCAACCTGCTGGCCCGCTGGCTGCCCGCCTCGCTGTGGCACTGAACGTTCAGTACAACGTTCAGCACCGGGAAGGTTCAGTTACTGGGACGGTCAGCGCTGTCCGTCGGAACGACGGCGCCAGCGCTCCTCCATCCTCTCGGTGAAGGACTGGCGCCCGCTGCCCGCGGGATGATCCGAGCGCGCGTTGTCACGGGGCGAGACCGGACCGGACCGACGATCGCGCCGGCCGCTGTAGAGCGCCAGGCTCGCCACCAGCATCACGACGAATCCGGCGACGCTGATCATCCAGCTCATCTCGATGCCGGCCAGCAGGATCACGACACCGGCCGCGATACCCAGACCACAGGCCACTGTGCGCCCACGGGATACTCCCCTGACGACGGACGGCTTCTTCGACCGGGGAGCGTTGCGGGTGAAGGTCCGCGCGAAACCGGGATCGTCGGCGGACAACGACTCCTCGAGTTCAGCCAGACGCCTCTGTTCCTCGGCTGACAGCGGCATTGCGCACCTCCTCGGAAAATGGTCCCGGCCCGTGCAGGCGGTCCCCTGATAAGGCCAAGTGTAGGCGGTGGCGGCACCCCGCGAAACCGGAACCGGACCCCCGGTGCGCTGCTGCGGAGGCCCCGGGTGTACAAGGTTCGGACGGGACTCGCCGGGCCGCCTGCGACCATTTGACTGAGCGAGGGCGCGTCCAGTGGCCACGTGCCATACTTCGTTGTGAGAGGCTTCCCAGGGCCCCTCGCACTGGTCAGGACGACGCTTGGAGGAGTCATGTCCGGCTCAGAACTGAAACATTCACCGCTGGAGCAGCTGCACACTGAGGTGCTGGGTGCCCGACTCACTGATTTCGGCGGCTGGCGGATGCCGCTGCGATACACGTCCGATCTCGACGAGCACCGTGCCGTGCGCACCGCCGCCGGGATCTTCGACCTCTCCCACATGGGCGAGATCAGGGTCCGCGGTCCGCAGGCGGGAGCCGCCCTGGATCACGCACTCGCCGGCCACCTGTCGGCGGTGCCCGAGGGCCGCGCCAGGTACACCCTGCTGCTCAACGCCGATGGCGGGATCCTCGACGATCTCGTCGTCTACCACATCCCCGGCGGCGACTACCTGGTCGTGGCCAATGCCGCCAACACCGCCGTCGATCTCGCCGAGATCACCGAGCGGACGAGGGGGTTCGACGCCGAGGTCCTCGACGAGACCGACAACACCGCCCTCATCGCCGTTCAGGGCCCGCGGGCCGCCGACATCATGGGCAACGCCCTGTCCGCCTCGAACCTGGATCCCGAGGAGATCGACGACCTGCCCTACTACTGGTGCCGCTTCGGCAAGTTCCAGGGCGATGCCTTCCTGCTGGCCCGCACCGGGTACACCGGCGAGGACGGCTACGAGCTCTACGTGCCCTGGGCCGCGGCCGAGCGGCTGTGGCGCAGGCTCCGTCAGGCCACGGAGATGACACTGGCCCCGTGCGGTCTGGCCAGCCGTGACACCCTGCGGCTGGAGGCCGGGATGCCGCTGTACGGCCATGAGCTGTCCGCCGATATCAGACCGTCCCAGGCCGGCCTGGGGCGGGTGGTCTCGTTCAAGAAGGACTGCGACTTCGTCGGCCGCTCCGCTCTCGAGGGCCGCGACGGTTCCGCCGACCGCGTTCTGGTGGGGCTGGCCGGAGAGGGGCGGCGCGCCGCACGGGCGGGATACCCGGTGCTCGACGCCGAGGGCCGCACGATCGGCGAGGTGACCTCCGGGGTCCTCTCCCCGACCCTCGGACATCCGGTGGCGATGGCCTACCTCGACCCCGGCTCCGCGACCGCGGGAACCGTGCTGAGCGTCGACGTCCGCGGTGCCGCCCAGCCCTACACCGTCGTCCCGCTGCCCTTCTACCGTCGGGCCTGAGTCCCGCTGCGCTGTCCGAATCTGCACTGTCCGAATCTGCCCCGATCCCAGGAGGGTTCCCATGGAACTGATCGATCTCAAGTACACCAAGGATCACGAGTGGGTGGCCCTGGATCCCGCCACCGGTGTCGCGACCATCGGCATCACCGACTTCGCCGGCGAGCAGCTCGGCGACGTCGTGTTCGTGCAGCTGCCCGAGGAGGGGGACGAGGTGACCTCCGGGCAGCCGATCGGCGAGGTGGAGTCCACCAAGTCCGTCTCCGACCTCTTCTCCCCCGTCTCGGGGACGGTGAGCGGGATCAATCCGGAGATCGAGGGCTCCCCCGAGCTGGTCAACTCCGACCCGTTCGGCGAGGGATGGCTGTTCACGGTGGCCGACGCCCAGCTGCCCGACGACCTTCTCGATCGTTCCGCCTACCTCGAACTCACCGCTGACTGACCGCCCCCGACCCCTTCGACCCCGATCGCGAGGACCCTATGACCGGCATCCGACCCTCTCGCCAGGGTGAGACCTTCTCGTCGCGCCATGTGGGCGCCATCACCGGCGACAGGGGCAGGATGCTGGCCACGCTCCAGGTCGAGAGCCTCACCGAGCTGATCGGGCTGGCCGCCCCGGCCGACATCCTGGCTTCCGTGGAGGCCCCGGGCATGCCGCCGGCCACAGATGAGGCCGGGGTACGGCACGAGTTGGCCGAGCTGGCCTCGCGCAACCGTCCGGGCAGGCCGCTCATCGGCCGCGGGTACCACGGCACCATCACCCCCGCGGTGATCCGGCGCAACGTCCTGGAGAACCCCTCCTGGTACACCGCCTACACCCCCTACCAGCCGGAGATCTCCCAAGGTCGGCTGGAGGCCCTCATCACCTTCCAGCAGATGGTGGAGGATCTCACCGCCCTGGACGTGGCCAACTCGTCGTTGCTCGACGAGGCGACCGCCGCCGCCGAGGCGATGCTCCTGGCGCGGCGGGCGAGCCGGGCGACGAGTTCCCGATTCCTCGTCGGGCAGGCGCTCCTCGAGCAGGTCCGCACGGTACTGGCGGGACGCGCGGAGGCGCTCGGCATCGAGCTGGTGACCGCCGACCTCACCGACCGCAACTCCTGGGGACCCCAGGTCGAGCGGGGCTGCTTCGGGGTGCTGGCCGACTGTCCCGACGGGCACGGCCGGGTCTGGAATCCGGCAGCCCTGTTCGACGCGGTCCACACCGGCAGGGGCATCTGCGTCGCCGAGTGCGACATCCTCGCCCTGGCGCTGATCGTCCCTCCGGGCGAGCTGGGCGCCGATGTCGCCGTCGGATCCACTCAACGGTTCGGCGTCCCGCTCGGTTTCGGCGGCCCTCACGCCGGATACATGGCGGTGCGAAAGGGCCTGGAGCGCCAGCTGCCCGGAAGACTGGTCGGGACCTCTCGCGACGCCGACGGCATCCCGGCATACCGGCTGGCTCTCCAGACCCGTGAGCAGCACATCCGCCGGGACCGGGCGACCTCCAACATCTGCACCGCCCAGGTGCTGCTGGCGGTGATGGCCGCCATGTACGCCGTATGGCACGGACCGCAGGGCATCCGCGCGATCGCCTCCCAGGTGCACCGTCGCACGGTGCGGCTCGCCGAGGGCCTGCGGGCCGCCGGCTTCGGGATCGGCGAGGAACCGTTCTTCGACACTGTCCGGATCCCCGTTCCGGGCGGGGCCGAAGAACTCTGGCAGACCGCCCGCCGGGCCGGATTCACCCTCGACCTCATCGACGGCGACACCATCGGCATCAGCCTCGACGAGACGGTCACCGATGAGGAGATCGACCAGATCATCGGGCTCTGCGGCGACGGCCCGACCGGCGTCTGCGCCCCTCGCGGCGCCGACGCCGGATGGGAATGGCCCACCGCCCTGATCCGCACCAGCGACTACCTCACCCATCCGGTCTTCACCAGCTTCGGATCCGAGACGGCGATGATGCGCTACCTCAAGCGCCTCGCCGACCGGGACTTCGGCCTGGACCGCGGCATGATCCCGCTGGGCTCGTGCACCATGAAGCTCAACGCCGCCATCGAGATGGAGCCGATCAGCTGGCCGGCCTTCGCGGACCTGCATCCCTACGCCCCGGCCGTCGACGCCGAGGGCAGCCTGGCGATGATCGCCGACCTGGAGACCTGGCTGGCCCAGCTCACCGGCTATGACACCGTCAGTCTCCAGCCCAACGCCGGCTCCCAGGGCGAGTACGCCGGCCTGCTGGCCATCCGCGGCTACCACCGCTCCCGCGGGGATGACGGGCGCCGGGTCTGCCTGGTGCCCTCCTCGGCCCACGGCACCAACGCCGCATCCGCCGCCCTGGCCGGAATGCGGGTCGTCGTGGTGGCCTCGGACGACGGAGGCAACATCGACCCGGCCGATCTGGCAGCGAAGATCGCGACCCATGCCGACGAGCTGGCCGCCATCATGATCACCTACCCGTCGACCCACGGCGTCTATGAGGCGCATGTGCGGAAGATCTGCCGGATGGTCCACGACGCCGGCGGGCAGGTCTACATCGACGGCGCCAATCTCAACGCACTGCTGGGGGTGGCCCGGCCCGGCGAGATCGGTGGGGACGTCTCCCACCTGAACCTGCACAAGACCTTCGCCATCCCCCACGGCGGTGGCGGGCCCGGGGTCGGGCCGCTGGCGGCCAAGGCCCATCTGGCCCCCTTCATGCCGGGGAGCCCGGTGGGGACGACGGTGGAGCATCCGCTCGCCGACGGCGGCACCGTGCGGCACACGGGCCACCCGGTGGCCGCCGCGACCTACGGATCGGCGGGGGTGCTGCCGATCTCATGGGCCTACCTGCGCCTGATGGGCCTCGACGGGCTGCGCGAGGCGACCGGGCAGGCGGTGCTCAGCGCCAACTACGTGGCCCGACGCCTGCAGTCCACCATCCCGGTGCTCTACACCGGCGCCAACGGCCTGGTGGCCCACGAGTGCATCCTCGACATCCGCCCGCTCACCCACGACACCGGCATCACCGTCGACGATGTCGCCAAACGGCTCATCGACTACGGCTTCCACGCCCCGACCATGTCCTTCCCGGTGGCCGGGACGCTGATGGTCGAGCCCACCGAGTCCGAGGACGTCGCCGAGCTCGACCGGTTCTGCGACGCGATGCTGGCGATCGTCGACGAGGCCCGCAAGGTGGCCGCCGGGGACTGGCCGGCCGAGGACAATCCGCTCGTCAATGCGCCCCATCCGGCCCCCCGGTTGCTGGACGACGAGTGGTCCCACCCCTACTCCCGCAAGCTGGCCGCCTACCCGGGCACGGCCGCCTCGGCGGCCCGGGACGCCGAGGCCGGGCTGCACGTCAACCCGGTGACCCGGATCCAGGCGAAGTACTGGCCCCCGGTGGGGCGCATCGACAATGCTTTCGGGGACCGCCACCTGATGTGCTCCTGCCCTCCGCCGGAGGCCTTCGAGGAGCACTGAGGGCGGCGACCCGCTGCTGTGTACATGGTGGCGATGACGGGACCGGGCATGTGGCTGACGCCCACACGGCTGAGGGCCCTCTTCCTGCGCTGATCAGGCTCCCATGGCCTGCTGCGCCTCGGCCACGATGGCGCGCATGGCGGTCTCGGCGGCCTGCGGATCGTGGGAGACGACGGCGTCCACCACGTTGCGGTGCAGGGCGATGGCCTGCGGGTTGGGGACGAAGGGCAGCAGTCGGGTGCGACCGGTCAGGACCGCCTCCACCACCTGCTCGTGGGCCGCGATGAGCGGGTTGCCGGAGGCTGTCAGCAGGATTCGGTGGAAGTCGATGTCATGGGCCAGGTAGCGCTCCATGTCCAGATCCGCGGCCGCCGACGTCATGCCCACCACCGCCGCCGTGAGGTCGCCGCAGTCCCGGCCACGGGCCCGGGCCGAGGCGAGCCGGGCCGCCACCGGCTCGACCCCCGAGCGGAGCTCGCTGATCCAGGTGAGCTGCCGGCTCCGGCCGGGCCCGGCCAGCCGCCATTCGATGACGCGGGGGGCCAGCACGTCCCAGTCGGTCTCGGCCAGTACCTCCACCCCGACCCGGCGGCGGGAGTGCACCAGGTGCAGCGACTCCAGGATCTTGACCGCCTCCCGGGCGACGCTGCGGGAGATCTCGAACTCGGCCTCGATCCCCTCCAGTGTCATTCCCCGGCCCGGGGGCAGTTCGCCGTCGACGATCCGTCGCCCGATCGTCTCGGACACGCTGGTGGCCAGGAACTGTCGTGTCATTCGACCATGCTATCGGAGCCCTTGAAGGCGCCCTCGGGCCATAACATACGACTATTCATGCTGGGCTCTTGCATAAGTAAGATGTTTGACGCTATGATTCTCGCGTCAATGGAGACGATCTCGCGGAGGAGACATGACAGCACTCACCATCCCACCGATCGCGGTGGTCATGGGCGTCGCAGGTTCCGGGAAGTCCGCGGTGGGAGGCAGACTCGCCGACCGCCTCGACGTCCCGTACATCGACGGGGACGACCTGCACCCCCAGGCGAATATCGACAAGATGTCGGCCGGTCACCCGCTCGATGACGAGGACCGCGAGCCCTGGCTCATCATCATCGGCAAGTGGCTGCACGACCACCGGGAGACCGGGGCCATCGCCACCTGCTCGGCACTCAAGCGCTCCTACCGCGACCTGCTGCGCGATGCCTGCCCCGGCGTCCCGTTCATCCATCTGGCGGGCTCGCCCGATCTCATCGTCGCGCGGGTCTCGGGACGCGAGGGCCACTTCATGCCCACCAGCCTCGTCGACTCCCAGTTCGACACCCTGGAGCCGCTCGGCCTGGACGAGCCCGGCATCACCCTGGACGTCACCGGGCCCGTCGACGGCCTGGCCGACCAGGCCGCCTCCTGGCTGGCCGGTCACAGGCCCACCACCACCCGCAACTGAATCGTTCATCCGGACTCGAGGAGGAGTCACATGTTCACCGCGCTCGAGGCGACCACCCCGACGGCCCCCGGCGGCCAGCTCATACTCGCAGCCGTCGTCGGCATCGCCGTCATCGTCCTGCTCATCACCAGGTTCAAGCTGCATCCCTTCCTGGCCCTGACCATCGGCTCCCTGCTGGTGGGCGCGATCGGGCGGATGGATCTGGCCGAGATGCTGGACAGCTACTCGTCGGGAGTCGGCGCCACCGTCGCCAGCGTCGGCGTCCTCATCGCCCTGGGCGCGATCATCGGAAAGCTTCTGGCCGACTCCGGAGGCGCCGACAGGATCGTCGACACCCTGGTCGGCAAGGCCTCACCGCGCGCACTGCCGTGGGCGATGGCGCTGGTGGGAGCGATCATCGGGCTGCCGATGTTCTTCGAGATCGGCCTGGTGCTGCTGGTCCCGGTGATCCTTCTGGTCAGCCGCCGCGCGAAGCTCCCCCTGATGCGGGTGGCCATCCCCGCCCTGGCGGGCCTGTCGACGATGCATGCGATGGTGCCTCCCCACCCCGGCCCGCTCGCCGCCATCGGCCTGCTCAAGGCCGACCTGGGCACCACCCTCGGGATCGGCATCCTCATCGCCGTCCCGACCGTCATCATCTCCGGGCCGCTGTTCGCCAAGCTGGCCGCACGCTGGGTACCGGTCGACGCCCCGGACCTGTTCATGGACACCGACGCGGAGGGACGATCCGGCATCGCCCCCCGCCGGCCGAGCTTCGCCATCACCCTGATCACCGTCCTGCTGCCCGTGGTGCTCATGATGGGCAAGGCGGTCGCCGACATCTTCACCGCCGAGGGAAGCACCGTCCGCGACATCCTCGACTTCATCGGCCAGCCCATGTTCGCCCTGCTCATCACCGCACTGCTGGCGATCTTCACCCTGGGACGGGCATCGGGACTGGACAAGGACGCCATCTCGGACTCGATCGGCAACGCCCTGCCTCCCATCGCCGGAATCCTGCTCATCGTCGCGGCGGGCGGAGGCTTCAAGCAGGTGCTCATCGACACCGGCATCGCCGACATGCTGGCCCGCGGCATCAACAGCTCCCACCTGTCCCCGCTGTTGATGGCCTGGCTCGTGGCGGTCGCGATCCGGCTGGCCACCGGATCGGCGACGGTCGCCACCGTCACGACGGCGGGCATCCTGGAACCCGTCGCGGCCAGCCT
Source organism: Acidipropionibacterium virtanenii (assembly GCF_003325455.1). Lineage (NCBI taxonomy): Bacteria > Bacillati > Actinomycetota > Actinomycetes > Propionibacteriales > Propionibacteriaceae > Acidipropionibacterium > Acidipropionibacterium virtanenii. Next base: position 2,244,473 of record NZ_CP025198.1, read on the forward strand.
GCCGCCCGCCCAGGCGGCGCTCATGGTGCTGGCCGTCGGCTCCGGCTCCGTCTTCTTCTCCCACGTCAATGACGCCGGATTCTGGCTCATCAAGGAGTACTTCGGCGTCTCGGTCGGCCAGAACATCAAGACCTGGTCGGTCATGGAGTCGATCCTGTCAGTCACCGGGCTGGTTCTGGTGCTGCTCGTCTCCGTGGCCGTCTGAGTGCGCTCCGCACCATCTCACGCGTCGCACATCTCTCGAGGACAAGGAATGAAGATGAGAATCGCAATGGTGGGCCTGGGCAGGATGGGGGCCAATATGCGCACCCGGCTGAGGGCCCGGGAAATCGACGTCGTCGGTTACGACCGGGACCCGTCCGTCCGCGACGTCGACTCCCTGGAGTCGATGGTGGACCGGCTCGGGCCTGGCCCCAGGATCGTGTGGATCATGCTGCCGGCGGGGGTGGTCGATGACACCCTGGCGCGGCTCAGCCCACTGCTGCGCGGCGGCGACGTCGTCGTGGACGGCGGGAACTCGCGGTGGACCGACGACGCCCCGCGCGCCGGCCGGCTGGCCGCCCGCGATATCGGCTACGCCGACTGCGGCGTCTCCGGCGGCGTCTGGGGGGCCGAGGGCGGTTACGGCCTGATGGTCGGCGGGGCGCAGGCCGATGTCTCGGCCATCTGGCCGGTTCTGGAGGCCCTGGTCCCCGAGGACGGCTCAGGCCTGGTGCATGCCGGAGACGTCGGCGCCGGTCACTACGCGAAGATGGTGCACAACGGCATCGAGTACGCGCTGATGGAGGCCTATGCGGAGGGCTATGAGCTGCTCGCCGCGGGCTCCCCGGTGAACAACATCACCGAGGTCTTCGACGCCTGGCGCTCCGGCACCGTGATCCGCTCCTGGCTGCTCGACCTGTGCACCGAGGCGCTGCGGGCCGATCCGGGGTTGGCGCGGATCACCGGCTGGGTGGACGATTCCGGCGAGGGGCGCTGGACGGTCGAGGCCGCTCTGGACGCCGCCGTCCCGGTCCCGGCCATCTCGGCGTCCCTGTTCGCCCGGTACGCCTCGCGCCAGGAGGACTCCCCGGCGATGAAGCTGGTGGCGGCGATGCGCCACGAGTTCGGCGGCCATCCCGTCCACGACGCCGGCTGATCGGTCGGTCGGATCAGCCCTCGACGCTGCCGTGGACCGCGGTGTCGGAGTGACGCACCTCGATCTTGCGCGGCCTGGCGGTCTCGGCGACCGGGATGGTGAGCCGCAGCACGCCGTCGGAGTAGTCGGCGCTGATCCGGTCGGCGGCCAGGCCGTTGCCCAGGGTGAGCTGGCGGGCGAAGGTGCCCTCGGCGCGCTCACGGGTCAGCCACTGGGTGCTCTCACCGGCGTGGGAGTTCCGCTCGGCGCGCACCGTGAGGGTCTGGCCGTCGATATCGATGTCGATGCTGGCCGGGTCCACACCGGGCAGGTCGATCTCGGCGACGTAGGAGTCGCCGTCGCGGTACAGGTCCATCGGCATCGCGACGGAGGCCGGGGTGCGGGAGACGCCGGAGAAGAGTCGGTCCATCTCGTTGAAGGGGTCGAAAGTGCGTGCCATCGGTCAGTCCTCTGTGCTCGTGATCTGTGTCTGTGACGGGGTGATCACTCACCCCGTGGCTACTTGAGCCTTATGCACTCAATTTTAGACACGTCAGCCGGAAACCCCAAACAGGGTTGAGTCGACCACGCTCATGGCTGATCCGGTTCGAGGAGGAAGGGCACCACCTGGGCCAGGAACTCCGCCTCCCGGGTGATGTGAACCCGATGTCCGCCGTCGATCCCGACCAGGCGGACGTCGGGCAGTTCGGCGGCGACCAGCGGCAACCGCTCCTGATCCAGGTAGGAGCTCGTCCCGCCGCCGATCATGAGGACCGGCATGGTGATCCGGGCCAGGCCCTGCCACCATCCCGGTCTGGGTGCGTCGAGCTGGTCGAGCACGCGCGAGACCATCACCGGATCGAAGTGCCGGTATCCCGACAACGCGCCGATCTTGACCGCCAGGCCCGACCAGCGGTGACGTACCGGTCCGGAGTCCGTCCGGGAGCGCGCGGGCACCGGAAGCTCCTCCAGCACCAGACGGCTGATGCGGCGCGGAAAGCTGGAGGCGATGATGCTGGCCAGGTGGGCGCCCAGCGAGTGCCCGATCAGTTGGAACCGCTCCAGACCGAGCCGGTTGATCTGGGCCATCGCGTCGCCGACGAAGGCCTCCAGGCTGTAGCCGTCGACCCGTCGCCTGGCGCCGACCGGCCCGTGGCCGAGCAGGGTGAGGCAGTGCGGGTCGATGCCGTGCGGCTTGGTGGCCAGCACCAGTCCGCCCCACGTGGTGCGGGAACTCGTGATGCCGTGCAGGCAGACGATCGGGTCGGCAGTCATGACAGACAGATACCACGACCTGCGTCCAGTGCCAGTCAGCTCAGCAGGTCCAGGATGTGGCGGCGAAGCTCGCGGAACCGGGGGTCGTCCTGGGCCCGGGGCCGAGGCAGGTCGACGGCCACCTCCTCGAGTACCCGGGCGGGCCGGGACGAGAAGACGACGACCCGGTCGGAGAGCATCAGGGCCTCCTCGACGTCGTGGGTCACCATGAGGGCGGTGAATCCCTGGTGCTCCCACAGCCGGGCCATCTCGGTCTGGAGCGAGGAGCGGGTGAGGGCGTCGAGTTTTCCGAGGGGTTCGTCGAGGAGCAGGATCTCGGGCCGGGTGACCAGCGCCCTGGCCAGGGAGGCGCGCTGGGCCATCCCTCCGGACAGTTCCGAGGGCAGGGCGTCGCGGAACTCCTGGAGACCCACCAGGTCGATCATCTCGTCGACGCGGCGCCGCTGCTCCGGGTCATCGGCGCGGCCCTGGAGCTGGGGCCCCAGGCCGATGTTCTGGGCGACCGTGAGCCACGGCAGCAGGGTCGGGTCCTGGAAGACCAGACCGCGGGAGGGGTCCGGGCGCCGCACCCGTCGCCCGTCGACGTAGACCCGGCCGGTGAGCGGCCTGTCCAGGCCGGCGGCCAGCCGCAGCAGGGTCGACTTGCCCGAGCCCGAGGGCCCGACGAGGCTGACGAAGCTGCCGGGAGAGGCCGAGAGGTTGACGTGGTCGAGGACCGGCAGCGGCTCACCGTGGTTGAGGAAGCCCTGGCAGATGTCCAGCATGTCGATGGCTCCCCCGGCCTGCCTGCCGGAGTGGTCGGGCACCGTGTCGTCAGGACGTGCGGAGTGGGGTTCGGTCACCATCGTGTGAGGTCCTTCTGCCATGCCAGGACGCGGTTCCGGATGGCCAGTTCGAGTGTGAGCAGGGTGCCACAGAGGATCACCATGACCGCGATCGCCGCATACATCGCGGGATAGGCGCTCCAGCCCTTCTTCCAGTTGATGTACCAGCCCAGACCGGAGTTGACGCCGAGCGTCTCGGCGATGGTCAGCGTGACGAAGGCGGTGGGCAGGGCCATGAAGATGCCGGTGAAGATGTTGGGCAGGGCCGCCGGCAGCGACACCTTGAAGATGAGGAAGCGGTTGGAGGCTCCGAGGGTCTGGCAGACGTCGAAGTACTCCTTGGGCACCGACCGGATGCCGGCGTTGGTCAGCACCGTCATCGGGAACCAGACGGTCAACGAGACCAGGAAGACGGCCGCCCAGAAGGTGTTGGGGAAGGCGATGAAGACGATCGGGATCCAGGCCAGGGTGGGCACCGGACCGATGTACTTGACGATCGGACTGAACCAGTAGCCGGCCTGTTTCGACCACCCCATCCACAGACCCGTCGCCAGTCCCGCCGCCCCGCCGATGAGCAGCCCCAGGCCCAGCAGTCCGGCGGAGTGGCCGATCGATGATCCCAGCAGCGTCCTGTCGGCCCAGGCCTCGGTGAACAGTTGGCCCGGCGGGGGCACGTAGGGCGGCCTTGCCCATCCGGTCTTGGCGGTGGCGACATCCCAGCCGGCGATCACCACCGCGCCGGCGATCCACCAGCTGGACCAGTGGCCGAGCCATCGGGAGACCGCCAACCGGCGGGGACCGACGGGTCGCAGGACGAACAGCCAGGCGACGGCCAGACCGGCGGTGATCACCGCGGAGATCACCGCCAGGGGGATCTGCCCGTGGACGATGAAGGAGTCGGTGTCGGGCGTCAGGGCGATCACGAGGGTCCCGACCAGCCAGACGGCCACCACCACGGCCACTCGCGCGGGTCTGGCGGTGCGTTCTCGATGACGCCGGGTGAGGCCGGCCCGGATGACGGGATCGCTGGTGAGCTCCTCGTCGCGCTCGCGGGTGAGACGGGAGCGCGAGAGGTGCTCGGGAGAGGAGATGGTGGCGGTCATCGGATCACCACCCGATCCCCAGCGTCGTGAAGGCCTTGTCGGCGAGCTTCTGCGGGTCGGCGGAGGCCTCCAGGTAGCCGGTGCTCTGGAACTTGCGGATCCCGGGGAGCAGGGAGGCCTTGAGCTTGGCGACCGACGGCTTCCACCCGTAGCCCTTGAGGAGCTTCTCGATGGTGGCGACATCTCCGGCGATGTACTTCTTGTCGACCTCGATACGGGCCACCTCGGCCTCGTGCCTGGCGACATACCGTGAACCGCGGCACCAGGCCTCGATGAGCTTGCGGGCCAGCGGGGCCTCGTTCGCGACGAGGTCTCCGTTGAGGGCTGTGCAGCAGCAGTAGGCCTGCGCATTCATCCCGCTCATATTGCTGGACAGCTCTACGCCGTAGTCGTCAAGGATCGGGCGGTAGGCGATCGGGTCGGAGGTGGCGATGGCGTCCACCTGGCCGCGCCTCAGGGCGTCGGCGAGAGTGGACGGGTCGAGCACTTTCCAGCTGACCTGCTTGGCCTCGGGCAGCGGGTTGATGCCGGCGTCCAGCAGATCCATCGAGAAGAACATGGTGGCGCTCGACGAGAGGCTGGGGATGCCGATGGTGGCTCCCTTGAGATCGGCCACCCTCCCCTTGAAGTCCTTGGGGACCACCAGGCGCAGGCAACCGGCGTGCAGGCCGGCGACGAATTTGACGTTCTGGCCCTCTGAGACCGGCTTGAGCCAGGAGTAGAAGATGCCCGACGAGGCATCGAACTGGCCGGATCCGACCGCGGCCTTGATGTCCTCGTCGCCGACGGTGCGGTGGAGGGCGACATCCAGGCCGGCCTCGGCGAAGAATCCCTTCTCCTTGGCGACGATCGCGGGGGCGTCGCAGACGTCGCCCCCGTAGATCACCGACAGGGGCCGGTTCGCCACCTTCGCCCCAGCCTTCGGGCCGCCGGTGGCACGGCCGATGAGGCTGCCGACACCACCGCCCACCAGCAGCCCGCCGACGGCGGCGGCCGTCACACCCCCGATAAACCTGCGCCGCGACACGCCGCCAGGTCGTTCCACGGCGTCGTCATCGACCAGAACGGCTCCCGACGGCAGCACGATCGGGTCGGTTCTCGGATCGGCGGCGTCCGGGCGCGGGCCGGTACCGGTGTTCTCGTCATCTGACATGAATGGTCTCCAGAAAATGGGCGCTGTGCGCCAAGGGATGCGCGCCGGGTTCACACGGCGCGGGAGTGCTGCGGGGGGATGGGATTCAGCGAGGACAGGAGCACATGCACATCACGCGAGCCCGGTCGGGGCGACGTGCGGCAACGATGCGCTCAACCATGTCCTGGGATTCCTCTCGACCCGAAGGTCTCCGGCCTGCGTCGGAGCCGGAGATCACGGTAGGCCGATGGCCGAAGAAGGCAAAAGCCATCTTAGTTGTCAAGACTGAATATCATATGGCGAACATTTGAGCACTGAGCTGAGAGGTTCCCCACATCCTGCGGCCGGCCTCGGCAGCACGGTCGGGAGTGAGTCCTCGGGATTCCGGGGCGAGAATGTCCAGGTGACATCCGACTTCTCCATCGAGGTGCGCGGCGAGGGCCTCATCGCCCTGGCCGCGAGCCTGCGGCTGGCACGCCTCGGTCACCGGGTGAGACTGGTCGCCGCCGAACCCCGCTGGCGCGCATCGACGGGGCCTTCTCCGGTCGTCGTCCTGCCACCGGTCCTGGAGGTGCCGGCCGCATGGCGAGACCTCTTCGGCAAGTCGGGGCGCAATATGGACGCCGAACTCGCCCGTGCCGGGTTCGCGCTGACCGATGCGCCGCCGGCCCGCCATCGCCTCGGCGGCGAGACCCTCACGCTGCCGACCGAGCGCGCCGGCCAGCTCGCCGCGGTCCGCAACCACTGGTCGCCCGCCCTCGCCCGGCGCTGGTCGCAGGTCCTGGACCGCGCCGACGAGATCTGGCAGGCGAGGCGCGCCCTGGGGCTGGAGTACCCGGTCACCGGGCCACTGCGCAGCGGCGACCTCCCCGAGGCGCTGGCCGGACGCCACCTCGTTGAGGCCTGTGACGGCCTGCCAGCGCTGCTGCGGGCGATCGTCAGAGGTCTCGGGCCCGTCCACGGCGGCACCCGCACCGGCCGCGGCGGCCTACCGCTGCTCGCCGATCTGGCGGTCCCCCGCGTCTTCGGCCGCTGGCAGCTGACGCGGCTCGACGACGGCCGACCGACCACCCTCCAGCCCCTGCTCGACGCGCTGGACAGACGACTTGTGGTCCGGGGCGTCGACGTCACCGCCCAGCCCCTGGGACACCCCGACATCGTCATCGACACCGGCCCTCGACCCCGCCGTGGGCCCGGCCGCACCAGACCCTTTCTGGCCCCGACCGTCTCGCTCACCCGCTCACCGTCCTCAGGCGTCGACGCGGCGGTCGATCACGCCATCGATCACACCTCGGCCGGCCCTGTGCTGCGCTGGTCGTGGTCCGAGAAGGGCGAGCGACTCACCCTCACCCACGACCACACCCGCCCGGTCCCTCGCCCGGATCTGGGCACCGCCATCGACAGCACCGCGGCCTGGAGACGTCGCCGTCCCCTGCGGTGGATCCTGGACGACGGCGTCCCTGTGCTGCTGGCGGAATCGGGAGCCCACGGCGGCCCGGAGCCCTGGGCACAACTGATGACCGGCGCACAGGCCGCCTACCTGGCCCACACGAGGCTCACCGGCGAGGACGTCTCCCCCCACAACCGCGAGATCGGGGCCGATGGGCGCCCGCGACCGCGTAAGCTTGCTCCTCGGCCCTCGCCAGTCGAGGGCCGAACCGAGTTTCCCGAAGTGAGGACGATTTCGTTGACCTCTGGTTCTTCCTCCAGTGTTCCCGCTGAGACCACGATCGCCCACGAGATGGCCGCCGAGCAGGCCCACGTGGACCGGGTGTACGACCAGTTGCGATCCGACACCGAGGCCGCCAAGAAGCTGGCCCGGGCCAGCCAGGAGATATACCACTCCGACCGGACGACCTGGGTGCGCGAGGAGGATCGCACCGCGATGTACGAGCGCGACGCCTTCGCCTTCAACGCGGCACGGCGTCTGGCGGCCCTGGACTCCGAGCACGAGGGCCTCGTGTTCGGGCGGATCGATCTGAGCGAGGACGCCGAGGTGCGCCACATCGGCCGGATCGGGGTCCGGGACTCCGAGTACGAGCCGCTGGTGATCGACTGGCGGGCGCCGGCCGCCGAACCCTTCTACCGGGCCACCTCCACCTCCCCCATGGGGGTGGTCCGCCGACGGGTGCTGCGCTGTCGCGACGACAGGGTGATCGGCATCGAGGACGACCTGCTGGACTCGACGAACAACCGGACAGATCTGCCGATCGTCGGCGAGGGCGCCCTGATGGCCGCCCTGTCCCGGGCCCGCGACACCCGGATGCACTCCATCGTCGCCACCATTCAGGCCGAGCAGGACGAAGCCATCCGCGCCCCCTACCAGGGGGTCACCACGATCTCCGGTGGGCCGGGGACCGGTAAGACGGTGGTGGCCCTGCACCGGGCCGCCTTCCTGCTCTACTCCCACCGCGCCCGCCTGGAGAACGGCGGGGTGCTCGTGGTGGGCCCCAGTTCGGTCTTCATGAACTACATCGAGAGGGTGCTGCCCAGTCTCGGCGAGGACTCCGTCACGTTGCGCGCGATGGGCGAGGTGGCCGCCGACGTCCTCGGGCTGGAGTCCGACCGGCTCGACGAGTCCGCCGCCGCCACCCTCAAGGGCAGCCTGCGGATGATCGACGTCGTCGCGGCGCTGGCCGCCCTGCCGCTGACCCCTGACCCCGAGGCCCTCAGTCTGCGGGTCACCATCAAGGGCGAGGTGCTCACCCTGGGCGCCAAGGCGCTGGCACGCACCCGTGCGCGAATCCTGAGGCGCTACCGGTACAACGCCTCCCGCCGGATCGTCGAGACCTCCCTGCTCGACCAGCTCTGGTCGAAAGTGCCGTCCGAGACCCTCGGCTCCTACGAACTCACCCGGGAGGACTTCGACGAGGCGATCACATCACAGGCCTCCTACCGGATGTTCATGAACGCCTGGTGGCCGCCGATGACCGCCGAGCGCGCCCTGGCCAGGCTGGCCGACCCGCGGGTCGTCTCCCAGGTCGCCTCCGGCCTGTCCGCCGAGGATCAGACCATCCTCGCCGACTCGATCCCCGCACCCGACACCCGTGGGCACCGGGCCTGGAGTATCGCCGATATCGCGCTGCTCGACGAGCTGATCGCGATCCTCGGGGCACCGCCCGTCGACCCGACCGCCGAGCAGCCGGTCTTCATCGAGGGGGGCGACGTCAGTGAACTGGTGACGGTGGCCGACACCCTCACCGACTCCCGCACCGTCGATCCCGAGGACGACCCCCAGGACACCTTCGCCCACGTGCTCGTCGACGAGGCCCAGGACATCACGCCGATGCAGTGGCGGATGCTGCGCCGCCGCGGCCCGCAGGCCTCGTGGACCATCGTCGGGGATCCGGCCCAGTCGGCCTACCCCCTCCCCGAGGAGACCGCGGCCGCGGTGGCCGAGCTCACCGGGCACGCCCCCAGCAGGACCTTCCGGCTCTCGAAGAACTACCGCTCCCCCGCCGAGGTGTTCGACCTGGCCGCCGGGGTGATCACCACCGTCCATCCCGACGCCGATCTGCCCGAGGCGGTGCGCTCGACCGGCATCGACCCCCGCTTCGAGACGAGTTCCCGGGCGAGCCTGGGCGAGGATCTCGCTGCCACCGCGCGCACGCTGGCCGGCCAGGTCGAGGGCACCATCGGCATCATCTGCCCGCCGTCTCTGGCACAGCAGGCCCGCGACCTGGTGGCCGACGGAGCCGAGCTGGCGGACCTGGCGGGCCGCGTCATCCCGTTGACCGCGATGCAGGCCAAGGGCCTGGAGTACGACGCGGTCGTGGTGGTGGATCCCGATGACATCGTCGCCGAGGCACCGGGCGGCGTGCGGGTGCTCTACGTGGCGCTCACCCGGCCAACCCAGCGGCTGATGGTGCTGGGTCTCAGCGATCCCACATCCCCGGCCGGCGATCACGCACCATGGCGTGCAGCTCTGTGGTCGCACGGGACCGATTGAGGGTGTAGTAGTGCAGTCCCGGCGCCCCCTGGTCGAGGAGTCGGCAGCACAGCCGGGCCGCCGCCTCCAGGCCGATCGCCCGCACCGCGGCACGGTCCTCGGCGACCTCGGAGAGCCGGGCGACCAGGTCGGCGGGGACGTCGGTGCCCGACAGCTCGCCGAAGCGCCTGATCTGCCCGAATGAGGTGATCGGCATGATGCCGGGGATGATCGGGATGTCGCAGCCCAGCGCCCGGACGCGGGCCACCAGATCGGTGTAGTGCTCGGGGATGAAGAAGAGCTGGGTGATGGCGTAGGAGGCCCCGGCCTCCGCCTTGTCGGCGAGGATCCGGGCGTCCAGGTCGAGGTCTCCCGAGGCCGGATGGCAGTCCGGGAAGGCGCCCACCCCCACGCAGGCGTCCGGGTTGACCCGATGGACCAGACGGACCAGGTCGGTGGCGTTGGCCAGCCCGTCGGGCCGGGCGAGCCAGGGCTCCGTGGCTCCTCCCGGCATGTCTCCGCGGATCGCCAGGATGTGGTCGACCCCGGCGTCGTGGTAGTCGCGGACGGCCTGTTCCAGCTCGGCGACGCTCTGGGAGACGGCTGTGAGGTGGCCGACGGTCCGCAGCCCGCTGGCGACCATGTGCCGGGTGCAGCGCAGAGTGCGGTCGCGGCTGGACCCGTTGGCCCCGTAGGTCACCGAGATGAAGTCCGGGCTCAGCGGTACCAGGGCGTCGGTGGCACGCCACAGCCGGTACACGTCCTCCTCGCTGCGCGGCGGCATGAACTCGAAGGAGGTGAGGGGACGCTCGGCCCGCGTCAGCAGATCAGCAATGGTCTCGGCGGGACGGGTTGAGGACAGCATGGGCCCACAGTAGAGCAGCCGCCGGAGCCCGCCGCCGCGCCGATCTCATAGGGTGGGCCGTATGAGCGCCCCCTTCGACCCGGCCGATCCGGCCGGCGAACCCTTCCGCCAGGCCGTGCAGACCGCGATCACCGGTTTCCTCACCGACCAGCGGGCCGTGCTGGCCACCATCGGGGAGGAACTCGACCCGCTGCGGATCGCGGCCGGCGAGTACACCGGAGGCGGCAAGCGGCTGCGGCCGGCGTTCTGCTACTGGGGCCGGGTGGCGGCGTCCGGCCAGCCGGTGGACGCGGCACCTCTGATGCGCGCCGTCTCCTCGCTGGAGCTGCTCCACGTCTCGGCGCTGATGCACGACGACCTGATGGACCATTCGGACACCCGCAGGGGCCTGCCGTCGGCCCACCGGCGCTTCTCCGAGGCCCATCAGCATGCCGGTGGCGCCGGACCGGCGCAGGATTTCGGCTCCGACATGGCGATCCTGCTGGGAGACCTGCTGCTGGTGTGGAGCATGGAGATGTTCAGCGGCTCGGGGATCGAGCCGCTGCGGCTGGCCGCGGCCGGCCCGCTGCTGGAGGCGGTGCGCACCGAGGTGACCTGCGGACAGGTGCTGGACGTCACCGCCCAGGCCAGGATGACCGGTGGCGGCCGTGAGTCCGATCTGGACCTGGCCCATCGCGTGGTGGAGTTCAAGACCGCCCGGTACACCGTGGCCAGGCCGGCCCAGATCGGCGTCAGCCTGGCCGGAGGCACAGCCGGGCTGCAACAGGCGATGCTGGACTTCGGCTCGCCGCTGGGCCGGGCCTTCCAGTTCCGCGACGATCTGCTCGGAGTCTTCGGCGATGCCGGGATCACCGGAAAGCCCGCCGGCGACGACATCCGCGAGGGCAAGCGCACGATGCTCGTGGCCCACGCCATGTCGGCCTCCACCCCGGACGACGCGCGGACCCTCGATTCACTGCTGGGGCGCCCCGATCTCGATGACTCCGACATCGCCACCGCGCGCCGGATCATCGAGTCCAGCGGGGCCAGGGCCGGTGTCGAGGCCGACATCGAGAAGGGCTACCGGCAGGCCCTGGACGTCCTCGGCTCCGCCGAGATGACCCACGAGGGACGTATCGCGCTCACCGAGCTGGCCCGCCAGTGCGTGCAGCGATCCGCGTGATACCCGTGCTCAGCCGGGCTGGACGGGGCCCTTCAGCGGGTCGTCGAGCCATGCCCGGCCCACCGTCCGGGCGATCTGTCGCGACACCTCGCCGGGGTCGCTCGCAGCGGTGACGGCGCGTCCCACCGCGATCCTGCGGGCGCCGGCCTCGAGGACCTGACCCACATTGCGCGCCGTGATCCCCCCGGCGGCGAACCACGGGATCGGCCGGTCGTCGGCGTCGCGGCAGTCCACCGAGGCCCGGCGCACCATTTCCAGCCCGCCGCCTCGCCCGCGGACCGGCCCCGACCACACCGGCCCGATGAAGACGTAGTCGCAGTCCGAGGTGACCCGTGCCAGCTGCGCGGGATCGTGGGCCGAGCGTCCGAGCAGCCCGTGGGGGCCCAGGGCCGTGCGGGCCGGTCCGGCATATCCGTCGGCGCTCAGATGGAGGACGTCGGCCCGTGACCCCGACACGGTGCCGGCCTCTCCGTGGACGCCGAGGAGGGCCTGGCTGCCGGCCAGGGCGTCGGCGATCCCGGCAACCGCCTCGACCAGTGCCTCGTGACCGACGCCGGAATCGCGGATCTGGACCATGTCGACCCCGCCGGCGACCGCCGCGACCACCACGTCGAGGACGTCACCGGCCGCGGGATGCAGATCGGTGACCAGACAGAGGGTCGCCATCTGAAGTCGGGCGGTCAGCCCCAGCAGCGCAGTCATGGGTCCAGCCTAGAGAGCCCCGGGCACCGATGAGGCGAGCCTGTGGCCGCGTCCCTAGAATCGACCTCGGCCCATAAGGGCGAAGATCTATCGCGAACAGCGGAAAGGACAGCCCGAGATGTCCATCAGGCGACCGATCGTGGCCGTGACAGCAGCCGTCGCCGTGCTGACGGCCTGCTCAGGTCAGCAGCAGATCGCACCCTCGGTCCCCTCCCCCGGCGCCGACTCCCACCAGGTGATGACGGCCTACCTCAAGGCCGCCGTCGCACACGACTGCCAGGTGACCCGCCGACTCACCGCCGCGAGCACCTGGGCGTGGTGCGACACTCCCCGGATGACCGCCTACAAGGGCGTGGGCACGGTGGTGAGACTCAGCGCCGCCGATGCCGGGGTGGCTCTCGAGTGCTACCCGATGACCGTCACCACTGCCGGTGCGGGGCGCGGCATCGCCGAGGGCACCAGGCCCTGGACACTGTGCTTCCGCCACACGGATGCGGGCTATCGGCTGTACCAGCAGGGCATGCGCTGACCCTGAGGTTTCCCCGAAGGTTTCCTCGAACCGTACCGCGTCGGGGGGACTCGCCGCGTCCGGTGCCCGGGTCCGCCGCCTCCCAGCACCTAGACTCGCTGTGACAGGCGAGCACGGCCTGCGCCCTTCCCCCGATCGCGCTGTGAGGCACACGTGAGCATGACTGTGAGTACCGACCCCCTCGTGGGCCGCGTCCTCGGCGGTCGCTACGAGATCACCTCGCGCATCGCCCGGGGAGGCATGGCCACCGTCTACCGGGCGCAGGACGTCCACCTCCACCGGGGCGTGGCGGTGAAGGTGATGCACGAGGGGCTCTATGAGGACCCGGAGTTCGCCCGCCGATTCGATCTTGAGGCCAAGGCGGCGGCCCGTCTGGTCAATCCCCATGTCGTCAGCGTCTTCGACCAGGGGGTCGACGACCTTCGGCCCTACATCGTCATGGAGTACGTGCCGGGATGCACCCTGCGGCATGTGATCGTCCAGGATGCCCCGTTGACGCCCCGCCGGGCGCTCGCCCTGCTCGAGCCGGTGGTCTCGGCACTGGCGAGCGCCCATGACGACGGCGTGGTGCATCGCGACGTCAAGCCCGAGAATGTGCTCATCTCCGATCGGGGCCAGATCAAGGTCGCCGACTTCGGTCTGGCCCGTGCGGTGACCGCCCAGAGCGTCACGGCCACCGGGCTGCTGGTCGGCACCGTCTCCTATCTGCCGCCCGAGCTCGTGGTGAGCAATCGTGCCGATGAGCGTTCGGACGTGTACTCGACCGGGATCGTGCTCTTCGAGATGCTCACCGGACACAAACCGCACACCGGGGAGACTCCCATCCAGGTGGCCTGGGCCCACGTCCATGAGGACGTACCGGCCCCCTCGGCCTACCTCGCCGGGCTCGGGCGGAGGGGCCGCGAGCTGGCCGAGCACATCCCGGCGTATCTCGACGCCCTGGTACGCAGCTGCACGGCTCGCGAACCCGCCGACCGCCCGGTCGACGGCCGGGTGCTTCTCGGCCTCATCCGGTCGGCCCGGGTCTCCCTGGCCCAGGGACGCGCCGAGGACCCCGCCATCACCTCGCTGATGCACCGTGCCGGGAGCGCGCAGCCCGCCAGCCCGGTTCCCGTCCCTGGAGCGTCACCGGCCCACACCCGCACCCCGGTCTCCCCGATCGATCGTCCCGCTGTGTCCCGGGTCACCCCTGCGCGCCCCGGCGTCGCCATCCGGACCGACATCTCCCACCGGGCGGCCTCCCCCCAGACCCCCAGGGATACTCCCCGGCCCCGCAACCCCGGCGTCGCCCGGGCCCCTCACACGCGGCCGACCGGCCCGGGCCGGGTCACGAGGTCTGCCCCGCGGGGCCGACGCCCCGCCCCGTACCGCGGGCGGCGCAACCTCATCGCGATGCTGCTCATCACGGTGCTGGCGGTGGCTGTCGGGCTGACGGCATATCGCTTCGGCGTCTCCCTGCGAACCTCCTCAGGACCGGCGGCCGGGCAGGTCGACGTCATGCCCCCGGCCACGTCATCTGTCACCGTTCAACATCTGGAGGATTCACCGCATATCCGTTGATGAACGGTTGTTCATCTCGTCCATCATCGACTGCACACTGTTTTTCATCGCATCCTGGGTGAAACTGCGAAGATCTTCTCGTATAACATGGCCCCCATGGTGGGTTTTCGTTCGTCCCGGTTGGCGCCCCTGGCGCTCATGGTCATGGCTCTTCTGTGGGGTTCCACCCTTGTCGTCATGAAGAGCGCCTACGCCCATCTGTCTCCCACCGACCTGCTGGCGAACCGCTTCGTGGTCGGCGCCCTGGCCCTCGGTGTCCTGATGCCCCGGGCGTGGCGCGCGAACCCTCGCACGATCGCCCGGGGGCTGTCCCTGGGGATGCTCTTCGGAGCCGGGCAGGTGCTCCAGGCGCTGGGGCTCAGGTCCACGTCGGCGTCTGTCAACGGCTTCATCGGCGGCCTGTATGTGGTGGTGACGCCACTGCTGGGGGCGATGCTGTTCGGCAGGAGGGTGCCCCGCCAGATCTGGACGGCCGTGGCACTGGCGACCGTGGGGCTGGGATCCCTGGCCCTCAATCCGGCCGATCTGGGCGCCGGGATCGGCATCGGCGAGCTGCTGACCTTCGCTGCGTCGGTCTGCTTCGCCGGCCAGATCGTGGCCCTGGGACGCTTCGCCACGGCCAGCAATGTGGCCTCGCTGGCCCTCTACCAGACGATCGGGGCCGCCCTGGTGTGCATGGTCTGCGCGGCCCCCGGCGGTATCCGGATCGCCTCGTCGGGCCAGGAGTGGTTCGCGGTGATCTACCTGGGGGTGCTGTGCGGAGCCATGATCGCCTTCCTGCAGAGCTGGGCCCAGGCCCGCGTCGAGGCCACCCGCGCCTCGGTGATCATGTGTACCGAGCCCCTGTGGGGTGCGGCCTTCGCAATCTGGCTGGCGGGCGACCCGGTCACCTTGCAGGTCATCCTGGGAGGCGCGTCGATCCTCGCTGCGATGATCCTCGTGGTCCGCCCGCCCAGGCGCCGCCGCGGCACGGCGGCACTGCGCCCGGACCGGCCCGTCCGGTGCTCGCGCGGCGCGCATCCGGCGGGTGATCCCGCGCTGACCTCCGGCTCGGAATAGTCCGGCGGCGGATCAGCGCGCGGGGGCCTCCCACGGCGTCGCGTCGCGCAGATCGTGGAAGGTGGTCTCGGTCATCTCGTCATGCCGGTCGAAAGCGGTGCGCCAGCCCCTCTCGCTGAGCAGCCGGTCATGGATGAGGAAGCCGTCCCGGGCTCCCACCGCACGGGCGAAGTCGATCGTCTCCTTCATCGCGGCCCAGGGCCCGTAGGCCGGGCAGGCCAGCACATCGACCCCGTGGGGGGTCTCGTCGAGCTCGTCGCCGGGATGGAAGAGGATGGTGCCGAGCCCCTCACCGATGAGGTACCCGACGTTGCCGATCCGTGGGATGTCACGATGGATGACGGCGTGCTGGCCGCCGACCGCCTCGATCCTGGCTCCGCCGACCTCGATGACGTCGCCGGGCAGGATGGGATCGGCATCCAGCTGCGGCACCGCGGCCGCCGCCCCCTTCTCGGCCCGGCAGATCGCACCGGAGTTGGCGTTGACCAGTTCCTCGATGTGCTCGGGATCGACATGGTCGGGATGAGCGTGGGTGACCAGGATGGCGGTGAGATCGCTCAGGCCGTGCCAGTCGTCCGAGAAGTTGCCCGGATCGATGAGGATCCGGGCGTCGGCGGCCTCGACAAGTACGCAGGAGTGTCCGAGATGGGTGATCCTCATGCCCCCAGTCTGGCCGAACCCGCACGCGGCGACAACCGATTCGGGCCGATCCGACGCCGCCGGGCCCCCGGGTTCACAGGTCCATGCCGCGGAACGGCTCCAGGGGGCTGACGGTCTGGCGCTTGAGCCTGCCGTCGGAGAGTCGCTCGGCGATCATGAAGGCCAGTTCCAGAGACTGGTTGCGGTTCAGTCTCGGGTCGCATGCGGTCTCGTACCGGTTGGCGAGGTCGGTCTCGGCCAGGGCGTCGACCCCGCCCAGGCACTCCGTGACGTCGTCGCCGGTCAGTTCGATGTGTACGCCGCCGGGCCAGGTCCCCAGCTCCTCGTGGACGTCGAAGAAGGCGTTGACCTCGGCGCACACATCGACGAAGGACCGCGTCTTGAAGCCATTGGCGGATTCGAAGGTGTTGCCGTGCATCGGGTCGCAGCTCCACACCACCTTGCGGCCGGTCGATTCCACGGCGTCGATGATCGGGGGGAGCTTGGAGCGGACATCCCTGGCGCCCATCCGGGTGATGAAGGTGATCCGTCCGGGGATCCGGTCGGGGTCCAGAAGTTCAGCCGTGCGCACGGCGTCCTCACCGGTCGTGGAGGGGCCGAGCTTGATCCCGAGAGGGTTGCTGACATGGCGCAGGAAGGCCACGTGCGCCCCCTCGGCCTGCCTGGTCCGTTCCCCGATCCACAGCAGGTGGCCGGATGTGTCGTAGGGCAGCTGGGAGCGGGAGTCGATCCTCGTCATGGCGTGCTCGTAGTCCAGCAGCAGCGCCTCGTGACTCGCGAAGAAGTCCACCGTGCTCAGCTGCTCGTCATCGACCCCGCAGGCGATCATGAACGCCAGGGCGCTCTCGATCTCGTGAGCCAGGGCCTCGTACCGGGCTTCGACGTTGGAGTTGCGCACGAAATCGGCATTCCACGCATTGATGCCGCGCAGGTCCGCGAAACCACCCTTGACGAAGGCACGCACCAGGTTGAGCGTGGACGCGGAGCTGTTGTAGATCTGCAGGAGGCGCCCGGGGTCGTGGGTTCGCGACTCGGGCGTGAACTCGAAGCCGTTGACGGCGTCGCCGCGGTAGCTCGGAAGAGTGACGCCGCCGCGGGTCTCGGTGTCCTTGGAGCGGGGCTTCGCGTACTGGCCGGCGATCCGTCCCACCTTCACCACCGGGACCTGGGCGGCGTAGGTCATGACGACCGCCATGGACAGCAGCACCCGCAGCTTGCCCTTGATGTTGTCGGCATTGACCCCCGCGAAGGTCTCGGCGCAGTCGCCTCCCTGGAGCAGGAAGCCGCGACCGTCGGCCACTGCGGCGAGCTTGTCGCGCAGCCCGTCGCACTCCCCGGCGAAGACCAGTGGGGGCAGACCCCGCAACCGGGAGACGACATCGGCCACTGCGGCCGGGTCCGGATAGCTCGGCTGCTGCATCTGGGGCATTGCGTGCAGTTCAGCCAGACTCGGAACACCATTCAGCATGCGACGAAGTCTAGTGTGAGTTCATGGCAGGGCCGCATCCCGACCATCTGCCGTGAGACGAAGCGCTCTACTCCGGCCCCATGCCGTTCTCCAGAGCGTAGAGGGTGAGTTCGACCCGGTTGTGGAGCTGGAGCTTGCGCAGCACGTTCTGGACGTGGTTCTGCACGGTGCGGTGGGAGACCACCAGCTCCTCCGCGATTTCGCGGTAGGCCATGCCCTTGGCGACCCGGCGCAGCACCTCGACCTCGCGGTCGGTGAGACGGGGGCGGCTGTCCTTCTCGGCGCCGGGCTGGATGGCCATCCTGCGGAACTCGCCGAGCACCAGGCCGGCCAGCCCCGGGGTGAACACCGCGTCGCCCTGTGCGGTGCGCCGGACTCCGTCGAGCAGTTCCGCGCGAGTCGCGGACTTCACCATGTAGCCGCAGGCACCGGCCTTGGCGGCGCGCAGCACGTCCTCGCGCTCCCCGGAGGCCGAGATCACCAGGACGTGCATCCGTGGGAACTCGGTGGTGAGGAGTTGGGTGCAGGTGGCCCCGTCGGGCTCGGGGATCTTGAGATCGATGACGAGGACGTCGGGTCGCGCGGCCCTGGCACGACGCACGCACTCGGCCCCGCTGTGTGCGACCGCGACGATGTCGAAGCCGTCGGCCGTCAGATCCTGGCCGAGGGCGTCGATCCACATCGGGTGGTCGTCGACGAGCATCACCCGGGTTCCCGCCGTGCCCGATTCTGAGGTCATCATCGTCCCTCCTCCTCTCCCAGCCTCTCACCACGGTCTCTCCCGGGCCAAGCATCATCCCGGTCACCGCCCGGGGGTCAGCGAGCGCCTGCGCGAGCGAAGGGGGAGTCGTCGCCCCCCTCGGGATGAATGGGAATCCTGAATTCCCACTCGACGCCGTGGCCCGGAGCCGAGGTCATCTCGCTGGATCCGCCCAGATCGTGGATGCGGCCGATGATTGACCGGCTGATCCCCATCCTGCCCTCTTTCGAGAACCGGTCGGTCGCCTCGGGAGACATCCCGACGCCGTTGTCGCGCGCCGAGATGACGATCTGGTCGTCCTCCTGCTCGATGAGGATCCAGCAGTGCGCGCCGGACCCGGCGTGCTGGGTGACGTTCAGCAGCACCTGTTGCAGCGCGGCGTCGATCTCGTGGACCATCTCGGCGGCCAGCAGCAGCTCCCCCGCCATGGCCGAGACCGTCACTGAATCGCTCTCATGGGCCTCGACGGTGGCGACGAGGTCCGCGGCACCCGCATCGGAGCAGTCCTCCGGGACGGACTCGCCAGCCGAGGCCTGGAGCATCCTGCGCAGCTGGGCCCCCTGCTCGCGTGCCAGACCCGCCAGAACCACTCCCCGGGATCCCAGTTCGGGCCCCTCCCGTTCGACCATGGACAGCACCTGGAGCACGCCGTCGTGAACGATCCGGCCCAGTCTCTCGCGCTCGGCCATCCGAGCCGTGATCGCATGGTTGCGCTGGTTCTCGGCCAGCAGTTCGCGCATCTGACCCATGAGCCGGCCCGCGGACCAGCATGCGGCGAGCATCAGCAGGTCGGCGCTCCATGCCCACAGATGGCCGTGCCCCGCCTCGAACGCTCCCGACAGGATGACGAGCAGCGCTCCGAGGACGCCCACGATGCTTCCGTAGGCCAGGGACACTGCCAGGGGCGCGCAGGTCACCCAGTAGTAGCCCACCCCCTCGAATCCGGCCGTGGGAGCTCCCGGTCTCAGAACGGCCCGGCTCGCCAGGGTCACGACGACCGAGACGGCCACATCGACCACGGCCACGGCACGCCAGCGCCACCATCGCCAACGGGACTGGGCGGTGATCACCACCGTCCACGCCAGCATGAGTCCGAGCAGCACGAGCAGCAGCCCGCGCCGCGTGGTGGCATCCCATCGGGCCGCCGCCATCAGCACGGCATGAGCCAGGAAGACCCACCTGAGCACCACCACGACATGCTGCACTCTGGAGGTGCTCAACGACTTCGGACGGTGGCCGCGGGCCGGGCTGACGTGCCCCGCCGCAGGGTCGGCCGCCTCAGCCCCGATCCTCATCGGTGCCGTCCTCATCGGTGCGGTTCTCATCGGTGCCGTCCGCGCCGGCAGCACCGTCGGCGGAAGCTCCCCGGCCGGGTTCGCCGGGGCGGATGCCGGCGGCGCGCAGCCGATCGGAGAGGGCGGCCTCGCGTGCCTGGAGGCGGGCGGCCTCTCTCGCCGCGATGGCCGCCTCGGCCAGATCCGCGGCCTCCTCGGCGGCTTCGGCCTTGGCCTCCTGACGCTGAAGCGCCGCCTTCCGCCGGGCCGCCACGCGACCAGCCCGGGCGGCACGGGCCCGTTCCCGTCTCGATTCGGACTCCTCCTGCCTGGCGGCAGCGGCGGGCAGATCGTGATACGGCAGGCCGCAGAGCCGGCTGAGGGCCTCCATCACTTCATCGGTGACCGCTCTGAGGACGGCACGACTGTGCGGGGTCGTCGCGTGGCGACTGAAGTCGAGGGGGGCACCGAGCTCGAGGCGGGTGCGGTCGGCCGAGAGAACTGCGGGCACGACGGGAGCACCGGCCTCCAGAGCGAGATGGGCGACCTCGACGTCGCCCTTGTAGACCGCCTCCCCCGGTGCGGTGCCTCCTTCCGGGAAGACGACGACCAGACGACCGGCGCGCAGTGCCGCCAGGGCCCTGGATCTGGCCGAGGTGCCCCACGGGACGGCCCTGGTCGGGGTGACCAGTCCGAGCCACGGACTGCGGATCGGGTGCAGTGCGGCGCGAACGACCACGGCGTCATCGTGGCGGGTGTGATGGACGGCGACCACGACGGCGCCGTCCGGCGGCGGTGCTCCGGTGAGATCGACCCGGCCACCGGTCCATCGTGGCAGTCGGCTCATCGCGACTCACCGGTCCCGTCACCCTGGTGGGCTGCCGGGGCAACGGTGCCGCCGGGGCGCGGGAGTCGCCAGCGGGAGGTGTCCTTGCCCTTGAGGTTGCCGTACTTCACGCGGAATCCGTAGACATCGACGTACTCCTGGCCGCCCAGCTGCTGAATGGCGTCCATCACCTCGTTGGTGACCCATCTCAGGACCGCGACCTCGTCCTCGCGTCCGGCGAGTTCCGAGAAGTGCAGCGGCTCACCGATGATGACACCGGGACTGTTGACGGTCGGAATGCCGAACCTGCCCCTGACGGGCTCGGTGCCGACGAGTGCCACCGGGACGACGGGGACATCGGCGCGCAGCGCCAGTCGGGCCACCCCCGTCTTGCCCTTGTACAGCTCGCCGTCGGGAGAGCGGGTGCCCTCGGGAAAGATCCCGACCAGGCCGCCCTCGCCGAGACGGTTCAGGACCGGGCCCATGCCCTCGACACTGCGCTTCCCCCCGGAGCGGTCCAGCGGCACCTGGTCGACCGCCTTGAGGAACCAGGCGACGACCTTGGACCACAGCCCGTGATCACCCTGGAAGAGCTCCTTCTTCGCCGGGTAGGTCATCTGCCGGTCGAGCACCGCGGCGACGATGATGGGATCCAGTACCGAGATGTGGTTGCAGGCCACGACCGCGCCGCCCCCGCGAGGAAGATTCTCCTGACCGACCACCCATGGTTTCCACAGCGCCCGGACCCCGGGGCCGAACAGTGCGACCTTGAACACCTGGTACCACATGGGGCCCCCTTTCGGACCGCTGACATCCGCGCGGACCACTGTATCGGCCCTCAACGGCACTGTATCGGCCCTCAGCGGATCAGTGCCGTCGCACCAGACGGGTGCTCAGGCGCGTGGCTCGGCCCCGGGCACGACCGGGCCGCCGAATCCACCGGCAAGGGTCTGCAGAATGGGTCGGCGCCGGGCGCTCCGCCTCGGGTGGCGCCGACGCGGCCAGAATCCGCGCGCGGGCCCGGGCGGTTCGGTGATCGAGTGACGGGCCAGGTCGGCGGCGCCGATCAGCCCGGCGTCGGGACCGAAGCGGGCGTGCTCGATCTCGGCGAGCGGCCGGAAGCCACGGCCCGTGAGGTTCCTCGCGAAGGCCGACCGGGCGGGCCCCAGCAGAAGCTCACCGGCGGCGCTGACTCCGCCGCCGACGACGAAGAGATCGGGATCCAACGCCGCGCCGAGCCCGGCCATGCCCTTCCCGAGCCAGGTACCGACGTCTGCTATCAGTTCGATCGCAGTCGCGTCGCCCTCGACGGCGGCAGCGGTGACGTCGGGCCCGATGAGCTTGTCAGCATCGTGATCGGCGACGTGATCGAGCAGTCCCTGTGCGCGCGGCGATCCCTCGGCGAGGAGGGCCTTGGCGTCACGGACCAGGGAGTTTCCCGAGGCGTACTGCTCCCAGCAGCCGCGATTGCCGCAGGGGCACCAGTGCCCGTCGGGAACCACGGTCATATGACCGAACTCGCCGGCCATGCCGAAGCGGCCTCGGAACATCCGGCCGTTGATCACCAGGGCTCCGCCGATCCCGGTACCGAGAGTGAGGCACACCATGACTCGTGAGCCCTGGCCGGCTCCGAACCGGTACTCGGCCCAGGCCGCCGCATTCGCATCGTTGTCGACAAGCACGGGAACGGTGATGCGTGTGGCGAGCCGGTCGCGCAGGGGCTCGTTGCGCCAGGCCAGGTGCGGGGAGAAACGGACCAGAGCCTGTTCGGTGTCGACCCACCCGGCAGCGCCGATCCCCACTGCTCCGACCGGCAGACCGGCGGACAGTTCGCGGACCGACTCGACGATGGCGTTCTCCACCGCCTCGGGGCTGTGCGAGGGGGTGGGGCGCTTCAGACTGCGGAGGATCGCCCCCTGCTCGTCGACGATGCCGGCGGCGACCTTCGTGCCGCCGATGTCGACGCCGACACTGAGCACAGGGTCAGCCGACGCGACGCGCGCCGCTGATCGGCATCTCGCCGATCGGAGAGATCTTGATGCCCGAGGTCGGGTTGGAGGCGTGGACGATCTGGCCGCCGCCGATGTACATGCCCACGTGGCTTGGCGGATTGCCGTAGTAGAAGACCAGGTCGCCGGGCTGGAGGTCGCTCTGCGAGACCGAGGTCCCGGCGCTGAACTGCTCCCCGGAGGTCCGCGGCAGGCTCACCCCGGCAGCCGCCCAGGCGGCCTGCATGAGGCCGGAGCAGTCGTAACCGGTGGGGCCGGTGCCGCCGTAGACGTAGGGGCCGCCGATCTTGGACTTGGCGAAGGCGATGGCGGTGGAGGCGCGTCCGGAGGCCGAGGTGCTGGTATTGCTGGTGCTGGTGCTGCTTGACGAGGAGCTCGGGGAGGACGCCGTGGCGTCGCTGCGCGCATCCGACCGCGACGTCTGGGAGGCCGCGGTGGTGCGGGCCTGTGCGGCGGCCGCCTGCTCTGCTGCCAGTTTCGCCTGCTGCTCGGCGGTGAGGGAGGCGAGCACCTTCTTGGCGTCGGCCTCCTTGGCCTTCGACTTCTTGAGCAGGACGGCCTGCGAGTCGCGGCTCGCCTTGATGGTGGTCCGGTCGCTGGCGGCCTGCTTCTCAAGGGTCTGAAGCCGGGCCTGCTCGGACTGGAAGGACTGGAACTTTCCCTTGGTCCGGTCGCTGACGTTCTGCATCGTGGCGAGCTGGGACAGGAACTGACCGGAGTTCCCGCTGCTCACCATCTGCGCGGTGAGGCTGATGTTGCCGCTCTGGTAGTCGTTGGCGGCCAGGGCGCTGAGAGTCTTGCGCATCGACGCAACCTTCGAGCGCTGGGTCACCAGATCCTTCTCGGCCGTCTTCAGACTCTTCTCGGCCTGGTCGAGATCGGCCTGCGCACCGGTGTACTTGGCATCCAGGGCATGGCTCTGCGCCTCGATGGCGGCCAGCTGACTCTTGGCCTCGGAGACGGTGTCCGGCTCGGCGGCGGCCTTCGGCTGGCCTGCGACGAGCCCGGAGACGACGATCACACTGCTGAGCGCGGTCGCTGCCAGTCCTCGTCCGAGTCGGCGGCCCCTCCCGGCGCCGCGAGCGTTCGAGCTGATCAGTCGATCCTGTGCCACGTTGTGTCCTTCGCGTCCTCGGGCCACTCCCCCTGGGGGACCGACCAGTCGTCACGGTCATCGCGCCTCCGGGGACCTGCCCCATTAGCTGAGAAAATCTTAGATGATGCTCAGACGAAAGGCAAACCTTCGTCGGTTCTCCCGTCGCTCCTTGTCAGAGCGCATTCTCCTGGTTACCGACATGAACCGTCCCACTCCCCGACCCGCCACGACTCCTCAGACTGCTCATAACTGTCAGTCCCGTTGCCTACCGTTTCGCCCATGACCGCGCCGGATCTGCAGCCCTCCTTCGACGATCTGGGCACTCCCCTCTTCGAGGTCACCTTCTGCGTGGTCGATCTCGAGACGACCGGCGGGTCCACCGAGGACGACATCACCGAGATCGGCGCTGTCAAGGTGCGCGGCGGCGAGGTGCTGGGCGAGCTCGCGACTCTGGTGCGCCCCAGCGGCCACATCAGGGGATCGGTCCAGATGCTCACCGGGATCACCGACGAGATGGTCATCGACTCCCCCTCCATCGGCGCGGTGCTCCCCAGCTGGCTCGAGTTCAGCCGCGGCTGTGTGCTGGTCGCCCACAACGCCAGGTTCGACATGGGATTCCTGAGGCGCGCATGCGACGCCCATGACCGTCCCTGGCCCGGAAACACCGTCCTCGACACCCTGGCGCTGGCCCGCTCCTGCATCGGCCACGACGAGGTGCGCGACCACAGACTCGGCACCCTGGCCCGGTACTTCTCCGCCGCCACCCCACCGACCCATCGAGCCCTGGACGACGCACGGGCCACCGTCGACGTCATGCACGGGATCATCGAGCGGGTCAGCGGCCTGGGCGTCACGACCCTCGAGGACCTCCTGGAGGTCACCCACAAGGTGGCCCCGGGGCGCCGTGCCAGGCGCACCTGGGCCGACGCGCTGCCCGAGGGGCCTGGAATCTACTGGTTCCGTGCGCACCGGGCGACCTCCGACGAACCTCCCGAAGTCCTCTACGTCGGCACCTCGGTCAATGTGCGACGCCGTGTCAGGCAGTACTTCACGGCCTCGGAGACCCGACGCCGGATGGACGAGATGGTGCGGGTGGCCACCGGCGTCGATGCGCTCGCATGTGCGACGACCCTGGAGGCCGGAGTCCGCGAGCTGCGGATGATCGACGCCCACTCCCCCCGCTACAACCGCCGGTCGAGGCGTCAGACCTCGGTGAACTGGATCTGCCTCTCCGACGACCGGTACCCACGACTGTCGGTCGTGAGATCCACCAGCCGGGCCGACCGCACCTACTGGGGTCCCTTCTCCACCCGGAAGGAGGCGGCGGAGGCCGGCGAGCTCATCTGCGAGTTCGCCGGGATCCGCCAGTGCACCGGCACCCCTGCCAGCCATCCCCACGGCTGCCCGCTGGCCGAGATGGGACGTTGCGCAGCACCGTGTCTGATAAATGGCGGAGGGGACGACCCCTCCACGCTCGCCAGGGCTCGCTTCCTCCCCGAACAGGTCGGGACAGCGTCCGCGGCCCACGACCCCTCCACGCTCGCCAGGGCTCGCTTCCTCCCCGAACAGGTCGGGACAGCGTTCGCCTCCGACGACGTCTACCACGCCGCCGTTGAGCGGGCCCGCGAGGCGATGACCCTCGACGTCCGGCCGCTCATCGACTCCATCGCCGCCCGAATCGCCTCGCTGTCGCGCCAGGAGCGTTTCGAGGACGCCTCCTCACTCACCTCGCGGGCACGCTCCTGCCTGCGGGCCAGCCGTCGGCGGGCCAGGCTCGCCTCCCTGGCCGACTGCGCGGAGATCGTCGCGGCACGTCCGGTCGACCGCACCTGGGAGGTGCACATCGTGCGTCACGGCCGGCTGGCGGCCGCTGCCCTCAGTCCGGCCGGGGAGAACCCGGTGCCCACCATCGACGCCGCCCGCACCACTGCCGAGACGGTCACCGCCGCTTCACCGGGCATCCCCGCCTGCACCGTGGAGGAGGCCGAGCTGGTCGCCGACTGGCTGGAGTCGCCCGGCGTCCGTCTCGTCGATATCGACGGCTGCTGGGACTGGCCCCTGCACTGCGGCGCCGACGAGCGGACCCTGGCTCGGGCCGTGGAGCTGGCCAACGGCGCCATCGCTGCTCCGCATGAGTGCGGCCGCCTGCCTGAGCACCTAATCTGTTGCCATGTTCAATGCCATTGTGCTCATTCAGGCCAGCTCGAGCAGGATCCCTGAGGTCGCCCAAGAGGTTCTCGCGCTGCCGGGGGTCAGCGAGGTCTACTCCACCGCCGGCCATGTCGATCTCATCGCGATGGTCCGCGCCTCCTCGATGGAGGAGGTCGCCGAGATCATCGCGGACCGCATCAACAAGGTGGAGGGCGTCGTCGACACCGACACCCACATCGCCCTTCGCACCTACTCGGAGCACGATCTGGAGGCGATGTTCTCGATCGGCGACTAGACAGTCACCAGAGCCAGGTGACCACGAGAGCCCCCAGGCACACGCCCGCGATGACCGCGTAGGCGATACGGTTGCGTCCTCTGGAGGCCCACCGGTTCCTTCCCCACACCCATCCGACGGCCGCGCCGACCACGATCGCTCCGATGTCGGCCGTCCAGTCCCTCGAACCGGCGAGGATCCCCCAGATCACGAACAGGGTGATCAGGATGATGTCGCCCCGGATGTCCTGATGCTCCAGGTGCTTGATGACCGCGGTCGCGGCCAGGATGCCGAAGATGCCGCAGATGGACCCTGAGAAGGATGCCGGCACTCCGGTCAGCGACAGGGCGGTGGCGCCGCCCAGCCCGGCAAGAAGATAGACCGCCGCGAAGTCCCACGATCCCAGCAGCGGTTCCAGGCTGCGTCCCACCAGCAACAGGAAGACGCCGTTGATGACCCCCTGCAGGATCGAGCCCGTGGTGAGTCCGTACAGCACCGGCCGCCACACCTGGTAGTCGAAGAGGGGGCTCGCCCCCGCGGCGAGCCAGGCGGCCATCGGCAGGAGGTTCGACAACACGGCCACCACGAGGGTGCCGACTGCCAGCACGATCGAGGCCGGGCTGTCACTGCCCCTCGGATGTATCGGATGCTCGACCCATCGGTCACCCACGATGCTCTCCTCCTCGTCGCCCGGCCGGGGATTCCCGGGGAGCCGTGGGGACGGCGCCATCGACGTCCCCACGACCTGACCCGACTCGGATCAGGCGATCTCCACCGACTCGATCACGACCGCCTCGGCCGGGCGGTCCATCCGGTCCGTCGGCACCTTCGCGATCTCGTCGACGACCTTTCGCGACGCCTCATCGGCGACCTCTCCGAAGATGGTGTGTCGCCGGTTCAGGTGCGGGGTCGGAGCCACGGTGATGAAGAACTGGGACCCGTTGGTGCCCGGGCCCGCGTTGGCCATCGCGAGCAGATAGGGCTTGCCGAAGTGCAGGTCGGGGTGGAACTCGTCAGCGAACTGGTAGCCGGGGCCACCGGTCCCGGTACCCAGCGGACAGCCGCCCTGGATCATGAATCCGTCGATGACCCGATGGAAGGTCAGGCCGTCGTAGAACCGCCCGGTCGTCTTCTGCCCGGTGAGCGGATCGACGTACTCCTGGGTGCCGTCGGCAAGCCCGGCGAAGTTCTTCACCGTCTTGGGGGCCTGTGCCTCGAAGAGATTGAGGAGGATGTCCCCATGATTGGTGTGCAAGGTCGCGGTTGATGCCACGTGGCTGCCTTCCTGATCCGATGATGGCGTCCAGCCGACCGACGGCCGGACCTGCCCCCACAGTACCGACCGGCGCACCTCCCGTCAGGCCGCGGCTCACCCGATCATCGCGCTGACCTGTCGAAGCTCCCAGGTCGCGGCTAACGTGGAGGGTGCTTGATCACAAGCCACACCACAGCAGGAGGAACTCGTGTCCCGCACCAAGAAGTCGCTCCACGAGGCCGCCGAGCACACGGCCGCCTCGGTGAAGGAGCAGAGGGCCCAGGCCCTGGAGAACGCAGCCGCCTACCTGAGCGCCGCCCAGGCCAAGGCCGCTCCTCTGGCCGCCCAGGCGGCCGAGAGGATCGGTCCGCTCAGCGAAGAGGCCCGCAAGGCGGGCGAGCAGGCCTGGAAGCGCGGGAGCAAGGCGGTCGCCGAGGCCGGCGACAAGATCGCCCCCGCTCTCAGCAACGCCAAGGACATCGCCGAGAAGAAGGTCGCCCCGGCGATCCAGCAGGCCTATGACACCTTCCAGAAGGACGTCCTGCCGGAGATCGAGGAGAGGGCCGCCCAGGTCGCCTCATCCCCCGCCGTGGAGGAGGCCACGCGGCGCGGTCAGGCCGCCCTGAGCGCTCTCAAGGGTCAGGCTGCAGATACCGCCGAGTCCGCCCAGGTGGCTCTGGAAGGGGCCGCCAAGAAGTCCCGGAAGGCGACCAAGAAGGCGAGGAAGGCCGCTAAGGCCGCCGCCAAGGACGTGAAGAAGTCCGCCTCGACGTCCAAGGATCTCGTCGCGCCCAAGAAGAAGCACAAGGTGCTCAAGACCATCCTGATCCTGAGCGGACTCGCCGCGGCCGGAGCTGTCGCGGCCAAGAAGTTCCTCGGATCCGCCGACGACGGCTGGACCACCCGCGAGCCGAGCGAGACCTACTCCTGGACGCCCAAGGCCCCTGAACCCGCACCCGAGAAGTCTCCCGAGTCCGAGCCCGCACCCGAGCCTGAGCACAAGACCCCGAAGCCGCCGGAGTCCCCCGATTCCGCCGCCGCGGAGGCCACCATGACCGAGGAGGGCGGGCCGGCCCCCGAGGGAGCCGAGACGACCGCCACGGTCCCCTCCTACGTCGGGGACAACCCCCCGGAGGGGTTCGTCATCAAGGGCAACGACCGCTCCAAGAAGTACCACCTGCCCGGCTCCGGCGGTTACGACCGCACCATCGCCGACATCTGGTTCTCCTCCGAGGAGGACGCTCAGG
The DNA here is from genome assembly GCF_003325455.1 of Acidipropionibacterium virtanenii. NCBI lineage: Bacteria > Bacillati > Actinomycetota > Actinomycetes > Propionibacteriales > Propionibacteriaceae > Acidipropionibacterium > Acidipropionibacterium virtanenii. Next base: position 2,272,749 of record NZ_CP025198.1, read on the forward strand.
CCGCCGGTTTCACCAAGGCGTCAAGGTAGTTCAACGGCGGGGGCGATCCCTCCGCGCTCGGCAGGGCTCGCTGCCCGCCCTTGCCGGCGTTCACACCCCCGAACGGGCCCGGTCCTCGACCGGGCCCGTTCGGCGTCCCCGACATCTCACATCACAGGACTACCCGAGATTTTCCTGAGAAATTTCTCACTCCTGTCACAAACAGGTCTTCCAAAAGCACTTCTGATGGTTGATAGTGACCACATCACGGGATGTGGCCCTTCGCACCAGGTCGAGGAGGACCTTCGATGACAACTTCAATGAGCCTGCCGCCGTCCGGAGCACCCCTGGGATGGGTCTGCTCACGGGATTTCGCCGCCCACGTACGTCACATGTCCAGTGCCTCCGGAATCCCGTGGCGAGTCCTGGCGATCCTGGCCGGGGTCCCCAGCAGAACCGTCGTGCGGCTGATGGGCCTTGGCAGGCCGATGCGCCGCATCCGAGCGGTCGACGCCGAACGACTGCTGATGCTGACACCGCTCGCCATCAGCGCCGCCGAGCACCAGCTGGTCGACCCCACGAGCACCCTGCGCAGAGTGCACATCCTGCTGGAGAACCGGCACACGCTCACAGAGGTCAGCACATACCTCGACGTCTCCGCGCAAGACCTCGCACAACTACTGACCGCCCGGGATCCGAGATGCACGGCCATGATGCGGGTGCGGGCGAGGGCCGCCTGCGAGGCTCACCATCTGTTGTGGGCCGACCAGCCCGACGAGGTCATCGCCGAGGACCGGGTGCTGGTGCCCGAATGCGCGGCCTGAGGTGTGGGTGCTGATCGGTGCGGCGGCATCCACCGCGCTCGCCCTCTCGCATCTTCTCGTGATCGTCCCGATGCTGCCCGAGCCCGATGAGGAGGAGGTGGGATCTGAGGTCCTGGCCCTCAAGCCGAGATACCGGAGCCTGGTGACTGCCCGGAGGACGGCGACCCTTGCCCTGATCGCCGCCCTCTGCGGAGGGATGTCTGCCATGTCGCCCGCATGGGGACGCGGCCTGTGGTGGGTCTGGGCAGGTTCGGCTCTGACCCTGATCGCCGTCGACCAGGCGACGACCTTCCTTCCCCGCCGCCTGTGGGCCTGGTGCCTGATCGAATCGCTGCTGGCGCTGGCTGGCGGAGCCGCGGTCGTCGGCCTGCCGGCGTCCGTGCTGGCCGCGACCGCCGCGCTCGCCGTCGCCGCCACCGTCCCGTTCTGGTTGATGTGGCGGCTGGGAGGGGGACTCGGGTTCGGCGATGTGCGCCTGGCCGGGACCATGGGCCTGACCGGCGCCGCCCTCGGCACCACGGGCTGGGCCCTCGCCCTGTTCGCCGCAGCCGTGGCGGGTGCCCTCCTTGCCATTGGCATCACGATCGTGCGGAGGTTCAGACCCTCGCCCTGGGGCCCGGTCTTCGCCTATGGGCCCGCCCTGTGGGTGGGGCCGTGGGCGGCCCTGGCGATCTTCAGCCTGTGAGCGCGGTCGCGGACCTCACCCGCCCGGGGAGGCAGGAGCGCAGCGACGTGGAGGGGTCGCCCTCTCCGCTCAAGTACTCGTGATCTCGATCCAGCGCGCGAGCTGTTCTCGGGCCTGACCGGAGTCGACGGCGGTGGCGGCCCGATCGATCCGCTCGGCGAACTGATCGGTCAGGGGGGCGTCCAGATCCGGCCCGTCGTAGGCGAGCAGTGCTGCGGCGGCATTGAGCAGGACGATGTCGCGCACCGGTCCGGTGGCGCCGTCGAGCAGATCCCTGACCACCTGGGCATTGTGCTCGGGGCCCCCGCCGACGAGATCCTTCGGCTGCGCCCGGGGCAGGCCGAGATCGGCCGGGTCGAGACGGGCGCGGACGCATCGGCCCTCACGGAACAGCCAGATCTGGGAGTCAGTCGTGGTGGTGAGCTCGTCGAGCCCGTCCCCGCCGTGGAACACCAGTCCGCGCGATCCGCGGTCGGTGAGCACTCCGGCGACCAACGGGGCCATCCTGGCGTCGGCGATCCCGATCGCATCGGCGTGGGGCCGCGCCGGATTCGTGAGGGGACCCAGCAGGTTGAAGGTCGTCTGGATGCCGAGCTCCTTGCGGGCGGGACCGGCGAACCTGAGGGAGGCGTGGTACAGCGGGGCGAACAGGAAGACGATGTGCGCAGCGTCCAGGACTCCGGCCTGATCGGCCGGGGCCAGGTTCAGGTTGACCCCGAGGGCCTCGAGGCAGTCCGCCGTACCGCACGCCGAGCTGGCCGCCCGGTTGCCGTGCTTGACGACCTTCGCGCCCGCCGCCGAGGCGACGATGGCCGCCATCGTGGAGACATTGACGGTGTTGGCGCGGTCCCCCCCGGTGCCGACGATATCGACGGTCTCCCGGTCCAGTTCGAGTTTCGTGGCCCGGCCGAGCATCCCCTCGGCGAGGCCGGACAGTTCCTCGACGGTCTCCCCCTTGGCGCGCAGCGCCACCGCGAAGCCCGCCACCTGTACGGCGGTGAGGTCGCCCGAGAGCACCCGGTCCATGGCCCAGACAGAGCTCCGGCGGTCCAGATCGCATCCGTTGACCAGATCGGTGAGCAGGTCGGGCCATGTCCTGGGGAAGGTCTCCGCCACGTCACACCCCCGCAGCGGTGCGGAGGACACCGGCGACGACCCGGGGCAGTTCGACCGGATCGACCGGATGGGTGCTGATCGCGTCGGCCCGCGACCAGCTCGCCAGCCAGGCATCGGCGACCCGGGCCACCAGCAGCACCACGGGCGGGCAGTCGGAGACCTCATCCTTGAGCTGGTGGCACAGGCCCATGCCCCCCGAGGGCACGGCTTCGCCATCAGCGATCACGACGTCGTAGTTCCCCGAATCCACGGCGTGGATCGCAGCAGGCTGGGTGGCGACGTCCACCGCCTCGACCTCGGGCAGGTCAGCGGAGATTCGTCTTCCCAGGGCCAGCCTGATCTGTTCGCGCACCTGACGGTCGTCGGAGTACACCAGCACCTTGAGAGTGGGCTGTCCGCCCCTCTGGTCTTCAGTCATCCCTCATCCTCGTGGGTCGTCGTCACTGTGCTGAGGAGATCCGTCCAGAACCCCTCTCGCGAGCCTCTTCGACCGCATGGTATCGCGGCGCACCGACGTACGGCCCGGCCCGCATTATCTCATCGGCGTCACCGGCTCCGAAGACAGGATCGACATTCGAATGCCGAAGAACATGACCAATCGCACATTTGCCGACATAATGAGGCCGTGGCCACTTCAGCGCAGACTTCACAGCGACCGTCGGGCGCCATCCACCCGATCGCCCCCTCCCGACTCAAGGCCCCCTCCGGGCGCCCTGATCTTCTCCCCATGGGCGTGTGGATCTGGCTGGCCAGCGAACTCATGTTCTTCGCGGCCCTCTTCGCCGCATACTTCATGATCCGTCAGGTGACCAGCGACAAGGCTGCGGCCGGGGCCCAGACCCTGTGGCAGTCCGAGTCGAGTCACCTCAACGTCGTCTACGCGGCGGTCAACACGCTCATCCTGGTGCTGTCGTCGGTGACCTGCCAGATGGGCGTGCACGCCGCCGAGCACGGACGGGTGCGGCGCACCAAGGGCCTGGCTGCAGTCACCTCCTGGGGTATGCGGGAGTGGTACACGCTCACATTCGTGATGGGCACGGTCTTCATCGCCGGACAGGCGCTCGAGTACGCCAACCTGGTCTCCGAGGGCCATACGATGCAGTCGAGCGTCTTCTACTCGCTGTTCTTCATCGCCACCGGGTTCCACGGCCTCCACGTCACGGGCGGTCTCGTCGCCTTCCTGTTCACGCTGGGCCGCACCTACCTGGCGCGTCGATTCACCCACGAGCAGGCGGTGACGGCGATGGTGGTGTCCTACTACTGGCACTTCGTCGACGTGGTCTGGATCATCCTGTTCTCGGTCATCTACATCATCCAGTGACCGGCTGCCGGAAGAGGGCGAAGCTGCAGTGAAGCAACAACCAGAAGAAAGGTCGGTCCAGTGAGGTTCCTCTCGACGCGACGGCGACATCCGGCGGCGAAGCCGCTGATGCTGCTGTTGGCCCTCGTTCTGGTGGGTTGTGTCTACGCCCTCGTCAGCCCCGCGACGTCGAGCACCGCGGACACGAATGTCTCAAGCCAGGCCGCTGCCGGCAAGGCCATCTTCGAGACCAACTGCTCGTCCTGCCACGGCATGAACGGCGAGGGCACCACCCAGGGGCCCTCCCTGGCCGGGGTGGGCTCGGCCTCTGTCGACTTCCAGATGGGAACCGGCCGGATGCCGATGGCCCGCCCGGAGGCTCAGGCGCCGTCCAAGCGCACCGCCTTCACCGACGAGGAGATCGCCCAGGTGGCGGCCTATATCGCCTCGCTGGCCCCCGGCCCCTCGATCCCGGACTCCGAGCAGTACACGGCCACCGGGCTGAGCGCCGAGGAGATCGCCCGTGGAGGCGAACTCTTCCGGACCAACTGCTCGGCATGCCACGCCATCGACGGCCGAGGCGGCGCACTGCCCAACGGGTCCTACGCCCCGTCCCTCCTGAAGACCTCGGACAAGCACATCTACGAGGCCATGCGCACCGGCCCCCAGCAGATGCCGGTCTTCTCCAAGGGAGCCATGACCGACCAGGACGTCAAGGAGATCATCGCCTACCTCAGCACGATCCACTCCGAGCCGAATGACGGTGGCTTCGCCCTGGGCGGCCTCGGGCCGATCTCCGAGGGCCTGTGGGCATGGATCATCGGTATCGGCGCCTGTGTGGTGGTGGCCGTGTGGCTGGCGAAGAAGGGAGCCCGGGCGCGATGAGCACCGATCAGATCAACAAGCAGGAACCCGTCCAGGATCCGGGTCTGGAACCCTACGTCGAGCGGTACACCGATTCTGATCCGGCGGTCGGCAGACGGGCCTACCGGCAGATCCTGACGCTGTTCGGGCTTGTCCCGCTGCTGGCGGTGGCCTTCGTCGTGCTGTACTTCGCGGTTCCCCACGACGACGCCGTGAAGTTCGGCCCGTTGCACGCCAGCGCCCTCCACATCGCACTGGGCGCCACCGCGGGATTCGCGATCCTGTTCATCGGCCTGGGCTCCATCCACTGGGCCAAGCAGATCATGGGCGACCACGAGATCGCCGAGGAGCGCCACCCGGCCAACTCCAGCGATGAGGACCGCCAGGAGCTGGCGAAGGTCTGGAAGCAGGGCGCAGAGGAATCCGGTCTCGGCCGTCGCAAGCTCATCGGGTTCGCGGCCGCCGGAGCCATCGGCGCCCTCGCCCTGCCAGCCGTCGTGAGCCTCGCCGACCTGGGACCCAAGCCCGGCAAGGGGATGCGCAGGGCCACTATCGAACGCACCATCTGGACCGAGGGGACCAGGCTGGTCAACGACGTCACCTACACGCCGATCAAGGCCTCCGAGATGGAGATCGGCCAGCTGGTCAATGCCGAGCCGGAGAATCTCAAGGACCTGCAGAGCGAGGACTTCCAGCGGCAGAAGGCCAAGGCCGCGATCATCATCGTCCGGATGGATCCGGACTCCATCAAGATCCCCGACTCCCGGAAGGACTGGCAGGTCGGGGGGATCCTCTCCTACTCGAAGATCTGCACCCATGTCGGGTGCCCGATCAGCCTGTGGGAGCAGCAGACCCATCACCTGCTGTGCCCCTGCCACCAGTCGACCTTCGATCTGGGGGACGCCGGGGTCGTGGTCTTCGGGCCCGCCGCCCGGTCCCTGCCGCAGCTGCCCATCACGGTCGACAAGGACGGCTATCTGGTGGCCCGCAGCGACTTCACCGTTCCGGTGGGGCCCAGTTACTTCGAGCGCGACTCGCGCCACGATTTCAAGAAGGGTGACAACTGATGGCCCGCCCTACCGGTACCGCCGACACCTCACCCGCCGTCGAGGCCGAGGTGCCCGACGACGCCGCGCCGAAGAAGTCCTCGTCCGGCCCGCTCATCTGGGCCGATGACCGCCTGGGGCTCGCCAAGGTGGGCAAGGTGGCCATGCGGAAGGTCTTCCCGGACCACTGGTCCTTCCTGCTCGGCGAGATCGCCCTCTACTCCTTCATCGTGCTGCTCATCACCGGCGTCTTCCTGACCATCTGGTTCAAGCCGTCGATGGCCGAGATCGACTACCAGGGCTCCTACCAGCTGCTGCGCGGGGTGCCGATGTCGGAGGCCTTCGCCTCCACCCTCGACATCTCCTTCGACGTGCGGGGCGGCCTGCTGGTCCGCCAGATCCACCACTGGGCGGCCCTGCTCTTCGTGGCCGCGGCCATGTTCCACATGTTGCGGGTCTTCTTCACCGGTGCCTTCCGCAAGCCTCGCGAGGTCAACTGGCTCATCGGCGTCGGCCTGTTCATGCTGGCCATGATCGAGGGATTCGCCGGCTACTCGCTGCCGGACGACCTGCTGTCGGGCACCGGCCTGAGGTTCGCCGACGGTCTGATGCGCTCCATCCCGCTGGTCGGCACCTGGGTCGAGTTCTTCGTGTTCAACGGCGAGTTCCCGGGCACCGCCATCGTGCCGCGGCTCTACATGGTGCACATTCTGCTGGTTCCCGCGATCCTGCTGGGTCTCATCGCGGCGCACATCTCGCTGGTGGTCTACCACAAGCACACCCAGTACCCGGGCCCCGGACGCACCGAGAAGAATGTGGTGGGCTACCCCATGTTCCCGGTCTACATGGCCAAGGCCGGCGGCTTCTTCTTCGTGGTATTCGGCATCATCACGCTGATGGCCACCTTCATGCAGATCAACCCGGTGTGGAAGTACGGCCCCTACAATCCGGCCCAGGTGACGGCGGGCTCCCAGCCCGACTGGTACATGGGCTGGCTCGAGGGTGCGGTGCGGATCATGCCGAACTGGGAGTGGCATATCGGTCACACCACCTGGAGCTGGAACATCTTCCTGGCCGGTGTCGGCCTGATGGGGATCCTGGCGGTCGCCATGGTGGCATGGCCCTTCGTGGAACGTTGGATCACCGGCGACACCGCGGAGCACCACATCCTGGACCGTCCCCGCAATGTGCCGACCCGCACCGCGCTGGGTGTGGCCGCGATCACCTGCTACGCGATGTTCTGGCTGGCCGGCGGCAACGACATCATCGCCACCCACTTCCATCTGAGCCTCAACGCCATCACATACTTCCTGAGGGCCGCCGTCTTCGTGGCCCCGGTGATCGCCTATCACATCACCAAGCGCGTCTGCGTGAGCCTCCAGCGGGCCGACCTGGAGCGCCTGGAGCATGGATCCCCCTCCGGTGAGATCGTGCGAGGCCCCGACGGCGGTTTCGTGGAGAAGCACGAGCCGCTCAGCCATGACGAGGCCTGGGCCCTCACCCAGCACAAGGAGTACCCCGTGCTGGAGGCCACGATCACCGGCGACGAGGGGATTCCGGTGCGCGGCGGGGTGTCTCGTCGCCGTGCCCGGCTGCTGCGTTGGTTCGTGGGCTCCAACGTCGCCAAGCCGACGGCCGAGAAGATCAAGGGCGCCCAGGAGCATCCGTCGGCCGGGCCCGGCGAGGACCGCCCGGAGGTCGGACCGGCGAACGCCGAGGAGACCGGATCCGAGGTGCAGGCACCAGCCGGACGCTGACGCGCCATCTGATGGATCGGAGGGAGGGGCCCGGCCGCTACTGGCCGGGCCCCTCCTCCGTCGTCTCGTGGACCGTCGTCCCCGCCCTGTCCAGTTCCTCGCGGTACCGCCCGTCCAGGACCACCAGGTCGGCCCGGGAGACGGCCATCCGCACAGCGGTGCCATCGGCGTTCAGTCGGATGCCCTCCTGTATCCAGTGAGCCCTTGCCCTGGTGGTCAGCTCCGAGGGAAGGCGGCCGGAGGCGTTGACGACCCTCCACCAGCTCACGTCATGTCCGTGGTGCGACATCACCCGGCCCACGATCCTCGCCGAGGTGCCGACGATCCCGGCGATGTCCCCGTAGCTGGTCACCCGGCCGGCCGGGATCAGATCCACCACCAGCAGCACCCGATCGATGAGTTCCTCGCTGTCCACCCTGTCATTCTGCCCCGGGGCGACGGTCGTCCCGGGATGCCGGTGATCTTGGCGGGACATGAGATCATGAGGTACGTGCGTTTCCTCAATGAGCAGCCGACCTACGAGCTGACCTACAACGACGTCTTCATGGCACCCAACAGGTCTTCCGTGGGATCCCGCATGAATGTGGATCTGACCTCCACCGATGCCCTTCGCATCCCCACTCCCATCGTGGTGGCGAATATGACGGCCGTCTCCGGGCGGCGGATGGCCGAGACGATCGCCAGGCGCGGGGGAATCGCCGTCCTCCCCCAGGACATTCCGGGGCCCTTCGTCACCAGGGCGATCTCTCGGGTCAAGGCCGCTGACACCCGATTCGACACCCCTGTCAAGGTGGTACCGACGACAACTGTCGGGGAGGCCATGGGGCTGCTTCAGAAGCGCGCCCACGGCGTCGTGCTGGTGCTGGAGGAGGACCGGCCTGTCGGGCTGGTCTCCCCCAGCGAGGCCGACGGCGTCGACCGTTTCGCCCAGGTTCATGAGGTGATGTCCACCGATCTCACCCTGGTGAGCCCCGACCAGAGCGCCGATGAGGTCTTCAACACATTGGCCGACCACCATCAGAAGGTCGCGGTGGCGGTCGATGCCGACGGCCGCCTGGTGGGCATCATGACCTCCCGCGGTGCCGTCCGCACCGAGATCTACCGTCCCGCGGTCGATCCCTCCGGTCGGCTCATGGTGGGTACCGCGATCGGCATCAACGGGGACGTCGCCGGCCGCGCGGAGAGCGCCCTGGCGGCCGGATCGGATGTGCTGGTGATGGACACCGCCCATGGTCACCAGGATCAGATGGTCACAGCCCTGCGGATCGCGGACCGGTCCCGCATCCAGTTCGAGGCCGCCACAGGCCGCCGGGTCCCCATCGTGGCCGGCAATGTCGTCACCCGCCGCGGCACCCTGGACCTGCTCGACGCCGGCGCCGACATCGTCAAGGTCGGTGTGGGCCCCGGAGCGATGTGCACCACGCGGATGCAGACCGGGGTCGGTCGTCCGCAGTTCAGCGCAGTACTGGAATGCGCCGAGGCGGCCACCGAGGCCGGTGGTTCGATCTGGGCCGACGGTGGCGTCCGGTATCCCCGCGACGTCGCTCTGGCGCTGGCCGCAGGGGCCGGATCGGTGATGATCGGCTCCTGGTTCGCGGGCACCCACGAGTCCACCGGTGAGATGCTCACCGACCACGACGGTCAACGCTACAAGGAGTCCTTCGGGATGGCCTCGGCCCGCGCGGTCCGTCACCGTACCCGTCGTCGCAGCGCCTTCGAGCGGGCCCGGGCGGCCCTCTTCGAGGAGGGCATCTCGCACTCGCGGATGTACCTGGATCCGGATCGTCCCGGGGTCGAGGATCTGCTCGACTTCATCACCTCGGGGGTGCGCTCCTCATGCACCTACGCCGGGGCGCGCACCCTATCGGAGTTCCGCGAGAAGGCCGTGGTGGGCATTCAGTCCCCCTCCGGTTACGAGGAGGGACGTCCCCTCTCCAGCTCCTGGAGCTGAAGCCGCAGGCAGCAGGGATCAGTGCGCGTACTCTCCGCGGTAGTACTCGTAGGCCCATCCGGAGACCGACCAGATCCCGATGGCGGCGCCGAGGATCGACAGCCACCAGCCGAAGGGCGGTCCGAGGCAGATGACGGTCAGCGTGACCGCCGTCCAGAACGGCCAGATGCTCTTCGGCGGGAAGAACCCGATGGCCCCCGCCCCGTCGACGACCTCGGCCTCCTCGTCGTCCTCAGGACGAGCGGCGATCCTCCGCGCGACCGCGAGGACGTAGCCGAAGACCATCAAGGCCATGACGCCGGAAAGGCCGAGCACCCATACGCCGACGATCTCATGAGCGGTGAACCAGTAGATGACCGCCATTCCGATCAGAAAGATGGCGCTGCCGCCGAAGACCCATCGTTCGACCTTCATCGGTCCTCCTCCCGCCTGCCGGAGTGAATGAGTTCACGCGGCTCGTCCGACTCATCTGTGATGGCGCCCGAATCCTCGAGCAGCTCCGGGTGAGCGGCATCGAAGGCCGGGGATGCCGAGCGGACCCGGATCATGTGGTCGAAGTTGTGGGGCGGCGGCGGGCAGGTGGTGATCCATTCCAGGCTGCGTCCCCAGCCCCACGGGTCGTCCACCTCGATCCTGGGCTTCTTATGGGTGATCCACACGTTCCACATGAAGGGCAGCATGGAGATCCCCAGCAGGAAGGCCCCGAAGGTCGACACCTGGTTGAGCGTGGTGAATCCCTCCCATGCGCCGTAGTCGGCGATGCGCCGCTGCATGCCCTCGACGCCCAGCCAGTGCTGGACGAGGAAGGTGGTGTGGAAGCCCACGAAGAGGGTCCAGAAATGGATCTTGCCCCAGGTCTCGTCGAGCATGTGCCCGGTGATCTTGGGCCACCAGTAGTAGTAGCCGGCGAACATCGCGAAGACCACGGTGCCGAACAGCACGTAGTGGAAGTGGGCCACCACGAAGTAGGTGTCGGAGACGTTGAAGTCCATCGGAGGGCTGGCCAGGATCACGCCGGTGAGGCCGCCGAACAGGAAGGTGACGAGGAACCCGATGGCGAAGAGCATCGGCGTGTCGAAGCTGATCGACCCGCCCCACATCGTTCCGATCCAGTTGAAGAATTTCACGCCGGTCGGCACTGCGATGGTGAAGGTCATGAACGAGAAGAAGGGCAACGACACGGCCCCGGTCACGAACATGTGATGGGCCCACACCGACATCGACAGGCCGCCGATGGCCAGTGTCGCGAAGACGAGGCCGACATAGCCGAACACCGGCTTGCGGCTGAACACCGGCAGCACCTCGGTGACGATGCCGAAGAAGGGGATGGCGATGATGTACACCTCGGGGTGACCGAAGAACCAGAAGAGGTGCTGCCACAGGATCGGCCCGCCGTTCGCGGCGTCGAAGATATGGGTGCCCAGCAACCGGTCGGACTCGAGGACAAGCAGCCCGGCGGACAGCACCGGGAACACCATGATCACCATGATCGAGGTGACCAGGATGTTCCAGCAGAAGATGGGCATCCGGAACATCGTCATGCCGGGGGTGCGCAGCGTGATGATGGTCGTGATGAAGTTCACCGAGCCGAGGATCGACGACAGGCCGAGCAGGTAGAGGCCCATGATCCACAGATCCCCGCCGACCCCGGGGGTGTTGATGGCGTTCGACAGCGGGGCGTAGGCGAACCAGCCGAAGCTTGCCGCTCCGCCGGGGGTGAGGAATCCCGAGCAGGCGATCAGGGAGCCGAACAGGTAGATCCAGTAGGCGAACATGTTGAGCCGCGGGAAGGCGACGTCGGGGGCACCGATCTGCAGCGGCATGATGTAGTTCGCGAAACCTGAGAACAGCGGCGTCGCGAACATCAGCAGCATGATCGTGCCGTGCATCGTGAAGAGCTGGTTGAACGTCTCGTAGTGGACGAACTGCATTCCGGGGAATGCCAGCTCAGCCCGGATGATGAGGGCGAGGATGCCGCCGAAGCAGAAGAAGAAGAATGTGGTGAGGAAGTAGAGCCTGCCGATCTTCTTGTGATCGGTGGTGGTCATGTAGTCCCAGACGAGTTTGCCGATCTGGCGCCGCTCTCCGGTTGACGCGTCGGGGCGTGCGACCGTCGAGGTCCTGTTCGCGACTGAGGTGCTCACTTCGGCTCACTTCCTTTCTCAGCCGCGGAGGGAGTGGACAGGGCCGCAACCGACTTCGCCGCCTTCACTTCGCCGGTCTTCCCCTCGGCCTTGAGCTTCTTGAGGTGCGCGTTGTACTCGGCCTCCGGCACCACATGCACCTTGAACAGCATGTTGGCGTGGTAGGTACCGCAGAACTCGGCGCACTTCCCATCGAATACGCCGGCCTTCGTCGGGGTGATATCGAACTGGTTCGGATGGCCGGGAATGACGTCCATCTTGAAGTAGAAGGCGGGCACCCAGAAGGAATGGATGACGTCGGCGGAGTCGAGGTGGAACCGGACCGACTTGTTCAGCGGCAGGTACAGATCGGGAATGCTCTCGATCGTACCGCTCTCATGGGTGGTGACGGCGCCCGCGTCGGGGTTGCCGGCCTCCATGTAGTTGAAGGTCCATGACCACTTCTGACCGACGACGTTGATGGTGTGGTCGGGTGTGGCATCTTTGGCCATCACCGAGTTCTGGGTGCGCACCGTGTAGAAGAACAGCACCCCGATGATGAGGAACGGCACCATCGTGTACAGCACCTCCATCGGGAGGTGGTAGCGGGTCTGGCGGGGGATCTCGGGATCCCCCGAGCGGCGCCGGAACCTGATGAGCGCGAAGATGATGAGGCCCCAGACCAGCACGCCCACGGCCAGCGCCGCGATCCATGCTCCGGTCCACAGGTTCTCCATGTGGGGGGCTCTGTCGGACGCCGGGGCGACCATTCCGAATCGGGCCGCCTGCTCCTTGGTGCTGGAACTGCACCCTGCCAGTGCCGTCAGTGCCAGCACGGCTCCCGCGGCTGCGAGGAGACGCAACCTCGGCCTGCGCCGCCGGTCGACTTCAGATCTCACGACTCACCCTTCCCGCCACATCCGGGCGTCCGACAAGGACGTCCGATTGTTGTGTCCGTCACAGCGAACAATAGCGAAAAAGCGGCACCCCGTCCGGTTCGCGAATCGGACGGGGTGCCGTCGACGGTGGCGCATCCGCTTTCAGCGGATCTGCCCGATCGACGTCAGTGGAAGGAGTCGCCGCAGGCGCAGGTGCCGGTCGCGTTGGGGTTGTCGATGGTGAACCCCTGCTTCTCGATCGTGTCCATGAAGTCGATGGTGGCGCCGGTGAGGTAGGGGGCGCTCATCCGATCGGTGACGACCTGAACGTCGCCCCAGTTGCGCACCACATCGCCCTCGAGATGACGCTCGTCGAAGAAGAGCTGGTATCGCAGTCCGGAGCATCCTCCGGGCTGGACGGCCAGGCGCAGCGCGAGATCGTCGCGCCCCTCCTGGTCGAGCAGGGCCTTGACCTTGGCGGCCGCGGTGTCGGTGAGGATGATGCCCTCCGCTGCGGGGGCCTCATTGAGAGTGTCGGTCATATCGGTCTACTCCATCGGTGGTCGAACGGCCCCGGGGCTCACCTCGGGGAAGGTGCCCGCCCCTGAAGGGGGCCGGGTCGGGGCGGGTCGAGATCCCGTCTCGTCAGCCCCTAGTGTAAGAGGCCACCTGAAGGATGTCGCACCGACTACCAGTGCCAGGTCCGTGCGACCGGTCCGGCCGCCGCCGTGATGGCCGGCAGCCCTTGGGGCCCGGTCACCGGGCCGCAGTCCAGCGGCGTGGCCGCCTCCAGGCCGGCCTGGCGCAGCTCGCGGGCCGAGACCTCGCTGGCCAGGGGGACTGCGATGACCGGTACGCCCAGCGGTTCAGCAAGCTCCAGGACCTCGGCGACGACCTCGCCGCCGAGTGTTCCGAAATTCAGTTCCTCGCAGCCGGTGACCACCAGATCCGCCTCGGCGGCACTGCGTCGGGCACCCGCGAGATCCAGCAGCAGCCGGGGCCCGGTCGTGATCCGTCCGCCAAGAGCTGAAATCGCCAGCCCGATGCCTCCGGCTGCGCCGGTTCCGGGGGCCGCGCCCGCATCCGCATCACCGGTCAGTTCACGGGCCCAGTCGCACAGGTCCTGATCCAACGACAGCATCCGCGCGGGATCCATCCCCTCGGCACGCCCCTCCACGGAGACGACTCCACGCAGCCCGGTGAGTTCTAGACATGCCTGGTCCGAGGTGGTGACGAGGGTGAGTGGGCCGGGCCAGCGTCCTGCCCCGAGAAGGTGGCCATGGCCGCGGAGGTACGCGATCATCCCTCGGCCCCCGTCGCGCCAGGGCGCCTCCGCGAGTTCGATCACCTGGTGCCGTCCGGGTTCGACCGGCAGCTCGGCGAGACGATGCCCCAGAGGAGCGGAATCGGCGGACCACTGATCCTCCCCGGCAGCCGGGAACTCCGGGGCGATCAGGTCGACGCGGCCGGCCTCCGGAAGATCGGCCAGGGCGCGCTGGAACCCGTCGCCCGCCTTCCCCATGGGGATGACGGCGACCTCATCGCCGAGGCCGGCCCATGCCCTCCCCAGTGCGGTACCGACCTGCCTGGAGCTGAGGCAGCTCCAGGCGTCGGTCACGACCAGGACTCTCACCCGGGGATCAGGCCCTCCCCCGAGTTGCTGTCGGCGAGGAGGACGGAGACCTCCTCGACGGTGGCGTTGACGTCGGGAACGATGAGGTCGGAGTCGATGATCTCGTCGTCGGGAACCTGCCGACCGTGCTCGCGGACGGTGGCGGCAAGGCGCGTGAGGGCCTCGGTGAGTTCGGCCTGGACGCCGCCGGCCACGGCGTGCTCCACGTGCCCGTCGATCGTGTTCAGCTCGGAGAGGGCGGAATCGGGGACGTCCCACTGTCCCTCGCCCATGATTCGGATGATCATTTCTGGTCCTCCTGTGAGCCGCCGACCTGTCGTGCGGTGCCTGATTGCTGCGTGGCGCCCGGCTGCTGGCCGGGTTCCAGCTCGGGACGGGCCTCATCGCCACCCGCACCGATCTGAGCCTTGAGCGCCGAGAGCTCCGACTCGACCGAGGAGTCGGAGGCCAGGGCGTCGAGTTCGGCCGTGATGTCGTCCTGGCGGGTCTGCGTCGGGTCCTCGATGGCTCCGGAGGCGATCAGCTCGTCGACGGCGCCGGCCCGGGCCTGGAGCTCCATCGTCTTGTCCTCGGCCCGCTGGATGGCCATGCCGACGTCGCCCATCTCCTCGCTGAGACCGGTGAAGGCCTCGTTGATGCGGGTCTGGGCCTCGGCGGCCGAGTAGCTGGCCTTGATGGTCTCCTTCTTGGTGCGGAAGGCGTCGACCCGGGCCTGGAGACGCTGAGAACCCCGGATGAGTTTCTCCTCCTCGGCCTGCAGGGTCGCGTGCTGGGTCTGGAGGTCGTTGAGCTGGCTCTGGAGCCCGGCCTTGCGGGTCAGGGCCTCGCGGGCAAGATCCTCGCGGCCCTGTTCGAGGGCGCGCTGGGCGGAGCGCTGCATCTTGTCGATCTCACCATTGAGCTGGTTGGCCTGCAGCTCGATCCTCTTACGGCTGGTCGCCACATCGGCGACCCCGCGACGAACCTTCTGCAGCATGTCCAGCTGCTTCTGATATGAGTAGTCCAGCGTCTCGCGAGGATCTTCCATCTTGTCCATGGCCTTGTTGGCCTTGGAGCGGAAGATCGTCGAGAATCGCTCGAAAATTCCTGCCATGGGCGAGTCGGATCCTTCCGTATCTGTGAGCCCTGCGCTGCGGGCGCGAGCATCCCGCGGCCAGGGCCGGCCTCGGTGACGGGTACAAGAGTACGGGTCCGGGGCCAAAGCCGAACCTTTCGCCCGTCGGCAGTGATTCTCCCAGGGAGGAATCCGGGGCCGGAGGGAGGCAGTCCCCTACCGGGTGACACGATCTTCTACACTTACCCACGGCTCCCGTGCGGGGGCGCCCGGCATCAGCGGGGCGAACATCGGAACAAGGATTCAGCGTGGGACTCTTCCGCCCGTACAAGCAGGGCCAGACCGAGACCGAGACCGTCAAGGGCTCCGGACAGCAGGAGTCCGGAAGCACCGGCGCCCAGGCCGATGACCGCAGGCCCGAACAGGCAGAAGCCCCCGCCGAGGAGACGGCTCAGCCGCACGGCAGGAGCGCCAAGACCGGGCCGACGCCCACCCGTGCGCAGGCCGAGGCCGCCCGGATGGCCAGGCTCCATCCGAACCTGAGCCGCAAGGAGGTCCGACGGCGGGACCGCCGGGCCCGTGAGCAGCGTCGGCTCTCCAGCCTCGAGTCGCTGGAGAAGCGCCCGGAGCGTGCCATGATCCGCGACTACGTCGACTCGCGCCGCACCTTCGGCGAGTACATCATGCCGATCTTCCTGATCATCATGGCCGCGTGGCTGGCGATCATCATGTTCCTGCCCGAGCAGATCGTCCTGGTCAATCTCCTCTCCCTGGTGATGCTCCTCACGATGATCGGGTGGGGGATCGACACCTGGCGGCTGTGGCGAGGAGTCAGGAAGGAACTCGCCGCGAGGTTCCCACAGGTACCCCGCAAGGGTCTGCTGAGCTACCTCAACAACCGGGTCATGACCCCACGCCGCTGGCGCAACCCCGCCCCGGCCGTGGAGCGCGGTGGCGCCGCGCGCACTCCCAAGGGCTGAGCGCATCCAGGGGGCCGGCACATCCCGGGCTGGTGGTCCGCGCCCGGGTCTGCTTGTCTGGTGACATGAGCTTCGCCTGGATTCTCACCGTCCCCCACCCGTCCCCGGCCGGCACCGATGCGCTGGCCGAACTCGGCGCCTCCCAGAGCTTCGACAGCGCCGAGGAGGCCGATGCATGGCTCGGGGAGCACTTCGACGAACTCTCCTTCGAGGGGGTCGACGCCGTCACCCTCGCCGAGGACGGCACTCCGGTGCGGGAGAGGATGAGCCTGTCAGAGGCATGACCTCCGAGGCCGTCGGAGGCCGACTTCAGGCGCTGCGGGGGCCCGTGGCGGCGCCGGCCCGCTTCTGCCGGGCGCGCGACCGCGACACCGTCATGCCGAGGCCGAAGGCGAAGGTGACTCCACCCAGGACGATGACCGTCGGCCTGGACTGGGCGACCGCACGGCGTCGCTGGTCATAGGTCTGCACAGTGCCGGTGCGTACCGAGGTGTAGCTCGACTTGTGGCAGACGTCACCGGGCGCCATCACCGCACCGCGACAGCTCACCGTGGGGCTGGCCATACCGATGATCCCCCACCACAGCAGTACCAGGCCGACGGCCACTATGACCCAGTCGAGTGCCGACCGCCAGGACCAGGCGGTTCCGTACCGCACAGTTGCGTCCCGCGACCTTGTCCGGCGTGGTCGTGCGTGCTGCTCCATCTGCCCTCCGCGATCGGTCCGACGGTCCGACGCTATCGGGCGGACGGCGCCCACCGCCCCCTCGTCGTCACCACCGGTCTTCGCCCTGCGCGATCCCGATCCCCACCGGAACCCTCCGGATTTGTTACAGAATGCACATTCTCCGGCACTCGGGCTAGTCTGAAAACCACACGTTGCGGCTTGCAAAGGAGCTCCACCTCATGTCGACCGAAGTCACCCTCCCAGCACTCGGCGAATCAGTCACCGAGGGCACCGTGTCCCGCTGGCTCAAGTCCGTCGGAGACACCGTCGAGGCCGACGAGCCACTTCTCGAGGTGTCCACCGACAAGGTCGACACCGAGGTCCCCTCCCCCGTCTCCGGCACCCTCCTGGAGATCCGGGTCAACGAGGACGACGAGGCCGAGGTCGGCTCCGTCCTGGCCGTCATCGGCGATCCCTCCGACGCCCCCGAACCGGCCGCACCCGAACCCGCACCGGCCGCACCAGAGCCCGCCCCCGAACCCGAACCCGCTGCCGCACCGGCCGCACCCACGGGCGCGAAGGGCACTGAGGTGACTCTCCCGGCCCTCGGCGAATCAGTCACCGAGGGCACCGTGTCCCGCTGGCTCAAGTCCGTCGGAGACACCGTCGAGGCCGACGAGCCACTTCTCGAGGTGTCCACCGACAAGGTCGACACCGAGGTCCCCTCCCCCGTCTCCGGCACCCTCCTGGAGATCCGGGTCAACGAGGACGACGAGGCCGAGGTCGGCTCCGTCCTGGCCGTCATCGGCGATGCCTCCGACGCCCCCGAACCGGCCGCACCCGAACCCGAACCGGCCGCACCCGAGCCCGAACCGGCCGCACCCGAGCCCGCACCGGCACCGGCACCGGCACCGGCACCGGACGAGCCTGAATCCGCCACCCCGACTCCTGCCACGCCGCCCTCGGCCGGCGCCAATGAGGTGGCCCCCCGTGCCACCAGCCCCTCGGCCGACGTCTACGTCACCCCTCTGGTGCGCAAGCTCGCCAAGGAGAACGGCATCGACCTGTCCACCCTGACCGGAACGGGCGTCGGCGGTCGGATCCGGAAGCAGGACGTCCTGGCTGCAGCCGAGAAGGCCAAGGCACCCGCACCGGCCGCAGCGGCTGCACCCGCGCCGAGCGCACCCGCGCCGGCCGCCGGATCCGCCAAGGCGGCGGCCCAGGCGGTCTCCCCGGAGGCCGTCGCACTGCGCGGGACCACCGAGAAGATGAGCCGACTGCGCAAGGTGATCGCCTCCCGGATGGTCGAGTCGCTGCGCGTCTCGGCCCAGCTCACGGCGACGGTCGAGGTCGACATGACCGCGATCTCGCGGATCCGCAAGGCCGAGAAGGCTGCCTTCAAGGCCAGGGAGGGGGTCGGGCTGTCCTACCTGCCCTTCATCACCAAGGCTCTGGTCGAGGCACTCAAGCAGAACCCGAAGTTCAACGCCCGGATCGACACCGAGGCCGGGAAGATCACCTACGGCGCCACGGAGAACGTCGGGATCGCGGTCGACACCCCGCGCGGCCTGGTGGTCCCGGTGATCAAGAACGCCGGAGACCTCAACATCGCCGGCCTCGCCCACCAGATCGGCGACCTGGCAGCCCGCACCCGCGACAACAAGGTGACCCCCGATGAGCTGTCCGGTGGCACCTTCACCATCACCAACTACGGTTCGGCAGGGGCCCTGTTCGACACCCCGATCGTCAACCAGCCCGAGGTCGCCATCCTGGGCACCGGCGCGCTGGTGAAGCGCCCCGTCGTGGTCACCAACGAGTTCGGCGAGGACACGATCGCGATCCGCGACATGATGTACCTCTCACTGAGCTACGATCACCGTCTCATCGACGGGGCGGTGGCGGCCCGCTTCCTCAGCGGCGTCAAGAACAGGCTGGAGGAGGGCGATTTCGCAGGCGAGTTCTGATCCCCGCCTGTGATCGACCAACCGTTCGAGGGCCCCGCCGGTCGCCGGCGGGGCCCTCGCCGTCTCCCCCTGCCTCGGCGGAGGACCTATCGTGAGAGCCGTGAGCGTGCAGGAATCCGGGGCCGATCTCGGCCCGAAGCAGTCGCCGACCCCTCAGCCCGTCACCCCGACGGACGCAGACGGGCATCGCCCGCAGGGGTGGGTGGACCATCCCCAGGGCCTGGAGTTCGAGTACCTGGGCATCGCCGGAACGCCGCCGATCCGCACCGAGTACCGCTGGTGCTGGGAGCACCAGCGCCGGATCCACGCTCTGGTGGCCGCTCACGAGATCCCCGACACCGTCATCTACGTCGAGCACGACCCGGTGTACACCGCCGGGCGCCGCACCCCACGCGAGGCCTATCCGTTCGACGGCACCCCGGTGGTTCCGGTGGACCGCGGCGGGGAGATCACCTGGCACGGTCCCGGCCAGCTGGTCGGCTACCCGATCGTCTTCCTTCAGCGCGGCATCGGGGTGGTCGATTACGTCCGGCGCGTCGAGGAGGCGATCATCCGGCTGCTGGCCGGCTACGGCCTGAGATGCGGGCGGGTCCCTGGGCGCACCGGCGTCTGGTTCCCCTCCGACGGACACGGGCCCGAACGCAAGATCTGCGCCATCGGGATCCGCGTCTCACGCCAGACCGCGCTGCACGGCTTCGCCCTCAACATCGATCCGGACACCGCCGGATTCGACAACATCATCCCCTGCGGCATCGCCGACGCCGACGTCACCACCGTGGCGCGGGAGCTGCGACGGGTGCACGGGCCCGCCACACCGGTTCCCTCCCTGGTCGAGGTGGCGCATCGCCTCGAGCCCGTCCTCGCCGAGCTGCTGGCGTTCGGGCCCTACACGATGAGTCCGGACATCCCCCGCCGCTCGCACCCCGCCTTCCTGCACCCGCTCGGCGAGTGACTGAATCGAACATCAAGGAGACACCGTGGCACCACGCCAGCCCGCTCGCACGTCGGCCGCCGCACTCAGCTGGCTGGCAGTGCTGGCGATGGCCCTGTGCGCCGGGTTCATCGGGTGGCTTCGCCAGTCCGAGCCGAAGCTGCTGGGGCGCGGGACCCCTGACCCGTTGACCGGTGTGCTCCACGCGCTGATCAGCACCGCCGCCTGGCTGTGCCTCGTGATGACGCTCACTCGGCTGCTTCGGGCGACCCTCCTGGGACCCGACCGCGACACCCACGATCCCACCAGGACCGTCGGAAGGCCCGTCTGGAGGATGAGCCAGGCGTGGACTCTCGCGGCCCTGCTCATGGTGCCTCTGGAGGCCGCGGACTCCTCGGGCCTGCCGCTGGCCGAGGTGATCGCCGACATACCGACCCACCTGGCCACCACCCCGTCGGTGACCGCCTGGTTCGTGATGGCGGTCATCGGCCTGGTCACCTCCCTGGTGAGCCTGCTCACCCGCACCCTCGGCGCCCTGCTGATCCTCGCCGTCGCGGTCGCGGGTTCGGCGGTGCCTGTCGTCGTCACCGGCTCGGTCTCGGTGGGGTTGAACCACGACTTCTCCACCGACGCCGGAGCCGTCTCGATGATCGCCCTGATCATCGCCGCGGCGGCCACCGCCTCACGGACCGTCGGCACCCCGGATACCGCGACCGCGCTGGCGGGCAGGACGCGGACGCCGGTGACGGTCTGCCTGGCGGTCGCCCTCGTCGGCCAGCTGGTGGTGTGGTGGCAGGGGTTGGCCGGGGTCGACCCGCTGACCACCCGTTGGGGCCTCGCCCGGCTGGTGCTGATCGTGGCACTGGCGGTCTGGCTGGCGGCGGTGCTTGCGGGCCGCCGGTCCCTGGTGGCGCTCGAGCTGACCTGCATCGCCGTGGCCCTCACCGTCACCGGCGCCTCCGGGCAGCTCATCCCTCCGCGCTACCTCGTTTCGCAGACCCCCGTCATCAACTACCTCGGGTATCCGTTGCCCGCCAGACCCACTGTCGCCTCCCTGATGCTGCCGGGCAGGCCCAACCTGCTCATGGACTTCCTGGCCTTCGCCGGGATCGCGGGATACCTGCTGGCCGTACGGAGGGTGCGCCTCGGCGGCCGGCCGTGGCAGGGCGGGCGTGTGATCGCGTGGATCCTCGGATGGTTCATCGTGGCCTACCTCGCCTCGACGGGGTTGTGGACGGCGTCCTCGATCATGTTCAGCTGGCACATGCTCGTCCACATGCTGTTCAACATGCTGGTGCCGGCGCTGCTGGTGATGGGCGCCCCGGTCACCCTGCTGCGCCAGGCGATCGATTCGGGGCGCGACGGTCTGATGAATCCTCGCTCCTGCCTGGACAGCCTGCTGAACTGGCGCCCCGCCAAGCTGCTGTTCGGCCCGTTCACCGGCTGGGCGGTCTTCGTCGCCAGCTTCTACGTGGTCTACTTCACCCCGATATTCGGCTTCCTGATGCGCTACCACTGGGGTCACCAGTGGATGCTGCTGCACTTCATGGCGGCCGGCCTGCTGCTCTTCGAGTACGTCATCGGTCTCGACGAGCTGCCCACCTCGCTGCCCCATATCGGGCGTCTCGGCTTCATCATCACGGCGATGCCCTTCCACTCCTTCTTCGCCGTCATCACCATGAGCGCCCATCAGATCATCGGTCGCGACTACTACCTCACCCTGTCCGTGCCGTGGGTCAGGGATCTGGCAGCCAACCAGAACCTCGGCGGGCAGGTCACCTGGGCCACCGGCGAGCCACCGATGGCCGTGGTGCTCCTGGCACTGTGTGTGCAGTGGTTCCTGTCGGACCGGCGCGACCAGCGCCGACTCGACAAGGCCGAGGACGAGGGGCTGGAGGACTCCTTGGGCGCGTACAACGAGATGCTTGCCCGGATGGCGGGCCAGGACGCCGTCGCCGAGGCCGAGGAGACCGCCCACACCCACCGCGACCGGCCCGTCAACCGGGACGATGAAGGGGCCTCCCAGGCATGACCCAGGACACCGACGCCCCCGGCCCCGTCTCCCTGCAGATCGGCGGTATGACCTGCTCGGCCTGCGCCACCCAGATCGAGAAGAGACTGTCGAGCCTCGACGGGGTCAGCGCCGTCGTCAACTACGCCACCGAGCGCGCCACGGTGACCGGGATGACCGGCGCAGAGGCGATCGAGGCCGTCAGACGGACCGGCTACACGGCCGCCCGGACCGGTGACGTCGACCCGGCCGCCCTGGCCGCGGCGCGGATCAACGGGCTGCGCAGGCGCCTCATCGTCGCCACCCTGCTCACCCTGCCTCTGATGGACGTCGGCCTGGTTCTGGCGCTGGCCCCGCAGCTGCGCTTCCCCGGCTGGGACCGGATGCTGGTGGTGCTGGCGCTGCCGGTCGTCGGCTGGTGCGCCTGGCCGTTCCACCGGGCGATGTGGGCGAATCTGCGTCACGGCATCACCTCGATGGACACGCTGGTCTCCCTGGGGGTGCTCTCCTCCTTCGTCTGGACCGTCATCTCGATGCTGGTCACCGCCCCCGACACCGAGGGCTACTGGCTGGGCTACGGCATCACCCCCGCCGGAGCAGACACCCTCTACCTGGACGTGGCCGCCGGTGTCACCTGCTTCCTGCTCGCCGGGCGCTATTTCGAGGCCCGGGCGAAACGCACCGCCCGGTCGGTCCTCGACGCCCTGGGCCAGCTGGCCGCCACCCGTGCCCGGCTGCTGGTCGGCGGCGCCGAGAGGACCGTCCCGGTGTCCCGGCTGCGCCAGGGCGATCTCGTCGTGGTGCTGGCCTCCGAGACCGTACCGGCCGACGGCGTCGTCACCGAGGGTGAGACGAGTGTGGACTCGTCGATGATGACCGGGGAGCCGGTACCGGTCGACGTCACCGTCGGGGACAGGGTTCTCGGCGGCACTGTGAACCTCACAGGTCGGGTCGTGCTGCGCGCCACCGCCGTCGGCGAGGAGTCCCAGCTGGCGCAGATGGCCGCCATGGCTGAACAGGCCCAGGCGCGCAAGGCCAATGTCTCCCGGCTCGTCGACAAGGTCGTCGGGGTCTTCGTTCCGGTGGTCCTGGGGATCGTCGCCATCACCGTCGCCGGCTGGTGGATCAGCGGCGCCGGCCTGCGCCATGCCCTGTCGGCAGGACTGTCGGTGCTGGTGATCGCCTGCCCCTGCGCCCTGGGCCTGGCCACTCCGACGGCGATGATGGTCGGCGTCGGACGCGGGGGCCGGCTCGGCATCCTCATCAAGGGTCCCGATGCCCTCGAGGCCGCCGGCCGCATCGACACCGTCGTCCTGGACAAGACCGGCACCGTCACCACCGGCACGATGACGCTGATCTCCCGGGTCTGCGCCGAGGGCGCCGATATGGATCGCGTCCACAGATGGGCGGCCTCTCTGGAGGCGGCGTCCACCCACCCGATCGCGGCTGCGGTGGTGAAGTCGTGTCCCGGGCCGGTTCCGGCCTGCACCGACCATCGGACGGTCGCCGGTGGTGGTCTGCACGGCACCGTGGAGGGCCACCGGGTCATCGTCGGCAGCCCGGAATTCCTGTCCGCACAGGGCCAGGCTCCGGGCCTCGAACTGGCAGCCGCGGTCGAGGCGGCCCGATCGCAGGCGGAGACGCCGGTGCTGGTCGGCGTCGACGGTCGGGCCGCCGGCGTCCTCGTCCTGGCCGACACCGTCCGTCCCGAGGCGACCGAGGTGGTGGGCGAGCTCTCCCGGATGGGACTGCGCACGGTCCTGCTGACCGGCGACTCCCGTGCCGCCGCACAGCTGGTGGGCGACCGGTTGGGCTGCGACGAGGTGATGTCCCAGGTGACGCCCTCCCGCAAGGCCGAGGTCATCGACCGGCTGCGGGCCGAGGGGCACCGGGTGGCCATGGTGGGCGACGGGATCAACGACGCCGCCGCGCTGGCGGCGGCAGATCTGGGGCTGGCTCTGGTGACCGGGACCGATATCGCGATGCGCAGCGCCGACATCATCTGCGTCCGCCACCATCTGGGGGTGGTGCCTGACGCCATCCGGCTGTCGCGCCGCACCAGACGGACCATCCTCGGCAATCTCGTGTGGGCCTTCGCCTACAACATCGCCGCGATCCCGATCGCCGCGGCCGGGCTGCTCAACCCCCTGATCTCCGGCCTGGCCATGAGCCTGTCGAGCCTCCTGGTCGTCACCAACTCGCTGAGGCTCAGAAATTTCAGATAGTCAGATAGAAGGGGCGAGGTGTTCAGCCGAGCGCGGACACAGACCGGTGCCGCAACGCGAGGCCGGCGACGCCGTGCCCGACCCCCGACCCTCCCCGCGCGATGCTCCTATGGGTGTCAAGAGGTTTGTTGGGGGTTTTCAAGTTCTGTGAGCCAGTGCGTGTACTGGTGGTAGAGGTCGGGGGCGAAGGTCTTGCCACGTTCGAGCCGGGAGAGTGTCGCGTTCGACACTCGCATGTGGTCGGCGGCCTGGAGCTGGGTGATGTTCAGGGCCTTGCGCCGGGGACCCAGGTCTGTGACGTCGACCGGTGGTCGGGGGTGGACGATCAGGTGGTGCATCTCGCGGGCGACGGCTCGTTTGAGACACCGGTTGATCTCGGTCTTGGTCTTGCCCTCCCTGATGCGGCGGGTCTGGTAGCCGATGGTCCGGTGGTCGTTGGACAACCGGTTCTCCACGATCATCTGGAGGGCCCAGTTGGCCTGACGGTCCCCGGACTTGTTGAGTCGGTGACGGGTGGTCCTGCCTGAGGACGCCGGGACCGGGTTGGTGCCGCACAGGGCGGCGAACCCGGCCTCGGTGGTGATGCGTTCGGGGTTGTCCCCGGCGGTGATCAGCAGTTGCGCGGCGGTGACGGGACCCACTCCCCGGGCCTGGAGCAGCCCCGGGTTGATCTGGGTCACCAGGCGTTTCAGGTCGTCCTCGGCGGCCTGGCTCTGGTCGGCCAGGAACTGGGACCGGCGCGCCAGGCGGGTCAGGGTGGTCCGGGTGGCCCGGGCGACCTCGTCCTCGCCGGCACGCTGGCGTGCCGCCGCCAGGGCTCGCACCAGCGGCTCGCCGGACATGCCGCGGTAGCGGGCCCGCATCTCCTCGGGGGCGGTGACCAGCACGGAGCCGATCTGGGCGCCGGCGGCGGTGTGGGCCTTGACCGCCGAGCGGTAGGCCATCATGGTGACCCTCAGGGCCTCCACCGGCCCGTCGCCGGCCTTGGGGACGACCGGAGCGACCTGGGACAGGGCGGTGCGGGCGGCGGCATAGGCATCGATCTTGTCGGACTTGCCTTTCATCCGTCGCAGTCGCCTGGCGGGGCGCAGGACCTCCTGGACGGTGATCCCGTCCTTCTGGAGGTGGCGGGTCAGCCCGGCCCCGTAGGAGCCGGTGCCCTCGACCCCGACTCGTAGAAGGGGCCCGAGACTGGTGATCCAGGCCTCCAGGGCCCGGTAGCCGGACTCGGTGGTCTGGAACTCGACCGCGCCCAGTTCCTGACCCGTGACGCTGATGACTGCGGCGTAGTGGGTCTCGGAATGGGTGTCGACCCCGGCGACGACCGGTAGTGGTTGGACTGGAACGTCGGCGCTCATGGCTGGCAGCCTCCCTGTGAGATGTCACAATGGGAAGCGTCGGCCGGGCAGGCAGACAGCACACCGAGGAGACCTTGGTGTCGGTCATGCTCCTATCAAGTCATGCCCGGCCGGCCCACGCTTCATACCCGCCGCCGGGTGGACACATCGTTCGAAGGACAGGCCCCAAGGGGCCGTCAGGGGAGTCAAGAGTCACACCCGGCAACAGGCCACTTACATTCTCGGTGGGGAGGCAGCGAGCCCTTCAGCCGAGTGCGGACACAGACTGGTGCCGCAAGGCGAGGCCAGCGACACCAACCAGATGTCTGCGGCTGCCGCCGCTACGAGGGGGCGCTGGGGGAGTCGCCTCCCCCGCTATGGTGGGCGTTGTGAGTGTCGAAGCTGACGGAAGGCGCCTGCTGCGCGTCGAGGTGAAGAACGCCCAGACCCCGATCGAGAACAAGCCGAAGTGGATCCGCACCACGGCGACGATGGGCCCGGAGTACCGCGACATGCGCCGGCGCATGAAGGACACCGATCTGCACACCGTCTGCCAGGAGGCGGGGTGCCCCAACATCTTCGAGTGCTGGGAGGATCGGGAGGCCACCTTCCTCATCGGTGGCGACAAGTGCACCAGGCGCTGCGACTTCTGTCAGATCGCCTCGGCCAAGCCTGACGGCTACGACACCGACGAGCCTCACCGGGTGGCGGCGTCCGTGCATCAGATGGGGCTGCGCTACGCCACGGTCACCAGCGTCTGCCGCGATGACCTGCCCGATGAGGGAGCCTGGCTGTGCGCCGAGACGATCCGGCAGATCCACGGCGCCAACCCCGGCGTAGGCGTCGAGATGCTCGCCCAGGACTTCTCCGGGCGCCCCGAACTGCTCGATCAGGTCTTCGAGGCCGGCCCCGAGGTCTTCGGTCACAACCTGGAGACGGTGCCGCGCATCTTCAAGCGGATCCGGCCCGGGTTCCGCTACGACCGCTCCCTGGAGGTGCTTCAGCGCGCCCATGACCACGGCATGGTCACCAAGTCCAATCTCATCCTCGGGATGGGCGAGACCCGTGAGGAGGTCTCCGAGGCGATGCAGGCCCTGCACGACGCCGACACGGATCTGCTCACCATCACCCAGTACCTGCGCCCCAACGCGCACCTGCACCCGATCGACCGCTGGGTCACCCCCCAGGAGTTCGACGAGCTGGCCGAGGAGGCCGAGGAGATCGGTTTCGTCGGGGTCATGAGCGGTCCGCTGGTGCGCTCCTCCTACCGGGCCGGGCGGCTCTACCGTCAGGCGATGGAGGCCCGCGGGCAGACTCCGGTGACCATCGTCACCGGCTACCGGGACGGCCGACGGCCGGCCCCCTTCGCGGCACGGTAGTATAAGGGGTCGCCCACATCCGAACCCTGATACATCACTGGAGTCGTCCATGCCCAAGAGCCAGGCCGCCAAGGAGCTTGCAGCTAAGCAGAAGGCCGAGGCCAAGGCTGCCAAGGAGCGTCGCAAGAATTCCGACAACCCCAAGGACTGGGGCACCTGGAAGCAGCTCGTAGAGACCTTCAAGATGACCCGCAAGGCCGACCCCTCGGTCACTTGGTGGGTGCTGGGGGCCGTGCTGGTTCCGATCGTGGTCTTCGTGGTGCTCGGGATCATCATCACGCCCTGGTGGATGTGGCTGGTCGTCGGTATCTTCGCCGGTGCGGCCTGCGGCATGTGGATCTTCAGCCGGCGGGCCCGCAGGTCCATGTACACCCGTTTCAAGGGCCAGCCCGGATCCGCCGAGGTGGCGCTGTCCCAGCTCGACAAGAAGAAGTGGACCACCACCCCGGCCATCGCGGTCTCCCGCCAGCAGGACGTCATCCACCGTGCTCTCGGCCCCGGCGGGCTCGTCCTGGTGGGCGAGGGTCACGGGAACGGGCTCCGCAAGCTGATGGCCGAGGAGAAGCACCGCCACGAGCAGGTCGCCTACGGCGTCGCCGTCATCACCATCACCATGGGCGAGGGCAAGGACCAGATCCCCCTGGAGCAGCTGGACAAGAAGATCAAGAAGCTGCCGAAGACCCTTGACGACGCCAGGATCAACGAGGTCCGCTCGCGCCTGAAGGCCCTCGACGCGATGCGCCCGAGGATCCCGGTCCCCAAGGGCCCGATGCCCACCTCGACGAAGGGCGCCCGCAATTCGATGCGGGGTCGCTGATCGGTGGCCGCCTCGATCAATATCCTCAACGCCGAGCACGTCACCAAGACGTTCGGCACCCGAGTGGTCCTCGATGACCTCTCTCTGGGACTGTCCAGCGGGGAGGTCATCGGTGTGGTGGGACGCAACGGGGACGGCAAGTCCACCCTGCTCGGGATCCTGACCGGAACCGTGGAGCCCGATGCGGGATCGGTGACCCGGACCGGATCGGTGTCGATCGGCCTGCTGGCTCAGGCCGAGACCCCGGTCCCCGGCCAGACCGTCCGCGATCTCGTCGTGCAGGGCCGCCCCGATCATGTCTGGGCCTCCGACCCGGCGGCCCGGCCGATCGTCGAGCAGATGCTCGCCGACATCGATCTGGACTCGGCCACCTCCGAGCTGTCCGGCGGTGAGCGGCGGCGCGCGGCCCTGGTGGCCCTGATGCTCGGCGACCACGATCTGCTGGTTCTCGACGAGCCCACGAATCATCTGGACGTCGAGGCGGTGGCCTGGCTCGCCGGGCACCTGCGCGCCCTGCGGGCCCACGGCGTCGCGATGCTCATCGTCTCCCACGACCGCTGGTTCCTCGACGAGGTGTGCAATCGGGTCTGGGAGGTTCACGACGCCACCGTGGACGCCTATGACGGCGGATACGCCGCCTACACCCTGGCCCGTGCCGAGAGGTCCCGGCAGGCCGCCGCCAATGAGGCACGGCGCCGGAATCTGGTGCGCAAGGAGCTGGCCTGGCTGCGCCGCGGAGCTCCGGCCCGCACCTCCAAGCCCCGGTTCCGCATCGACGCCGCGAACGCCCTGATCGCCGACGTCCCCGATCCTCGCGACAAGCTCGAGCTCGCCCGGTTCTCCGCCAGCCGGCTCGGCAAGGACGTCTTCGATCTCGACGACGTCACCCTCACACTGCCCGACGGGCGAAGCCTGCTGAAGCATCTCACCTGGTCGATCGGCCCCGGAGACCGGATCGGCCTGGTCGGCGTCAACGGGGCCGGCAAGTCCACCCTCCTCAATCTCCTCGATCAGCTGATCGAACCGACCTCAGGACGGGTCAAGCAGGGGAAGACGCTGCACATCGCCCACCTCACCCAGGAGGTCCACGAGCTGGACGCCGACCGTCCTGAGGGACGCGAGACGGTGCTCGATTCCGTCCAGCGACTGCGCCAGGAGACCACGCTCGCCACCGGGCGCGAGACCGGTGCAGGCAACCTGCTGGAGGATTTCGGCTTCACCGGTCAGCGCCTGGTGACCCGGGTCGGCGACCTGTCGGGCGGTGAGAAGCGCCGTCTCCAGCTGCTGCGGCTGCTCATCGAGGAGCCCAATGTGCTGCTGCTGGACGAGCCCACCAATGATCTGGACATCGACACCCTGCGGGTCGTGGAGGACTATCTGGACACCTGGCCCGGCACCCTCATCGTGGTCACCCACGACCGGTACTTCCTGGAACGGGTCTGCGACGTCACCTACGCACTGATGGGGGACGGGTCCTGCGTCCTGCTGCCGGGCGGCATCGACCAGTATCTCGAGGCCCGGGAGCACCGCGAGGCGGGCCCGTCGAAATCCCAGCAGGTTGGCAGCTCCGCCGACCCGTCGGCCCCCGGGCCGTCCTCGGCCCGACTGCGCCGGGCCCGCAAGGACATGGCCCGCCTGGAGGGCCAGATCTCCCGGGCCCGCCATGATCTCGACGGCATCCACGAGGAGATGGCCAGGGTGGCCACCGACTTCGTGAAGCTCAACGAGCTCCAGCAGGACGCCTCCCGCCTGGAGACGCGGATCGATGATCTGGAGAACGCCTGGCTGGAGGCCGGGGAGCTCATCGAGGAGGCGTGAGGCCCTCGGCTGTGGACACGTAGTTCATCAGGTGGTCGCGCTCGTCCTGGAGCTGGTCGAGCCTGTTCTTGACGACGTCGCCGATGCTCACGATGTTGATCAGCCTGCCGGCCTCGACGACGGGGATGTGCCGGATCCTCTGCTCTGTCATGACCCGTGCGACGTCCTCGAGATCGGCGCCCGGGGAGCAGGTGGTGACCTCGGTCACCATGATCGTGGCCACTGCCTGTTCGAGCAGGGCCGGGTCGGTGGCGAGATGGCGCACGACGTCGCGTTCCGAGACGATGCCGTCGATACGGCCGGCGGAGTCGCTGACCACGGCGCAGCCGATGTTGAGATCGGCGAGGGTGTTGAGAAGGTCGCCGACGGTGATGGTGGTGGCGACGGTGACGACGTTGGTACCGCGCTTGCGGAGGACCTCGGAGATGATCATGTGCAATTGTCACATAGTGTGACGAACCTCACAACTATGACAGTTTTCACAACCCTCCGGCCGAGCCCCTGGGCTGTCAGCCGACGTGCATGTGGGCATCTTTCTCGTCGACGCCCTGACTCTTCGGGGCCGCGTCCCCCTCGGCGTCCGCGTGCACCGGCATGAGGCGACGAAGGATCTGGTCGAGCACGGCGCCGATCGCGACCGCCAGGACGATCCCCAGCACCATCGCCAGCATGTGATTGTCGCCGATGATGCTCGCCGCCCCGGTCCCGATCGCCACCGAGTACCCGGACCACAGGATCCCCGCGATGACGTCGACGGCCAGGAAGACCCGGTAGCTGAACCCGGTGGCCCCCGCTATCGCGTTGACGATCACCCTGCCGCCAGGAATGTAGCGGGCCACAAGAATGCACAGCGGGCCGCGGCGCCGCAGCTGGCGCCTGGCCCAGGTGACCGTCCTGATCCGGCGCCGACCACCGGTGAACAGCCGCGTGTGGCCGAGCCTTCGCCCGATGAGGAAGGCGATATTGTCGCCGAGGATCGCGCCCAGCGTCGCGACCGGGACCAGCAGCCACCACGGGGGGCGGCCGACGGCGGCCAGCCCCACCACCAGGGACTCGCTGGGAACCGGCGGGAAGAAGCCGTCAATGGTGCACAGTGCGGCCAGTGCGACGAGGACCCACGGCTCGCCCGCATGCGCCGCGATCAACTGATTGATCGAGTCCATCCAGGCTGCCAGGGTCATGGCCCAAGTCTTCCACGCAGGCGCGGGCAAACCGTCGGCTCAGAGTCTGATTCTCACCTCAGACCGCGGTACACCCCGGTGAGGCTCTTCGCGAGCGCCCCCGGGGAGAACTTCTGTCGGGCGGTGGCGCGGATGAGGTCCCGGTCGAAGCTCCCCAGCCGCTCGACGAAATCGGTGAGGGCGGCCCTCAGATCGCGCTCCTCGAATCCGCGGGAGACCACCGCGGTGCCCGGGGAGAGGAATCCCTCCGGACCCCCGCACGGAGAGGCCAGTACCGGCAGCCCGGCGGCCATCGCCTCGGCGTAGACGACGCCGAAGGTCTCCCATCGGGAGAACAGCGCGAACCCGTCGGCCCCGGCCATCTCCTCGGCGACCTGTTCGCGGCCCAGCCGGCCCAGCAGCGTGATCCTGCAGTGAGGATCCCGCTCGGCCAGCAGCCCCTCGAGATCGGATCTGGCCGGCCCCTCCCCCACGATTCTCAGGCTCATCGACGGTTCGCCCTCGGCCACGGTCAGGAACGCACGGCACAGCTGCGCCATGCCCTTGCGCTCGATGAGGTTGCCGACGCTCAGCAGGTTGATCCCGGGACGACGGTGCGAGGGGCGGTCGAACAGGTCGACATCGACGACATTCGGCACCACCGCCACATCGACCCCGTAGCGCTCCACCAGGATGCGGGCCAGCGCTCCCGAGACGGCGAGCACCCGGTCGGCAGCGCCCAGCCCCACCCGGCAGTTCTCGTCGCGCAACCTGTCGACCCGGTCCGGACGCAGATGGGAGTCGTGCTCGGTGACCACCAGAGGCACCCTCCGGCTCCCGGAATCCAGGACGCCGGAGCGCACCAGCGCGGCCGCGTAATGGCTGAAATGCGCGTGCGCGATCTCGGGAGTCCCGAATCGATCGACGACCGCTCCCCACAGGCTTCTCATCGCACGGGCGTGAACGGCGTGATCCAGGCGCACCGGGACCCGGCCCAGCGGCACGTCAAGGCGGACGACGTCGATCCCGTCGACAGCGGTGACGTGGACGCCCATCGGGCGTCGGCGTCTGGCTGAGCGAGCATCCAGCGCCGCGATCACGACGCGATGGCCCGCGTCCTGAAGAGCCTTGGCCTGGTCGAGCTCGAACACTCCCCGCAACGGGTCGGAGGGGCCGGGGACCCCACGACTCACGATCACCACGTACATCGGCTCACCTCCGGTTCACCACGACGGTGCCGAGCACCATGTCGTCCAATCCTCGCCGCTCCGCGCCGATCACCACCGCCGGCAGCACCAGGCACTTCATGGCCGCCCGGACCGCCGCGCGCCACCAGCCGACCGGCCCGGCGGAGTCGAGGCGCACCACCGCGATCCTGGCCAGCAGTTGGCCGAACGATCCCGAGGTGAGGGCGGTGAGGACAGTCTTCTCGACGAAGAAGACAGTCATCGGCATCCAGGCGCGCCAGCCGGGATCACGCATGACACCCACGCCGAACAGTGCCATCGCGACAACGATCGAAGCCGCCCAGTCCACGATCAGGGCACCGATCCGCGAACCCCAGCGAGCCAGGGATCCGCGACCGCCGGCAGGCAGGCCGAGACTGGCGCCCGGCCGCTGTTCCTCGACGCTGTCAGGCTCGGTGGTCTCCACCCGCTCACCCTATCCTCCGGCTCTCAGATCAGTTCGTCATGGTGCCCGACATGGCCGAACTCCACCGAGCCGTCGGCGCACTGCCACCAGGTGAGCCTCGGGGCGCCGTGCGACTCCGCCTTCACATAGGTTCGCCAGGCCGTGGCCCCGTCGTCGCGCACCCGCTGCTTGCCGCCCCGGGGAGCGTCTGTGAACTGATGGGTCTCGTGGCGGTCCCAGGCGTGACCTGCCAGGACGTCGACCATCACCCGCACGGTCTTGGCCCGAGGCACGATCTCGGCCTCCATCGAGTCCAGGAATCGCGGTCCGAGGGTGAACGTCCTCAGGCCGTCGGCCCTCTCGCTCTCGGGGGTGCCGGTGAGCCACTCCTGCTCGATCTCCCAGCGCAGCTGCCGCCCGGGGTCCGCGAAAACCCTGGGGACCGCGCCGCCCCTGCCCTGCATCACCTCCAGGCGCAGCTGCAGGTCGGCGTTCTGCTCGGCCAACGAGTCCGCGCGCGACCGCTCGCGATCCTGGGCCTGAAGCTCCTCGTTCAGGAGCGCCAGGAGGCCCTCCTCGACGCCGGCGCTCACCCTTCGGACGATGGAGTCCACCTTCTCGTCCAGCAGCTCCTCAAGGACTGCGGCGTCCACGGTGATGCTCCGGGCCGCCGGGCCCGGCCCGGGCGCCGCCTCGGGCGCTGCGGCCTCGGGCTCGGGCGCCTCCTCGGCGGTCGGCCGCGGCGCCGTCCTCGAGAAGGCCTTGCGCAGCCCGGGCCCCGGCTTGGGCCCCGGGCCGGACCCCACAACTCCCGGGCCGGCCTGCGGCACGGCGGGCCGCGGCGCCTGGTCGCCGGCGCCCCCGGCAATGAGCCTGCGCCGGTACTCCGCCAGCTGGGCGGCCTGCCTCAGATCCAGGACCCCGTGGGGAGCCGTTCCAGAGACGTGGCGGGCCGGACCCGTGCCCTGGGAATCGGCAACATGGCGGGCGATGAGCCGGCAGGCGGCCTCCACGTCGTCCTCGGGGTAGATCGTGAACAGGCGGTGGCGGCGCCAGTAGTCGGTACGGGCCGCACCGGGCAGGATCGCCCGTACCGATCCGCCGTAGCACTGGAACTGGGTGTCGACGGCGTCCGAGAGGACCCGGGAGGCCTTCATCGTCGCCAGCACGGCCACCTCCGTGCCGGCCGGCAGCAGCTCGACCAGCCGAGCCACGTCGATCCGCGGACTGCCCGTCTCCGAGACGGGCGAGACCACCACCAGCGGTTCTGTGCGGGTGACGTCGAAGATCCTGGTGACGAGATGTCCGACCTCCGGCCCG
Source organism: Acidipropionibacterium virtanenii (assembly GCF_003325455.1). Classification (NCBI taxonomy): domain Bacteria; kingdom Bacillati; phylum Actinomycetota; class Actinomycetes; order Propionibacteriales; family Propionibacteriaceae; genus Acidipropionibacterium; species Acidipropionibacterium virtanenii. The sequence goes on from NZ_CP025198.1 coordinate 2,306,199, forward strand.
TCCACACTCCACGTCGATGTCATGGTCGTCTCCTTCGGGTCGAGGGCTGGTGCCCAGCCTGCCACCTACGTCGGCCCGGGTTCCCCGAGCATCGGCCCGGTGGCCGCCCGGGCGGCTCGCTCCCGTGACAGGCTCTAGGGTGGGGCCTGTTACAACCCCGAAACACGATGGTGACGCCCGAGCAACCCGTCCCGGATAGCGTCGGAGAATCACCACGCAGTCGATGGAGGAAAGATGTTCGAAGGTGCAGACGACCTGCTTGAATTCGTGAAGAAGGAGGGCGTCGAGATGATTGACGTCCGCTTCTGCGACCTGATCGGGATCATGCAGCACTTCACGGTCCCGGCCCGCGAGTTCGACAAGGACACCTACGAGAAGGGGCTGGCCTTCGACGGCTCCTCGATCCGCGGCTTCCAGAAGATCAACGAGTCCGACATGGCCCTGAAGCCGGATCCCAGTAGTGCCTGGCTGGACCCGTTCCGCGAGCACAAGACACTTATCATCAACTTCTTCGTCACCGATCCGATCACCGGGGAGCTCTACAGCCGCGATCCCCGCAACATCGCCCGCAAGGCCGAGGCCTACCTCGCCTCAACCGGCATCGGCGACACCGCCTTCTTCGCCTCCGAGGCCGAGTTCTACGTCTTCGACGACGTGCGCTACGACACCCGCCAGAACACCTCCTACTACTCGATCGACTCCGAGGCCGCGGCCTGGAACACCGGCCGGCAGGAGGATGGCGGCAACCGCGGTTACAAGGTGAAGTACAAGGGCGGGTACTTCCCGGTGGCCCCGACCGACCACTTCGGCGACCTGCGCGATGAGATGGTCACCATCATGGAGGGTCTCGGCCTCAAGGTCGAGCGCGCCCACCACGAGGTCGGCACCGCCGGCCAGGCTGAGATCAACTGGCGCTTCGACACTCTCACCAAGAGTGCCGACAGCGTCATGATGTTCAAGTACATCGTCAAGAACGTGGCCTGGAACCACGGCAAGACGGCCACCTTCATGCCCAAGCCGATCTTCGGCGACAACGGCTCGGGCATGCATGTGCACTCCTCGCTCTGGAAGGGCGGCGATCCGCTGTTCTTCGACGAGTCCGGGTATGCGCAGCTCTCCGACATGGCGCGCTACTACATCGGCGGCATCCTCAAGCACGCCCCCTCGCTGCTGGCCTTCACCAACCCGAGCGCGAACTCCTATCACCGTCTGGTGCCGGGCTTCGAGGCCCCGGTGAACCTGGTGTACTCCCAGCGCAACCGCTCGGCCTGCATGCGCATCCCGATCACCGGCCCCTCCCCGAAGGCCAAGCGCGTCGAGTTCCGCTGCCCCGACCCGTCCGCCAACCCGTACATGGCCTTCGCCGCTCTGCTGCTGGCCGGCCTGGACGGCATCCAGAACAAGATCGAGCCGCCGGCCCCGGTCGACAAGGACATCTACGAGCTGCCCCCCGAGGAGCACGCCCTGATGGACCACGTGCCCGCCGATCTCGGCTCAGTGCTCAACTCCCTGGAGGATGACCACGAGTTCCTGGAGGCCGGTGACGTCTTCACCCCCGATCTCATCGACACCTGGATCGAACTGAAGCGCGAGGACCTGTCGGAGCTGCAGCAGCGCCCGCACCCCTACGAGTTCGATCTGTACTACGATATCTGAGTTCAACCCCTAGTCAGAGCCTTTCGGGACCGGATTTGTCCGGGATTTGTCCGACGTTGATCTGAGATCCTCCGCCCGTGCTGCCAGCACATCGCCAATGGCAGCACGGGCGGACTCGTCCGCTTCCGGCCACAGGTGTGCAACGTCGTGGTGGGCGAATCATGCCTGTTACAGATCATCTGAACCGGGCGTGAGCGCCATCACCATCGACACCGCCTTGCGACTGTCCAGGGCCCTCGGGGTCGACGACCGCTTCTGGATCAACATCCAGACCGACTACGACCTCGAGGTCGAGCGCGACCTGCACGCCGACGAACTGGCCAAGGTCACCGCCCTGGTCGCGAGCTGAAGTCGGCCACCATCCCGGTGAGACGGCTCACACCATCGTGCTCAGCCACCAGGCCAACGGGCCGGAGGCGAGGATCAGGATCACCATGACGGCGTTGAGCCACGGATGGACCGCCAGCAGGGCGACGTACTCGCGCAGCAGGGCGCTGGGCATGAAATACCTGGCGGTGCCCGCACCCAGCACCTGGGCCTGCAACCTCTGGCGCCGGCACAGATCGGCGGCGCGCACCGCATGGTAGGAGCTGGTCACCACCACCAGACCGGCCGGCTCCTCGGCCGTCACCAGTTCGGTGCTGAATCGCAGGTTCTCGGCGGTGGTGGAAGCACTGTCCTCGATCCGGATCGCCCCCGCCGGGACGCCGTGCTCGCTCAGGTACTCCGCCATCGCGTCCCCCTCGGCGCGCGACTCGTCGGACCCCTGGCCGCCTGAGGGGATGATGAGGGACTCGTACCCGGCGGCCCGGTCGGCCCGCCACTGGTCGACGGCCCGGTCCAGCCTTCCGCCGAGCAGCCGGGGCACCCGGCCGTTGATCAGCCCGGCGCCCAGCACCACCAGGTGGTGCGGCCCAGGAGCGCAGCGCCGCCGTCCCAGGGCCACACCCGAGGCGAGGAAGCCGAGGAATCCGAAGGACAACCAGCCCACCGCCAGCAGCGCCCCGAATCCCAGGTAGAGGGGCCCGGTGAGCTGCTGCCCCAGCGAGACGGCCAGCCAGGTCATCAGCACCACGATCGCCACGCCGAGGAGTCCCGAGAGCATATTGGCCGGGCGCAACCCCTCCTTGCGGGCCATCGTGATGCCGTTGGCGATCAGCAGCACCGGCAGCGCCAGCATCCCGAGGGCGGCGGCGACGGCCACTACCAGCACCACCACCGACCCGAGCACCGGAATGCCGACGAGCTGGCGGAACACCACCCAGGCCCCGGCCAGCACCGCGCACAGCAGCACGAGCCCGTTGGTCCACGCACCGGGACGCCACCGTGCCAGCAGCGCATAGCCCACGAGCAGGACGAGAGTGATCAGGACACCGGTCATGTCTGCCAGCATGTCAACACTGCCGCCCCGGTTCCAGCCACGGGCCGCCGGGTCCTCCCGACCCGGAGAGGAATCCTCCTCCGGTGCGACCCGCGGCTCCTCCGCCGGCAGGAGCCACGCCGGTAGCGTGTGTCCCATGACCACCGTTGCAGACATCCGTGCCAGCCTGGACCGCTGGTATCCGCCCGAACTCGCCGAGACCTGGGACCGGCCGGGCCTGGTGTGCGGTGACCCCGCCGATCCGGTCGGCACCGTGGCCTGCGCCCTTGAGGCCACCGACGCCGTTGTGGACGCCGCGATCGCGGCCGGGGCGCAGATGCTCGTGGTACATCACCCCCTGCTGCTGCGAGGGGTGTCCTCGGTGGCGGCCGACACCCCGAAGGGGCGCATCGTCCACCGTCTGATCCGCTCGGGCATCGCCCTGATGAGCGCCCACACGAATGCCGACGCCGCGGTCGGCGGCGTCAACGACGTCCTCGCCGAGATCCTCGGGATCAGGGTGACCGCGCCCCTGGAGCGGGCCGCCGTCGGGGACAACCCCCTGGAGGGGATCGGGCGGGTCGGAGAACTCGACGAGCCCCTCACCCTGCGCGAATTCACCGCCAGGGCGGCCGAACGTCTCCCCGTCACGGTGTGGGGGGTCCGCGCCGCCGGAGATCCGGATCAGACGGTGCGCACCGTGGCACTGTGCTCGGGCGCCGGGGATGCCCTCCTCGCCGATGCCGCCAGCAGCGGCGCCGACGTCTACCTCACCAGCGACCTGCGCCACCACCCCGCCGACGAGCAGCTGCGTGCCGGGGGCCCGGCCCTCATCGACACCGCCCACTGGGCCTCCGAGTCTCCGTGGTGCCGATCGGTCGCCGACCGGCTGGCCGAGGCCCACGACGTCACCACCACAGTGCTCGAGGTACGCACGGACCCCTGGACCATCGGTATCCGCCGCGAGGAAGTCTGAGGGGCGGCACCAGTGGACACTGCGCGCAATGATCGCGAATTCATCGACGATACCGAGGCGGTGGTGCGGCTCGGCTCGATGCTGCTGTCGGCCGGGACGGGTTCCTACCGGGTCAAGCGGGCCATGGAGCGCGCGGCCACGGCCCTGGGGATGGAGCGCCACGATGCCTCCGTGGGCCTCACCGAGATCAGTGTCACCGCGCACCGGGGCGACAACTTCCGCACCGTGGTGCGCGAGGTCTACCGGGTGCGGGTCGACTCCTCGCGGATCCAGTCCCTGGAATCCCTGTCCCGACACCTGCCCCATCCGTGCACCGCCGCGACCCTGGAGGCCGAACTGGATCGCATCTCCCGCACCGTCACCGCCCGCTGGAAGCCCTGGCAGAACATTCTGGCCGCCGGCATCGCCTGCGCGGGATTCTCCGTGCTCAACCGGTTCCCGCTGGCCGACGCCCTCGTCGTGCTGGTCGCGGCCTGCTGCGGCCAGCTGGTCCGCCGTATCGCGACCAGACGCTGGCTCAACCAGTTCGGCACAACCGCGATGGCCGCCGCGGCCTCCAGTCTCGTCTACCTCGCGGTGGCAGCGCTGCTGAGTCTCACCGGGCTGCCCGGTCTGACGGGCATCAGCGATCCCGGGTATATCGCGGCCCTGCTCTTCCTGGTGCCCGGCTTCCCGATGATCACCTCGATCCTCGACATGGCCCGGATCGATTTCACGGCCGGGCTTGCGCGAGCCGGATATTCCCTCGGACTGGTGATCTCGGCAACCATGAGCGCCTGGGTCATCTCCTTCATCACCGGACTCACCCCGCTGGTCACCGAATCCACCCTGCCGGGGGCGTGGCAATGGGTCGCATATGCCGTCGCGACCTTCCTCGGCGTCGCCGGATTCGCCGTCCTGTTCAACTCCACCGGCCGGATGGTTCTCATCGCCGCCGCGCTGGGAACCATCGGAAACCTCGCCCGGCTCGGCCTGGTGACCGCCTCCGTGCCGGCCCAGCTCTCGGCCGGGCTGGGCGGCCTCATCGTCGGGCTGCTGGCCTCCCCACTGACCCACAGGCTGGACATCCCCCGCATCACGGTGACCGTGCCGGCCTGCCTCATCATGATCCCGGGAACCGCGATGTACCGGATGATGTACTGGTTCAACGCCGAGAACACGGTGCGGGCCCTCGGATTCGGGGTGGACGCCGTGCTGGCGGTGCTGGCCATCGCCATCGGGCTGGCGGTGGCCCGGATGCTCACCGACCCGGCCTGGACCTTCGCCCGGCCCGTCCCGAGCCCCCACGCCTTCAGGTCGTAGCGCTCATGCGCTCCAGAAGAGTTCCTCCACCGCCTTCGAGGCCAGCCGTGACAACCTCAGATGCTCCTCGATCAGCTGTTCGGAGGACCCCACCCCCAGCCCCATGACGCGGGCGACGCCGTCCAGGTCCTCGATGCCGGTGGGGATGACGTCGGAGGCCTTCCCCCGCGACACCACGATGGCGTTGCGCATCCGCGAGGCATGGATCCAGGCCTCCCGCAGCGCTTCATGCTGGGCCTCGCTCATCAGCCCGCCGGCCAGGGCGGCGTCCAGGGCCTCCACGGTCGAGGTGGTGCGCAGCGCCGGCAGCTCCGCCGCGTGCTGCATCTGCAGGACCTGCGCGGTCCACTCCACATCGGACAGGCCGCCGGGGCCCAGCTTCAGATGACGTTGACGATCCACCCCGCGGGGGATCCGCTCGGACTCCATCCGCGCCTTGAGCCTGCGGATCTCGGCGAACTGAGACCTCGTCAGCCCCCCCTCGGGCCAACGGAGCCGGTCGATCCGCTCCAGCAGCCGGCCGGTGAGATCGCGGTCCCCGGCGCCGTGGGCGGCCCTCACCAGGGCCTGCGACTCCCAGGTGCTCGACCAGGACCGGTAGTACGCAAGATAGCTGGACAGTGTGCGCACCAGCGGACCGGACTTCCCCTCGGGCCGCAGGCCGGCGTCAAGGTCCAGCTTCGGATCGGGCCCCGGCAGCGCCAACAGGTTCCGCAGCCGGCTCACCATCGCGGTGGCCCTCGCCGTCACCTCGGGGTCCTTCGAGTCCTCGACGATGAACAGCGCGTCGGCGTCCGAGGCGTAGGACATCTCGGCACCGCCCCATCGGCCCATCGCCACCACCCCGATCCGGGGCGGGTCCTCGACCTCCCGGGCCACCACAGTCAGGCCGGCGTCGACCGTCGCCCCGGCGAGATCGGCCAGTCCACGACCGGTCTCCAGACAGTTGGTCTTGCCAAGGATGCTGGCCACCACGATCCGGAACAATTCGCGACGGCGCACCGCCCGCACCGCCGCGACGGCGTCCTCCACGGTCTCATGGCGAGCCGCCACCGCGGCCATCTCCCGGCCCACATCGGCGGCCGCCCGGGGCCGGAGGTCCTCCTCCGCCAGGATCTGCACCGTCTCGGGGGCCCGGTACAGCATGTCGACGGCATACCTGCTGCTGGCCAGCACGGTCGCCAGGCGCTGAGCCATGGCGCCCTCGTCGCGCAGCGCCCGCAGGTACCAGTGAGAATCCCCCAGAGCCTCCGAGACCGTCCGGAAGGCCAGCAGGCCACGGTCCGGGCTGGGGGCGTCCGCCAGCCACTCCAGCATCACCGGCATGAGCTGGGCCTGGATGCGCACCGCCCGGGAGGTGCCCTGGGTGAGGGCCTTGATATGCCCGAGCGCAGCCCTCGGATCCTTGAAACCCAGTGCTCGCATCCGGTCCTCGACGGCGGTCGGGGCCAGCTGGAACTCGTCGGAGGGGATCCGGGCGACCGCCTCGACCAGGGGCGAGTAGAAGACCTTGTTGTGGGTCCGCAGCACGGCCCGGGTGGTGGCCCCCCACACCTCCCGGGTCTGCTCGGCGCTGCGCACCCCGATCGAGCGTCCGATCCGGCGCAGTCCCCGGTCGTCGGCGGGCAGCAGGTGGGTGCGCCGCATCCGGAACATCTGGACGCGGTGCTCCATGAGCCGTTCCAGCCGATAGGCGTTGTCGAGCCTCTTCGCGTCTCCGCGGGAGATGTAGCCACCGGCGGCCAGGGCCTTCAGAGCCCCGAGCGTGGAGCGGCCGCGCAGCGATTCGTCGTGGCGCCCGTGCACCAGCTGCAGCAGCTGGACGGTGAACTCGACATCGCGCAGCCCCCCGGAGCCGAGTTTGATCTGGCGGTCCTTCTCCTTCGCCGGGATGAGATCGACCACCCGGGCGCGCATCGCCCGCACCTCGGCGACGAAGTGCTCCCTCTCCCCCACCTGCCACACCATCGGCGCCACGAAATCGCAGAACCTCTGTCCGAGTTCCAGATCGCCGGCCATCGGGCGGGCCTTGAGCAGCGCCTGGAACTCCCAGTTCTTCGCCCATTTCCGGTAGTAGATGGTCATCGAGTCCATGGTGCGCACCAGCGGGCCGGCATTGCCCTCGGGCCGCAGCGCGGCGTCCACCTGCCAGATGGATCCGGCTGCCGAGTGGGTCGAGCAGATCCTGGCCACCGCCCCGGCCAGCCGAGACGCCACCATCACGGCCTGCTGCCCGGTGACGTCGTCGCGGGCGGGTTCGGCGACGTGGATGACGTCGACGTCGGAGATGTAGTTGAGCTCCTGGGCCCCGCACTTGCCCATCGCGATGATCGCCAGCCGGGCGTCGGCATGGTCCGGGTTCTCCGCCCGGGCAAGGGCCAGGGCGACGGTGACGATGGCGTCGGCCAGATCGGCCAGTTCGGCGGCGATGTCATCGACGATGTCGATGGACTCGATGGCGCCGACGTCGCGGGCGGCGATCCGCACCAGGTGGCGGTCGTTGGCCAGCCTCAACCGGTCGGCCCCGATCGACGGATCGCCGTCGGCGACCAGGAAGCCCGTCCCGTCGACGCTCGCCCCGACGTCGGCGCACAGGTCTGCGGTGATCTCTGCTGCCGGCATCCTGGCCGGCTCGCGCACCACCTGGGCGAGGTCGGCGGGGTGGGCCGCCAGGTGCCGGCCGAGCTCCGAGGAGACCCCGAGGAGGCGCACCAGCCGACGGGCCACGACGTCGTCATCCAGCGCCGCGGCGGTGTCGGCGGGCGCCACCGCCGCCAGGTCCGCGACCGCGGCCATGGCGAGGTCGACGTCGGCGCAGTGCTCCAGGTGGGTCTCCCAGGGGGCCAGCGCGGCCGGGTCGGTGCCGATCAGGACGGCGATCTGATGGTGAAGCTGGGCGGCCCGCTCGCCGTCCTCGGCACCGCGTCTGGCCAGCTCCGCATCGATGGTGGTCACGCGCTTCATCGGCGTCCTCCCTGGCTGCAGAATCCTGGTGAGAGACTATCGGGTGCCCGCGGACCCGCGGGCGTGGAGTATGGGAAGGGCGTCGGATGGCCGCAGCATCGCAGGGAGCCGGGACGCCGGGACGGGGCTGGCGCAAGGAGGTGGCGTCCTGCCTCCGGGCCGTCGACCAGGTGCTCGCCGATGACCCGCCGGCGTCCTTCCTGGTGGTGCTCATCGACGCTTTGCAGACGTTGCGCACCACCGATCGCCGCCGCCCGATGACCATCGGCGCTGCGATGGCCGCCGGGGAGCCCGGCGCCGGGGCGGCGGCGGAGATCGCGGCGGCCGCCGGGGCCGCCGGGGAGCCCGGACCGCAGACAGATCTGGTGCGTCGCGATCTGGAGGCGGCGATGTCGGCCCCTCCGGCGGTGGTGAGGACGGCGCACGGCCCGCTCGCCTCTGCGGATCTGGTCCGGCTGCTGACGGTACGGGCCTGTACCGAGGCCCTGAGCGCCGGGGCCGAGCCGTCCCGTCCGGTGCTCATCGCCGCCAGCCGGGTGCTGGCCGCCATCCTCGGTGAGCGCCACGGAGGGCGCACCATCGAGATGCGGGTGCCTCCGGCCACCGCCGTCCAGCTGGAGGCCTTCGGACAGGGCCCGAATCACCATCGCGGCACGCCTCCCAATGTGGCCGAGACCGATCCGGCGACCTTCGTGCGGCTGGCCACCGGGATTCTCCGCTGGGCGGACGCGCGCCGGGCCGGCCTCATCCAGGCCTCCGGATCCCATGTGGACGCGATGGCGAGGATGCTGCCGGTCACCCCCTGATCACAGGTTCGGCAGGTACCGGTCCAGCTCGAACTGCGTCACATTGGACCGGAACTCGTCGTACTCCGCCCTCTTGTTGCGCAGGAAGTAGTCGTAGACGTGCTCACCGAGGGTCTCGGCGACCAGCTCGGACTCCTCCATGCACCGGATGGCGGCGTCCAGGCTGGTCGGCAGCGGCTTGATCCCCATCGCGGCGCGCTCCCGAGCACTCAGGCCCCAGACGTCGTCGGAGGCCTCCTCGGGCAGTTCCATCTCATGCTCGATGCCGTCCAGTCCGGCCGCCAGAATGAGGGCGTAGGACAGATAGGGGTTGGCCGCCGAATCGATCGAACGCAGCTCGATGCGCGCCGACGCGGCCTTGTCCGGCTTGTAGAGAGGCACCCGCACCAGGGCCGAGCGATTGTTGCGGCCCCAGCAGATGTAGTTGGGGGCCTCGCCGCCCCCGCTCAGACGCCGGTAGGAGTTGACCCACTGGTTGGTGACCGCGGTGATTCCCGGTGCGTGGTGCAGCAGGCCGGCGACGAACTGCTTGCCGATCTTCGACAGGTGGGTCTCGTCGGCGGCGTCGTAGAAGGCGTTCGTGTCACCCTCGAAGAGCGACACGTGGGTGTGCATGCCCGATCCGGGATGCTCCCCGAAGGGCTTGGGCATGAAGGTGGCGTTGATCCCGCGCAGCGCCGCGACCTCCCGGATCACCACCCGGAAGGTCATGATGTTGTCGGCCATGGTGAGCGCGTCGGCGTAGCGCAGGTCGATCTCGTGCTGGCCGGGGCCGGCCTCATGGTGGGAGAACTCCACCGAGATGCCCATCTGCTCCAGCATGCTGATGGAGTCGCGGCGGAAATCGGTACCGGCCCCCAGCGTCGTGTGGTCGAAGTAGCCGCCGTGGTCCAGGGGTTCGGGCACGGTACCGGGCCGGTGGGCCTCGCGCAGCAGGTAGAACTCGATCTCGGGATGGCAGTAGAAGGTGAAGCCCATCTCCGAGGCCTTGTCCAGGGTGCGCTTGAGGACATGCCGCGGGTCGGCGAAACTCGGCGTCCCGTCGGGGTTCTTGATGTCGCAGAACATTCGCGCGGTACCGGTGCCCTGCCGCCACGGAAGGACCTGGAAGGAGGACGGGTCCGGGTGGGCCACCATGTCCGACTCGAAGACGCGCGTATAGCCCTCCACGGCCGACCCGTCGAAGCCGACGCCCTCGGCGAAGGCCCCCTCCACCTCGGTGGGTGGGATGGCCACCGACTTCAGGGATCCCAGGACGTCGGCGAACCATAGCCGGACGAAACGGATATTGCGCTCCTCCATGGAACGCAGCACGAATTCGGTCTGCCTGCTCATGCCCCCAGTCTGCCGCCTCGGTGTTTCAAACCCATAAAAACTCGCCGATCCCCTGGTGGCCGGTCGGCCATGCCGGGGCTCGGGCCCGCACGGTACGTAGACTTCCCGGCATGGCGGCAGCAGGCTGGTATCCCGATCCCGCCGGTGCGCCCGGCGTCTACCGGTGGTTCGACGGCAACGACTGGACCGACCGGACCACCGGATCCCCCGGTGAATCGGGCGGCTCCGGCGCCGGATCGGGAGGCGGTGGCCGGGGACCCGGCAGGATCATCCTCGGCGGGGTGGTCGTCGTGCTGCTCGGCGCGCTGGTCGTCTGGCTGGTGCTGCGGCAGGGCGGCGACAACGGCTCCTACGCCCAGCCCGACAACAACTCCTCGACGCCCACGGTCTCGGCCTGGAATGAGAAGTCCCACAGCCCCAGCGCCGGCTCGTCGACGGTGAAGTGTCCCCAGGGCACCACGTCGCAGGCCGGCTCGACGGCCGACGGACGCCTCCACTCCGGGGATATCTCGGTGGCCCGGATCGCGAGCTGGGACGATCAGAACCTCATCATGCCGTGGGTGCGCCAGATCAACTCGCAGACCGACACCGTCTACACCGGCAATCCGGGCTGGATGAGCGTCTCGGGGGTCGGTCAACTCGCCGCCGCCGACGGCTTCTCCAACACCAGGGACGCCGCCCGAATGATGACCGAGTGCTTCGCCAGCTCCCAGTACTACTCCGGATACACCGGTTCGAAGGTGATCTCGCAGAAGGAGTTCGACCGCAACGGGCACGCCGGATGGTGGATCCGCTCGGAGATCTACGTGTCGATGAGCAATCTGCCCCAGGTGAAGGGGGATGTGGTCGACGTCGTGGTGATGAACACCGGCCGCAGCGACTTCTTCGGGGTCTACTTCAACTCCGCCACGATCGGCGACTCCGCCCGTCAGAAGCTGGTCGACCAGGCCCGGGAGTCGGTCCAGGTCGGTTGATCAGCTCTGTCTCAGCGCATCGACCGGTTCGATCCGCGATGCCCGCCGGGCCGGATACAGCCCGGCCAGACCGCCGACCAGCAGACCGGCGACCGGGCCGAGGACGGCCAGCCGCCAATCCAGCACGGCGGTCCACTGCTTGGCCCAGCAGGTCGCCACGACGATGACGACGCCCAGGCTGGCCCCGATCAGCCCGCCAAGGGTGCCCAGCGTCACGGCCTCGATGAGGAACTGGGCCAGGATGTGGCGCGACCGGGCTCCCAGTGCCCGTCGCAGTCCGATCTCGGGGGTTCGCTCGATCACCGAGACGAAGGTGGTGTTGGCGATCCCCACCATCCCGATGACCAGGGACACGGCGGCCAGCAGGAGGAACAGCCCCTCCATGTCGGTGTTCACCTGATCCTTCAGGGAGGAGACGTCGGGCGGCTTCGTCACCTTGTAGTCGTCCGCGTGATCGGGGTTGACGGCGTCGGCCAGCTGAGAGGCCACCACATTCGCCGCCCCGGAGCGCACCTGGGCCCACATCGTGAAGGATCCGGATCCGGTCGGATCGCCGAACTGGGCACGGGCGGTGCCGGCGGGGATGATGACGGCGTTGAGGAGTTCGGCGTGGCGGACGGTGTCGGCGAGCACCCCGAGCAGATAGAACCGCCGGCCGTCGAGCCAGATGGTCTGGCCGGGCGAGACACGGGTGATCGACAGCTGCCGGGCGGCCCCGGGGCCGAGCACCGCGACCGGCTGGTCGGTGCGCTCATGCCAGTCGTTGTACAGGGCACCGGATGCCAGCGTGACGCCGGCCTCCGCGAGCAGCCCCGGGGATGCCGCCATGTAGGGCAGTTTCGAATCGGCCTGGGTCCGCGCGGGAGGGGGCAGCAGCGACACCTGGCCCTTGACACCGGTCATGGGCCATCCGATCCCCGCCTGCTCGACGCCCGCGATCGATCGCACCCGCTCCTCGGCGTCGGGCCGGAAGGTATATGAGGCCACCGCCACTCCGTCTCCGGGATCGGCCAGGGAGACCTCGTTGGCGGTCAACGGGTCGAACCGGCTGCCGATCTGGGCCGCCGCAGAGCTGGTGAGGCCGAGGACGCAGACCAGCACCGCGACGCCGAGCACGGTGCCGAAAGCGGTCATCATCGATCTGCCGGGACGCTGCGTGATACCGGCCAGAGCCTCGCCGAACAGGTCGGCGGCCCGCATCGTCGAGTGCGGCAGCGCCGGGATGTCGTCTCCCCCGTCGGTCCCCCGTCTACGCCACCTCATCGACCCGCCCGTCCTGAATCAGGATCTGGCGGGCGCCATGACGGGCGATCCCCGGGTCGTGGGTGATGATGACGACAGTGGTGCCCCTGGCATGCAGGTCGTCCAACAGCTCGATCACCTGGGCGCCGTTACGGGAGTCCAGGTTGCCCGTCGGCTCGTCGCACAGCATGAGGTGCGGCCGGTTCATCATGGCCCGGGCGATGGCGGTGCGCTGCATCTCCCCTCCCGACAGGTTCCGCGCCTCGGCGTCCAGCCGTGCGCCCAGGCCCACGCTGCGCGCCACCTCGGCCGCCCGCTCCCGGCGCTCTGCCACGGGCATCGCCCGGTAGACCCCCGACAGGCTCACATTGTCCAGGACGGTGCGGTGCGCCATGAGATGGAAGGACTGGAAGACGAAGCCGAGCCAGCCGCCGCGGATCGCGGTGCGCTGGTCGGCGGTCAATGGTCCGGTGTCGACGCCGTTGACGACGATCGTGCCGCTGGTGGGGCGATCGAGCAACCCGGCCATGTTGAGCCAGGTGGATTTGCCCGAACCGGAGGGCCCGCAGACGGTCATGAGGTCTCCGCGCTCGATCGTCAGGTCGCAGGGGCGCAGCGCGGTGACCTCCGGGGGCCCTGCATACGTCCGCCCGGCAGCCCGGAACTCCAGCACCGGCCCGTCCAGCGGGGTGCTCATCTCGGGCTCGGGGTCGGGGAGGTCTGGGCGGCATCGCCGATGAGCACGGTGTCTCCCTCGGCGACGTCCCCGGTGATCTGGACCCGGCCGTCGCCGGTCAGGCCGGTGACCACGGGCACGAAGCGTCTGGTGCCGTTCTTGACGACGGTCACGACGGTGTCGCCCTGGGGACCGGTGGCCACGGCGCTGACGGGCACGTTGAGCACGGGCGTCCGTGAGCTGGCGGTGTGGACGACGACGCGCACCTGGGTGCCCTCGTCACCAGAGACCGGTGAGCCGGGCGCCACGACGACGGTGACCTGCTTGTCGGAGCCGGACTGGTTCTGCTGGTCGTCGCTCGATGCCGCGGTGGTGGTGACCGAGGTGACGGCCGCCGGGTGACGGGTGCCGTCGTCGGTGACGATCTCGGCGGTCTGGCCGACTCTGATACCGGTGGCGCTGGTCGGATCGAGCGCCTCGGAGGTGGCCACCAGGGCGCCGCTGACAAGGGTGAGGGCGGTTCCGGTGGCGTCCTTTCCGATCGCGGTGGACAGGGCCGTGACGGTGGCGGGCACCGAGGGCACGTAGGTCACCTCGGAGCGGGGCAGCACTACCCCGGCCTTGGATCTGGCTGCGGCCAGAGTCGACGAGGCCTGGGTCAGCGCTTGATCAGCCTGGGCGAGAGACCGCTGGGCCGAGCGCAGGGCACGCCTGGCGTCGGCGATGCCGTCAGCCCTCGATGTGTCCGGGCCCGCCGATGCCGACGAACTCGCAGCCGGTTCCGAGCCCGGGCGCTGCGCCCGCGCCAGGGCGATCCTGGCAGTCTCCACCTCATCGGTGCGGGAGGTGACGTCCTGCTGGGCGGAACTGACGGCTGCGCGGGCCTCCTTCACCTCATCCGCGCCGACCGTCGTGAGTGTGTAACCGAGTCGCCGATAGAGCCTGGACACGGCGTCCTGGGTGTCGGGCCCGAAGCCGGTTTCCCGGTCGGAAAGGTATTTCATGGATCGGAGCGCATCCTGGAGCTGCGTGACGTCGGGGCCGGTGTCCCCGGGGTTGAGAGTGCGGTAGGCGGGCATGGCGCCGGGCAGCAGGATCACCGGCCGTCCGCTGATCTCCAGCAGCACTGCTCCGCCGCTTACCCGCTGCCCCTCCTTGACCCGTACCCCGCTGACGACACTGCGCTCGGCGTCCTCGCCACTGGCTCCGTCGAGGGTGACGTCGGTGCGGGTGCCGCGTTCCAGGCTGGCCCCCAGCGGCACCGACTCGGCAACCACGGAGTTGGCAACCGTGTCGGTGAGAGGAGTGACCGGTGGCGGCGCGGTATCGGCCTGACGCTGGGCCGGCGACCTGAGGAAGTGACCGGCCAGCAGGCCGACGGCAAGGAACGCCACCGCGATCACCGTCATGAGGGCCACCGGCCTCAGGCGGCGCCGCCTGTCCTCGGGCACGGCTTCCAGCGGTGTCGTCACCTCGTCGTCACTGTCCACCACAGCAACTATTCTCCTTTGGCGACGATGGCGCGCGCAGTCACGAGAGACTTGCGCACCTCGTTGTACGACGCGGTCAGCTCCGCCTGGTGCTGGGCAATGTACTGGTTCTGGTAGGCCACATCCAGCGCGTACATGACGCCGTAGTAATTGGACTGCTGAGCACAGGTGGCATCATCGACCGCCACCTTGATCTGCTGCTTCTGGGGCTTGTCGGCCACCAAGTCGGCGGCGTCGAGCTTATGGGCGAAGGAGTAGCCCTTCGTCTTCATGCAGGACGCCCACTTCTTATCAGCCGCGAGCAGCCGAGCGTCGTTCTCCAATCGCCTGGTGGCATTGTCCAGCCCGTTCGAGGTCATGTGGATAAGATTTGACCAGTCGTCCTGATCATGTCCCTGCACCTCGGCGTTGCCCTCGCCATAACATCCACCTGAAGGAACCGGCTTGCCGTCCTTGTCCTTGAGCGTCGACTTGTCGCCGCCGTCCTTGGTTCCCTCCCAGACTTCCCGCTCACGCGGATCTGGGAGGGGAGCGTTCGGATCCTTCTTCTCCTCCTTGTCGAACTTCAGAGCGAAGCGTGGATCATCTCGATACCCGAAGCGCTTGGCACTGTCAATGGATACCGTGTTGCTATATCGTCCTTCGAGCATAGTCGCATCACTCGCCATCCGAACATTGTCAGGCTTCTGACTTCCCGAAATTCCGAATCTCGACAGACATTTGTTTGCTTTGATGACTATGGCATTCTGCATACTAAGAAGTTCATAAGTATGTAGACTTTCGGGGTTTGTTCTGGGAGAATGGAGCATGCGCGAGGATGACGGGCGGAAGCTGGACCACAAGACCCTGGAGGCCCTGCGGGTGAGGGCTGTGGGCCAGGTCGAGAAGGGGGCCCGGGTCGAGGACGTCGCGGCGGCTCTGGGGCTGAACCGTTCGAGTGTGTTCAAGTGGGTGGCGGCATACCATGCGGGCGGGAAGAAGGCCCTGAGGGCACGTCCGGTGCCGGGCCGGCCTCCGAAACTGTCGGGTGTCCAGACCGAGGAGATCTACCAGATCGTCGCGGGGACGAACCCGGACCAGCATCAACTGGACTTCGGGTTGTGGACCCGTGACCTGGTCCGCCAGATCATCGCCACACGGTTCGGTGTTGAACTGTCGCTTCCGTCGGTGGGCCGCCTGCTCCACAAGCTGGGCATGTCCCCGCAACGGCCCCTGCACCGGGCCTGGCAGTCCGACCCGCAGGCGGTGGCCGAATGGCGCGAGCAGGTGTATCCGCCGATCGCCGCCGAGGCAAAGAAGAAGGGGGCGGTCATCTTCTTCGGTGACGAGGCCTCGGTCCGCTCCGACTACCACTCCGGCACCACCTGGGGGGTGATCGGACGCACCCCGGTCGTCAAGACCACCGGGGCCCGGTTCAGTGTGAATATGATCTCGGCGGTCTCGGCCCAGGGCAAGCTGCGGTTCTCCATCGTGGACGGCACCATGAATGCCACCCGGTTCCTGGACTTCTGCCGTCGGCTGCTGCGCGACGAGGGCAGGCCGGTGGTGCTGATCGTCGACGGACATGCCGCCCACAAGGCCAAGAAGGTCCGCAAGTGGGTGGACTCGACCGAGGGCCGGTTCACCCTGGTGCACCTGCCGGCCTACTCCCCGTTCCTCAACCCCGACGAATGGGTATGGAAAAACGTCAAGGCCGACCGGGTCGGCCGCCATGCCATCACCGGGCCCGACCAGTTCAAGGCCCTGGCGGTCGCCGGCCTGCGACGTCTCCAGCGCCTGCCACAGATCGTGAGGGGCTTCTTCGCCGACCCGGACCTCGCCTACATCAATGCCGCGGCCTGACCGGGTCCGGAGTACCGCCCGATCCGGATTCCCAAAAGTCTACTTACTAACGCTCGCCTTAGTAGTTGCCGCTTCCTCAGGCGTCAGAATATACGACTCGAGAGGCACTTTAATCTCACCAAGTGACGTCAGCGGAGGTGGCGTGGCAGCAATACTCGCGGCCGGAGCCGTGTCTCGATCCCCACCACCCGAGCATGCAGCCACAAGGCCGCTGGCCAGGGCTGCAACCCCGGCCAGCGCCATTAGTCTCCGAGAACGGACCGTCATGAGATTTTGAACGAACTCGCCTGATCATTCCAAGAAGCGCCGACATACTTCCTGGCACCGTCTCCATAGTTCTTGTAACCAGTCGACCCTCCACCATAGTTGTCGTTCTTGAAGAGATTGACGTCGCATGAATTATAATCCTGAGCAGCACTGACGACATCATTCCAACCCCGAGTCCCCATCGAGGCCATCACAGTGCCACCCCTGACATCACAGCTGCTGCGAGCTTCTTCTTCATGATCCTCATCCCCTCACCTTTGATGGACAAGGGGAACGTTACGGCTGGTCTGCTCACGGCGTCCACCTTCGGAGCAAAATCGGTACTTTCGTACACCCTTCAGGACCCTCCGGCGCCCATTGTCCCTGCCCCACGCCGTCACTCGCCGACGGACCCATACCCGCGAAAGGCCGTCAGGACGCGCCCCAGGCAGCTCTCCGGCTCCGGGTTCCGCGTCCTCATGCGGGCACCTCCAGCCTCGCCAAAGCTGTACTTTTGTCCACCTGGCCGCTGAGAACGGGATCGCGGCGGACCACCAACTCCTTTTACCCTATGATCTGCATGTGCACAACAACCGGGAGCGCCACCGTTGGCCTCGCTCCTTCGAAGACATCGTCACGATGGTGGTGGGCGCCATCTCGGCACTCTTCGTCGTCACATATCTGGCGAATCCGCCTCGAGACGGCGAGAGCGTGCCCGGCTTCATCCTCGAACTCGCGATGTGCGCAGCTGCCGGGTTCACGGGTAGTTGGCTCGTTCAAGCCGGCACCCTGACCATGACACTCCAGGCGTCACTCCTGCTCTTTCCCGATCTCGACTCTTCGTTCGCCTACCTCTCCGCGCTCCTGCCCATCGCCAGCGCCAGCACCCTGGGACGGTGGCGCGCCGGGGTCGTGTTCTCGTCAATGTTCATGGTCTCCAGCGCAGTTTCAGAAACCCAGGGCGGCCCCCCACCGATACTGACGCAGGTCATTCTCTCCACCTGCGGTTGGCTCTCCATTGTCGGACTCGTGTGGGCCACGGCCTTCGGGGTCCACCAGCTCAACGCATGGCTCAATAGGAAATACGCAACCGCGCTCGACGATCAGCGCCGGACTATCGCCCGTCAGCTGCACGACACAGCTGCACAGTCGCTGGGCCGCATCTCGCTCATCTCCGAATCAACTGGAGCGGCTGAGAACCTGAACCCCACCATCCGGGACGCGCTCCACGAAATCGGAATCCTCGCCCGTACTGCCTCGGAAGACCTTGATGCCATGCTCGAAGCCCTCCGGCACAGCAACACATCCCTCGATACCGCGTTCGAGGAGGCCATCAGCCTCGAGGAAGCCTTTCTGAGTGGCGCTGCGAACCTCAAGCATGAGGGATTCACCCCCCTGGTCCTGAACGCCCTCGGGCAGATGACAATTCCCCCAGCGTACCACGACTGTCTGGTGGCGGGAATCAGAGAAGTGTCGCGCAACATCGCCAAGCATGGAGCACCCGGTACCTGCACCCTGCACCTGTCTATCGATGAGCGCCGTGACAACGTTACCTTCACGGCCACGAACCGGATCGCCGAACACCGCAGAGCTCCGGCCACCGGAGGCCACGGACTCATTGGGGTCAAGGAACGCGCCACGATCCTTCACGGTACCTTCACCAGTGAGCGGAGCTCCCATGACCAGGAGATCTGGCTGACGTCACTGACGCTTCCGCTGAGAGGAAGAACTCATGACTGACCCCATCACCATCGCCATCGTCGACGACGATCCGATCGTCCGGCGTTCACTCTGGGCGATGCTCCACGCAACCCCTGGAATCCGGCCGATCGCATCTTTCGACGACGGCACGCCGGCGATCGCCTACAGTTTGGAACATCACGTCGACGTCTACCTCGTCGACGTGAATATGACTGCGTCAGACGGATACACGACAACAACGCAACTCCGCAGCACATCTTCCACGTCGAAGGTGATCATCCTCACCAGCATCACTGCGCCCATGATCGAGGACACTGCCAAGAGTATTGGCGCCGCAGCATTCCTCCGGAAGACCGCCAGCCCGTCCACCATCACTTCAACCATCCGCGCTGTGCATGAGGGGACATTCGATGCCGATACGCTTCGCACACAGCCAGTCACCCTTCCAAAAGCACCGGAACTGACCGAACGCGAGATGGAGGTCCTTGACGGCCTCCGCCAAGGGCTTTCGAATCAAGAGATCGCAGACAATCTGTTCATCAGCAACTCAGCGGTCAAAAAGCACATTACTTCACTTCTCGTCAAGCTTGAAGCCCGGTCGCGTCTCGAAATCGTGATTACAGCGGTAGAACTGGGGATGGTCAGTCTTAATAGACTTAATTCCGATCGGCTTTTTGACACCACGGAATACTAGGAAACAGGTCGCAACTCCGTGGCGGCGCCGTCGCCCTCGTACACTTGCAGACCGTGACTGCCATCGAACCATATCCCGTGAGCCCCCGCCTGTCCGTCCCCCAGCACATCGCCCGACCGCCCTACGTGGGGCTCGGCGACGTCGCCGAGGACTACCAGGGATCGCATGTCCAGACCCCCGAGGTCATCGAGGCCATGAAGGAGGCGGGACGGATCGCCTGCGGGGCGATGCACGAGGCCGGCAAGGCCGTGGCCCCCGGCGTCACCACCGACCAGCTCGACCGGATCGCCCACGAGTACATGTGCGATCACGGCGCCTACCCGTCGACCCTGGACTACCGGGACTACCCCAAGTCCATCTGCACCTCTGTCAACGAGGTGATCTGCCACGGCATCCCCGACGCCCGCCCCCTGGAGGACGGCGACATCGTCAAGATCGACGTCACCGCCTACAAGAACGGCGTCCACGGCGACAACTGCTACACCTTCGGGTGCGGCGACGTCGACCAGGCCTCGCGAGATCTGGTCGCCCACACCCAGGAGTCCATGAACCGGGCCATCAAGGCCGTGAAGCCCGGACGCTCCATCTCCATCATCGGGCGGATCATCGAGAACTACGCCAAGCGGTTCGGCTACGGGGTGGTCCACGACTACACCGGCCACGGCGTCCACACCGCCTTCCACTCCGGCCTGATCGTCTTCCACTACGACGAGCCCCGTTACGACGTCACGATGGAGGAGGGGATGACGCTGACCATCGAGCCGATGCTCACCCTGGGCGACTACCACTCCCACCAGTGGGACGACGGCTGGACCGTCGTCACCAACGATCGCTCGCGGTGCGCCCAGTTCGAGCAGTCCATGGTGATCCGCTCCGACGGCGCCGAGATCCTCACGACCCTGGACTGATTCCTCCAGCCCATCCAGAATCCACTTCGGCAGTGAATTTGCACTTCGGCAGCGGTATTCCACTGCCGAAGTGAAAACTCACTGCCGGAGTCGAACACAAGACCCCGATCCGAGGAGACAGGCCATGACCGAGCACCTGAACGGCAAGGACCGATCCCGTCGGCTCATGGAACGGATCGGCCGGCGCGACCGGGTACCGGAGAGCGCACCGGCACCGCAACCCTCGGTCAACACCACCACGATCGACGGCGACCAGATCCAGACCTCGCACGCCCCCGGGCCCGACATGTGCCAGAACGAGGTGGACGAGGCGCTGGCTTTCGCCGAACGGGACTCGCAGCGTCTGGCCGTCATCGAGTACGACCACCCCACCCCCGACCAGATTCTCCACCTGGCCAGCACCTGGGAACTCCATCCGCTGCTCGTCGAGGACCTCCTCAAGGCCGGGCAGCGCCCCAAGCTGGAGAGATACCGGGAGGTCCTCTTCGTGGTGACCCGGATGGCCACCTACCTCGACGAGCAGGAGGACGTCGAGGTGACCGAGTTCCACGTGCTGGCCCGGCACAATGCGGTCGTCGTCATCCGTCAGGGGCGCACCAGGGAGCCGATCGAGTCGTTCGGCGAGATCACCCACTCCCCCAAACTGCTGCGGTTCGGCTCCGAAGGCATCCTGTACTCCTTCCTCGACCTGGTGGTCGACGGCTACATGCGGGTGCTGCGAGGCGTCGAGGTGGACCGTGAGCAGATCGAACGCCAGGTCTTCGACGGCGACCCGAGCGTCACCGAGCGCATCTACCGCCTCAACCGGGAGATCATCGACCTCCAGCAGGCCGCCGGGCCGCTGCGCGAGGTCCTCTCCGATCTCCACGGGGGATTCAGCAAGTACCGGACCCAGGAGGAGTTGCAGACCTATCTTCAGGACGTCGACGACCACCTGGCACGGGTCATCACCCGGATCGACGACCTGCGGTCCGGGATGAACCAGATCCTCGACGTCAACTCGATCCTGGTGACCCAGCAGCAGAACGAGGACATGAAGAAGATCTCCGGGTGGGCCGCGGTGGTGGTCGGTCCCACCCTCATCGGCTCCATCTACGGCATGAATTTCGACGTCATGCCCGAACTCCACTGGCGGCTCGGCTACGCCTACGCGCTGGTGCTGATGGTCGTCGTCGCCGCGGTGATCTGGCTGTTCTTCAAACGCAAGAAGTGGATGTGACGCCTCAGGCGTCCATCGAGCCCCGTCTGGTGCCCGCGGCGACCGCGACGGAGAACGGCAAGGTTCTGAAGGTGGCGACGGCATCCCCTCGTGGGGCACCGACGCGAGCAGCAGCCTCAGCGCCCTGAGCGCCGCCGAGGCGGAGGCTGGCACCACCAGCATCTCCGCGAAGGTGCTCGCGGATGAGATCGACAGGAGGATAGCCGCCGCCCTGGCTGACCAAGGGTGACGGACTGGAACAGGGCGGGCCCCGGCGGGAGTGATCCGGCCGGGGCCCCCTGCGCCGGTGATAGACCCACTACTTTCCGGAACGCTTCACCAGCCCAGCATCGAACAGGTTCACGATCGTGACCGCGAGCGAAACCGCGGCCACCGCCTCATCGAAAGAAACGTCACCGGGAGAGAACCGCTCTTCCTCTTCGTCGCCGTTCCCACCGTGCCGGTCATGCTGGCCGACCCACACCATCCGCATCATCGCTATCAGGGTGGTTGCAGGGTCGGCCCTATTGTCTGTACGGTCAATGGGCAACGACCAGTCCCTCTGGGACTCCATGGTGCTGACAACCGTTCCCAGGCTCCTTCTCGGATTCTTGGGACAGACCAGCGGAACTGTCGCGTCCTCGATCGCCTTCACTGCCAGGCCATAAGCGGAGCTGGGCTCCGGCGTGAGGCCGTACAGTTTCTCCCAAGCTTTCGCCAAATGAACTCCAGCGTGCTGAGACTTGGCCATGACTGAATCGAGCGCATCCTGCACGCCGCTGGGCACGCGACGGATAAGTCCGCGCTTCCCCAATCTCTCGCCAACGGTCCATGCTGACTTGCTTCTAGCCAGAATCGCTTCGAGGTCATCAGCTTTGGCGGCTTCATCGAATGCAAGAAGATAGTCGGCTATCTCTAGAGGTCTCGGGTGGCGTTTCAAGCAGTCTATCGCGGTAAGCATTTGCTTTTCGTACCGATATTCATTGGCGTCCATGCTGGGTATAGAGATTCGGAGCATCTGGCACATCTGCTCCGCCAACTCGGTATTCAGCAACTTGACGTAGGTCCGCTGCATGGTCCCTGGCTTTAAAACTCGCCTTGTTAGGGTGGAATTTACCCAAGCCCAGTAAGCGTAATACATCCACTTCGGGACATCCTCGTGGAGCGCGTCGTATTTTGCAACTGCGTCGTCGTCATTGATACCGAGCGGTCGCCATGCATCCTCAGTCACTCAATCCTTCTTTCTGTCGTTCGAATGCGGCGGTATCTCCGACGCCTCCGATCTCATCGCAGAGGTCAACGGCTGCCTTCTCGTCCTCGGCCAGCACCTGCCCGGCGGCTTCCTCGCGCGCGAGGTCGAGTGCCGCGTTCAGGATCCGTGACATGGGGTCAAGTGGCTGGTCGCCAGGCTCATCCTTGAGTTCCACGCGATGATGATCTCCCAGGTGTCACCTGCTCGTTCGGGGCCCGTTCTCTTGTCGCTCTGGTGTCGCTCCAACGCCTGACGCGGCACGACGTGACGCGACATAACCGGACGTCACGAGAGCGACAGGAACGACGCCCGGCTAGGCCCCACACCTAGTCAGGGGCAATTTGAGGGGACGAGCCACCCTGTGAGCCGGGTTCTGTACCTCGTGGAGGCGGTGATCATCCATCTGTGAGCGCCGTCGCCGACGCCCTCCAGCCGAATGGCTGCGCGGCCTACCCGGATGCTCGGGCGGGCAGCCCTCGAACGCATCCGCGACCTCTCGGTCTTCTTGGCCTTGCTCCGGGTGGGGTTTGCCGTGCCGTCACCGTCACCGGTGACGCGGTGGTCTCTTGCACCGCCGTTTCACCCTTACCGGTCCGAGGACCGGCGGTCTGTTCTCTGTGGCACTGTCCCGCGGGTCGCCCCGGGTGGGTGTTACCCACCACCCTGCCCTGTGGAGCCCGGACTTTCCTCGACAGCCGAAGCTGCCGCGATCACCCGGGTGGCTCGTCCGACCGACCAGTCTACAGCCCGGATTCGGGCGTGCGCACCAGGATCCGGTCGCACTCCTCGCACCGCAGCACCTCATCCTCGGCCGCGACCACGATCTGGCGCATCTGAGCGGCGTTCACGGTGAGTCCGCAGGCCTCGCACACCCCGCGCATGAGCCTGCCGGCACCGATGCCGGTCTTCTCGCGCAGCATGTCGTAGAGCTTCAGCAGGTCGGCCGGCACCCCGGCGGCCTGGGCGCGGCGCTGCTCGGTGAGCCGGGCGATGGTGCGGTCGGCCTCGGCCAACCCGGCGTCGCGGGAGGCCAGCACGGTACGGATGTGGTCGTCGAGCTCGAGACGGTGCCGGTCGGCCTCGGCGTGGGCCTTGTCGGCATCCTCGCGCCTCTGCATCACCTCGAGCTGGGCGTCCTCCAGGTCGGAGATGCGGCCCCTGAGGTGGTCGATCTCCTCGGTGAGGCTCTTGAGGGCCTTGTGGTCGGAGATCGTCCCGGCCTCGACGGTGGCCTCGTTACGCGCCAGACGCGCCCGGGCCGGCTCCAGGTCGTGCTCGATCCGGGCCTCCTCCTCGGCGACATCGGAGGCCTCGGTGGCGAGCCTGACGACCTCCTCGGCGAGGTCGCGGCGCTGGACGGCGAGATCCTTCAGTTCGGCGAGTTCGGGCAGACTGGCCCGCCGATGCTTCGCCTGGGCGAGCAGCCGGTCGGTCTCGGCGACATCGAGCAGTCGCCACTGCTCCTGCGGTGCGGCTTTCACAGGGTCCGACCCTCCTTGCGACCGGACTCGCACCGGTCTCTGCGATGGACTTGTGCGGCCAACACTAGCCGCTGGCACCGGCCCGGATCGCACCCGGTGCCCGGCACCGTGTTACGGAGATGTGACGGCGGTGGACGGTGCGGCCCGTCCCCCGCCGAGGTTCGTATCGTGCCAGCAACGGACCGCGACCAGGCCACGGCCCCTGCCCGTCCCAGGAGATTCCGGGACGATCGGCGGAAGGACGGCGAAGGTGTCACTCACGCGAACCGACACAGCACATCAGGGCGCCGAGCCCGCTCCTCGGAGTCGATCGGTGCTCCATCGGCAGCTGCACCTGCACTCGGTGCTGGCCTTCGGACTGGCCTACCTGGCCCCGATCATCGTGCTCGGCACGTTCGGCGTCATCTCGGAGAAGTCACACGGCGGCACCGCGGGCTCCTATCTCATCGCCCTGGTCGCGATGCTGCTCACCGCCGCCAGCTACGGCAGGCTGGCCCGCGAGATCCCGATGGCCGGTTCCGCCTACACCTATGTGCGACGGACGGTCAGCGATCACCTCGGATTCCTGGTCGGCTGGGGATCGATGCTCGACTACGTCTTCATCCCCATGGTCATCTGGCTGATCGGCGCCTCCTACCTCAACGCGCAGTTCCCGGCCGTGCCCGACTGGGCGTGGATCCTCATCTTCATCGTCTCCACGACGGCGCTGAACATTCTCGGGATCAAGGTCGCCGACAAGGCCAATCTCGTGCTGCTCGCCATCGAGGTGCTGGTCATCGCCCTGTTCACCATCTTCGCGATCTACGCGGTGACTCACCACGGCCACTCCCTGCTCAGCTCGGCGCCGCTGACGGGCAAGCCGTTCAGCGTCCTGGCCCTGTCGGCCGGCGCCGCCACCGCCGCCTATTCCTTCCTGGGCTTCGACGCAGTCACCACACTGACCGAGGAGACGGTCGACGCGAAGCGCACCATCCCCCGCGCCATCATGCTCACCGCGCTGGTGGGCGGCGGCATCTTCATCGCCTCCACCTACGTCACCGAGCTGGTGCACCCGCTGATCACGGTGGTCGACGTCGACTCGGCGGCCTTCGAGATCGCCAAGGGGATCGGCGGGGCCTTCCTCTCGGCGGTCTTCCTGACCGGGCTGATCGTCGGGCAGTTCGCCTCCGGCATCGCAGCCCAGGCGTCGGCCTCCCGCCTGATGTACGCCATGGGCCGCGACGGTGTCCTACCGCGGCGCTTCTTCGGGGTCCTGGCGCCGCGCACAGGCACGCCGCGCAATGCCATCCTGGTGGTGGCCGTCGTCGGCCTCATCGGCTGCTTCCTCGACGTCAGCACCTCCACCTCCTTCATCAACTTCGGGGCCTTCATCGCCTTCGGGATGGTCAACGTCTCCGCGATCTTCCTGACCCGCCGCCATGCGGCCGCCGGCACCCGGACCAACCCCGTGCTCGGCTATCTGCTTCCCGGCCTGGGCGTGCTGGTGGTCTTCTACCTGCTCACCCAGCTCGACCTGCCGGCCCTGGTGGTCGGCGGCTCCTGGCTGATCATCGGCATCGGCGTGCTCACCGCTCTGACCCGCGGCTTCCACCGTCCCCCGCCGGACATGACTGACGCCGCATGAGTGCCTGCCATGAGTTGACGGCGGTCGGAGTCCAGGCGACGCCGACCGCCATCGGTGCGCCTCTGGGCCTCTTCCGTGATTCCTGCCGCGAGATCCTTCGCCAGAATCCGGACGCGGGGATGCTCATCTGGCCCGAGATGCACCTGTTCGCCGACGGCGCCCCGGACAGAGCCCGGACGCGGGCTCTCCGAGCGGTCGCCGAGCCCTTGGACGGGCCCCGGGTGGCGACCCTGGCCCGGATCGCCGCCGAACTCGGCGTCTGGCTGGTACCGGGCAGTGTCTGCGAGCTCGGACCCGCCGGCGAGCTGTTCAACACAGCGGTCGTGCTCTCCCCCGACGGAGGCCTGACCGCCAGCTACCGCAAGATCTTCCCGTGGCGGCCCAGCGAGCCCTGGACCCCCGGTGACAGGCTGTGCGTTTTCGACATCGACGGGGTCGGCCGGTTCGGACTGTGCATCTGCTTCGACTCGTGGTTCCCGGAGGTCTCGCGCAATCTCGCATGGCTGGGCGCCGAGACGATTCTCAACGTCGTGAAGACCACCACGGCCGACCGGCCGCAGGAGCTGGTGATCGCCCGCGCCAACGCCATCACCCAGCAGGTGAATTTCCTCACGGTCAACGCGGCGGCGCCGATCGGGACGGGGTACTCGGCGGCATTCGGACCGCAGGGCGAGGACCTCGGGCATATCGACGCCCGCCGGCCGGGGATCCTCAAGGCCGTGCTGTCGGGCGACGAGGTGCATCGCGTCCGCCGGCAGGGCACCGCGGGCGTCACCCGGCCCTGGGCGTTCTTCCGGCCAGGGGACCGGCCGGTCGACCTGCCGGCCTACCGCGGCTCCATCGACCCGACGGCCTGGAACCGCGACTGACCCGCCCCGGATCACTCCGGAACGGGCCAGCGGCGCACAATCGATCCTGCGCGCACTCGATCCTGAGGGGCTATGCCGCGACGGCCCCGACGAACAGGTCCAGGGCCTCGTCAAGCAGCGACCCCGGGATGGTGAGCGGCGGCAGGAAGCGGATGCAGTTGCCGTGGATGCCGCAGGTCAGCACGACGACGCCCTGGGCCAGGAGCGTCCGGGCTATCCGCCCGGCCCTGGCGGCGTCCGGCCTCACGGTGCCGGGCTCCACGAACTCGACGGCCATCATGGCGCCGCGACCGCGCAGGTCGCCGACGCCGCCCTCACCCACGAGAGGTTCCACCTTGGCCCGGATGACCGCCTCGATGGCCCGCGCCCGGGCCGGCAGATCCCAGTCCTCCATGGTCTCGATTGCTCCCAGACTGGCCGCGCAGGACACCGGGTTGCCGCCGTAGGTACCGCCCAGACCACCGGCTTGGGCACTGTCGACGATCTCGGCCCGACCGGTGACCGCGGCCAGCGGCAGGCCACCGCCGAGCGCCTTGGCGGTCGTGATGAGATCGGGCTCGACGCCGTCGTACTCACTGGCGAACCAGCGGCCGGAGCGGCAGAAGCCGCACTGGATCTCGTCGAGGATGAAGACGATTCCATGAGCTCGGCACCAGGCCTGCAGGGACTCCAGGTATCCGGGGGCCGGGACGATGAAGCCGCCCTCGCCCTGGATGGGCTCCTGGAGCAGACAGGCGATCCGCTCAGCGCCGACGGTGGTCTCCAGGTGGTCGATGGCGCGACGAGCCGCCTCCTCGCCGCTGATCGGGGCGGGCTCGCGGTAGGGATAGCTGCTCGGGAAGTGATAGATCTCCGGGGCGAAGGGCCCGAATCCGGCCTTGTAGGGCATCGCCTTGCTGGTGAGCGCCATGGTGAGGTTCGTGCGCCCGTGGAAGGCGTTCTCGGCGACGGCCACCGCGGCCCGTCCGGTGTGGTGACGGGCGATCTTGACGGCGTTCTCGACGGCCTCGGCCCCGGAGCTCACCAGCACCGACTTCTTCTCGAAGTCTCCGGGGGTGAGTTCCGCCAGCTTCTCGCAGACCTCGATATAGCTCTCGTACGGGGTGGTGGCGAAACTCGTGTGGGTGAAATTCGCCACGGCATCCTGGACGTTGGCGACGACCTTGGGGGCCGAGGCACCAACGCTGGTCACCGCGATTCCGGCTCCGAGATCGATCATCGAGTTGCCGTCGGCGTCGATCAGTACTCCCCCGTCGGCCGCCGTCGCATAGAACGGGGAGGACGAGGAGACTCCCGCGGCCACGACGGCGTCCCTCCGGGCCGCCAGTTCCCGGGACCGGGGGCCGGGCAGCTCGGTGACGAGCCGGCGCTCCTGTGGCAGGTGGTAGATAGGTTCAGACATGTGCTGACTTCCTCTGCTGTGGACAGCGGAGATGGGCCGGAGCGGGGCACCTCCTACCTCGCATGGTGGCACTCCGGCTCCCGCCGCCGGCCGCCTAGTCAGCCTGTGATACGCCCTCAGCGATCAGCCTCGTCAGCGGTCCGAGCCTGCTGCGCTCGGGCCAGACGGCCCTCAGCCCCGCTGCGCCGAGCGGCTCGGCGCAGCGCGCGCCGACCGCGACGAGGCGCAGTTCGCCCCGGTCCACGAGTGCTCTCACCGCATCGAGGGTGCCCGCCTTCCTCAGCGAGTCCACCCAGGCAGCGGCTCCCGGCGCGGCCGTGAACGCGACCGCGTCGTACCGCCCCACGCCGGCATCGACGGCGGCCCCGGCCACCGCGTCGGGATCCACCGGCGGCCCCCATCGGTAGACGGGCAGCTCGATCACCCGGGCACCCGCCTGGCGAAGTCCCGCGAGCAGACCCGCGTCCCCGCCGCCGTCGAGCTGGACGGCGATCTCGACGCCGTCGACGCCCTCGGTCCGCAGGGTCGCCAGGATCTCGTCGGACAGTTCCGAGGCGGCCACCCAGTCGGCCCGGGAACCGATCTGCTGCAGAGCCCCGGCGGCCTTCGGCCCGCGTGCCAGCACCCGGGCGCCGTTGAGCATCTCGACGAGCCGGCCGCCCAGGCCGTTGCCGATCGCCGACTCGTTCCAGGCACGCAGCCCGAATCCGGTGGTGATCACGACGATCCGCGGCGGCGCGGCGATCAATGCCCGGGTCTGGTCCAGCAGGGTCTCCTCATCGATGTGCTTCTCGACGGCCAGAGTCGGTACGACGGTCACCTCGGCCCCGCGCCGCACCAGCGGTGCGGCCAGATCGTCGGCCCGTCGCTGGGCGGTCACCAGGATCCGCCGACCGGCCAGGGGAAGGCCCTCCTCGCGAGCTTCTGCCATGGCCCGGACACTACCCGGAGGCCCGAATCGCCCGCGCCTAGAATTGGCGGCGCGCCGGATCGGCGGCGCACCGCACAATCCCTGGAAGGCAAGGTCCATATGACAGACGTCCAGTCGGCACGCACCTCGCACAGCGAGGACGCACAACTCTCTGCGGCCGAGGAGCAGAAACTGCCCAAGCGGCAGACCCCCTTCTCGCAGGCCTTCAGACAGTTCATCCCCACCGACTGGGCGCCGTACGACTCAACCCTCCCCGAGCCCCTCGGCTCGGTTCCGTCGGCCACCGCCCATCGCGACGCCCTGGCCTCCCGCTTCCCCGGGGAGCGGCTCGTCATCCCGGCCGGCACCCTGGTGCGCCGCAACAATGACTGCGACTATCCGTTCCGCCCGAACACGGCCTTCGTCTACTACTCAGGACTGGGCACCGACCGCGAACCCGACGCGGTGCTCGTCATCGACGCGGGCTCGCCCGAGCACCGCGACGTGCTCTACTTCAAGCCGCGCGCCCCGCGCACCGATCGCGAGTTCTACGCAGATTCCACCTACGGCGAGATGTGGGTGGGCAAGCGCGAGTCCCTGGCGGAGATGTCGGCGATGACCGGCCTGGAGTGCCGCGACATCTCCCGTTTCCAGGAGGCCGTCTCCGCGGGCGACCCGCAGGTCCGGGTGATCCGCGACGCCGACTCCGCGGTCACCGAGAGGATCGACGCGCTGCGTTCCAGCGGTTCCGAGGAGGCTGACCAGGAGCTCTACGAGGTGAGCTCCGAGGCCCGGTTCTGCAAGGACGAGTGGGAGACCGGGCAGCTGCGCGACGCCTGCCGCAAGTCCAGGCAGGCCTTCGACGCGGTGATCGCGGAGATCCCCGCAGCCGTCGAGAAGGGCCGCGGGGAGCGCTGGATCGAGGGCACCTTCGGGCTGCACGCCCGCCACCTGGGCAACAACGTCGGCTACGGATCGATCTGCGCCGCCGGGGACCACGCCAATACCCTCCACTGGGTGCGCAATGACGGGGAGCTGCGCCCCGGAGAGCTCATCCTCATCGACGCCGGCATCGAGGTGGACTCCCTCTACACCGCCGACATCACCCGCACCTTCCCGATCTCGGGGAGGTTCACCCCGGCCCAGCGGAGGGTCTATCAGGCCGTCTACGAGGCCCAGAACGCCGCGGCGGCGGTCGCCACCGTCGGCCACGACCACCGCGACATCCACCAGGCGGCCATCCGGGTGATAGCCGAGTACCTGGCCGAGTGGGGAATCCTGCCGGTCAGTGTGGAGGACGCGCTGTCGCCCGAGGGCGGCCAGTTCCGCCGCTGGATGGTGCACGGCACCAGCCACCATCTGGGCCTGGACGTCCACGACTGCGCAGAGGCCAGCCGTCACGACTACTCGGGCCCGCTGCGCCCCGGCATGACGGTCTCCGACGAGCCCGGCATCTACTTCAGGTCGACCGATCTGCTGGTGCCCGAGGAGTTCCGCGGCATCGGGGTGCGGATCGAGGACGACATCCGGATCACCGACGGCGAGTGCGAGTGGTTGTCGAAGGACACCCCCCGCCAGATCGACGATGTGGAGGCCTGGATGGCCGAGATCTGGAACTCCTGAGGCCTCAGTTCACGGAATCCCGCATCGTCCCGGTCATCACGAGGGCCAGGATCAGCACCGTGCCGACGGCATGGGCGACGTCCAGGCCCTCCTGGGCACCGGCCGCCGAGATGAGGATTCCGGTGGCCAGCACCACGACCACCAGAATCGCGAGCAGGAGGTCCCAGGCGCTCACCCGGTGACGGAGGCGGGCGACGAGCACCGCGACGGTCAGCAACTCGCCGACCACCATCACCGCCTGCTGCAGCCCCCAGGCGACGAGCGGCCCGTCACCGGCCCCGCGGACGAACAGGGCCCATCCCATGCAGCGGCTCAGCGACCCGGAGCCGGAGACGAGCACGGCCAGGAAGTGACCGGCCACCAGCGTGCCCACCGCCGCGGCTCCGAGCCTGCTCCGGGCGTTCCAGTGCCAGCGCGAGTCGGGGCGGCGTGCCACGAACCAGGCGCGCCAGATCGCCCCCATGGAGATGAGTGCGGCCAGCAGGTCCAGCGCCGCCTCGAACTTGTTGATCCCCCACCTGATGGTCATCATGCCGAACACGCCAGACGCCAGGGCTCCTAGCAACGCCACCAGGGGCAGCACCACGAGCATCCGGTTGCGGCGGCGGTGGAGCCAGCCGGCGACCACCGAGGCCAGGCCGAACAGGCCGATACTGCTGGAGATCACCCTGTGGACGAACTCGACGACCGGTTGGGTGTGGGCCTGTGGGCTGAGCCTGCCCACATAGCAGCCGGGCCAGTTGGGGCACGAGGCGCTGGCGTCTGTGGCGCACACCGTCGACCCCAGGGCCAGGGTGACGGTGATGAGAATGCCGGTGATCGCGAAGAGCCAGGCCACCCACCCCGGAACCGGGGTCGAATCTGCGGCTGCATCACTGTGAGAAGGGGTCATGGATTCTTCCTGGCGGACGGGGCAGAACTCGCCAGCATCCTTGCACCCACCTCCGGGCGTCCCGGCACCGGGGTGCGCCCAGCGCTCCGGTGCCGCTACTCGGCCCCGCGACGCGGCCGGCGTCCCCTTCCCCTGCCCAGCACCTGCACCACCGATCCCAGGCCCTGATGAGCCCTCCCCTCGAAGATCCTGCGCTCAAGGATCCGGGACTCGACGATGAGATCGGGCCAGTGCGCGGCGGCGTCGTCGCGGTGGCTCAGCACCTCGGGATCGGTCGGGCCCCCCGACCGCAACTGAGGCTGCGCGGTGGAATAGGTCTCCATGATGAGCCGCCCCTCGGGCTGCAGGGCCGGACCCAGCCCAGCGCCGATCCGGGCGCGGGCGGCACGCGGAAGATGCACGAAGATCCACACCACGGCGTCCCAGGGACCTGTCGCCTCCGGGGTCGTGATCCACTGGGCGAGATCGGCCACCACGCAGGTCAGGGCGACTCCCCTGGCGCGCGCCAGGCCCTGCGCCTGCCGGACGGCCACCGGGGACTGCTCGACACTGGTCACCTCGTGCCCCCGGCCCGCCAGCCACACGCCGTTGCGCCCCTGGCCGTCTCCGACCACCAGAACCCGCGCGCCGCGCGGCAGAAGGATCTCCGTGGTCACCAGGAAGTCATTGGGGCGGGAGCCGTAGAGCTCGGGGAACCGGCGGTACCGCTCGTCCCAGTCGGCCGCCTCGCCCGTCCCGGTCATGCCCCGAACGCCCTGGCCCGGATCTCCGGCATGCCGTCGACGATCTCACGGGCCTTCGCGGCCACCTTGTGCTCGGCCAGCACCTCGTAGTGCGTGGCGACCACCTGGCGCACCGAGTCGAAATCGCGCCGTCCCCGGCTCATCGCATATCCCAGGGAGGATGTGATGAGGCCGATGACCACGCCGATCAGCAGCCCGGTCACCAGCATCACGACCAGGCCCTGCGAGGACCTCACGAAGAAGGACAGCATGAGCCCCACCAGAAGCCCCGTGCCGAGCCCCGAGATCGCCCCCTGGCCCAGGACGGTGCCCCAGGTCTTACGTCCGGTGACCCGCTCGACGGTACGCAGGTCCGTTCCGACGATGCAGAGATTCTGGACGGGGAACTTCTCGTCGGAGAGATGGTCGACCACCCGCTGGGCGGCCTCGTAGTCGTCGACGACGATCACCGACTGCGGGTAGTCGAGTTCGAACAGTGACGACGGTGTGCTGCCGGCCATGTGTGCCCTCCTGTGTGATCCTCCCAGTCTAGAGATCGTGACCGGGGACCTACAGGTAGATTTGCAGCCGTGAACAGGTCGTCCTCGGTATTCATCTCGCGATTGCGCGGTCTGCCCGTGCTCGACGCCGCCGGGGATCAGGTCGGGAAGGTCCGCGACGTCGTCATCCAGATGCGCACCCAGGGCAGGGCGCCACGGGTCCGCGGGCTGGTGGTCGAGCTCTTCGCCCGCAGGCGGATCTTCGTGCCGATGCCCCGCGTCCATGCCATCGACGCCCAACAGGTGATGATCTCGGGCACCGTCGACACCCGGGTCTTCTCCCGACGGGACGCCGAGACCCTCGTCGTCGATGACCTCTTCGACCGGACCTTCCCCCGCGAGGGCGCCCAGGTCAGCATCTTCGACGTCGCGATGAGCCCGGTCCGCAGTCACGACTGGGAGATCTCCGAGGTGGCTCTGGTGCCCGGAGGAAGCCGTTTCAGCTCGTTGCGCAAGAAGGCCGCGGGTTCGGTGGTGGTCGACTGGAACGAGGTGCCGGGCCTGGTGATGATGCGGCAGCAGTCGACCGAGCGCACAGTCGCCGAGATGCAGGACATGAAACCCGCCGACGTCGCCCGGGAACTTCACGACATGGCACCGTCGCGGCGGGCCGCGGTGGCCAAGGCCCTGGACGACGACCAGCTGGCCGACGCCATCGAGGAGCTTCCCGAGGACGAGCAGGTCTCGCTGATATCGATCCTCGATCCCGAGCGCGCCGCCGACATCCTCGAGGAGATGGATCCGGACGACGCCGCCGACCTCGTCCAGGACCTCCCCGAGCCCCTCGCCGAGAGACTGCTGGCCCGGATGCGCCCCGAGGATGCCGAGGACGTCCGGAATCTGCTGGTCTACGAGGATTTCACGGCCGGGGCGATGATGACCCCCGAGCCGGTGGTGGTGGGACCCGACGCGACGGTCGCAGACGCCCTGGCGAAGGTCCGCAATGAGGACATCACGCCGGCCCTGGCATCGATGGTCTTCGTGTGTCGGCCACCGCTTGACACCCCGTCGGGCCGATTCCTGGGGATCGCGCACGTCCAGCGCCTGCTGCGCGAACCTCCCTCGTCGATGGTCTCCAGCATGCTCGACACGGATCTTGAGCCGCTGGCCACCGACACCCCGGTCGGGGCGGTGAGCCGCTATTTCGCCATCTACAACCTCGTCGTCGCCCCGGTGGTCAACGTGGAGAATGAACTGGTGGGTGCTGTCACGGTCGACGATCTGCTCGATCACCTGTTGCCGGCCGACTGGCGCGGCGATCAGATGGACGGTCACCTGATGGAGGTCGCACGTGGCTGATCACGAGCGCCGCAAGGACGACGACCGTCTCGATCTGCCAGGCCCGCGGCGGGGCTCGCGGGGACCTCGGGTGCAGCTCGACTCCGAGCGCTTCGGCCAGTTCGCCGAATCAGTGGCCCGGTTCATGGGCACCGGCAAGTTCCTCGTCTACATGACGATCATCGTCATCGTGTGGGTGGCCTGGAATCTCATCGCCCTGGTGAAGCTGCGCTGGGACCCCTACCCGTTCATCCTGCTCAACCTGTTCTTCTCGACCCAGGCCTCCTACTCCGCCCCGTTGATCCTGCTTGCCCAGAACCGCCAGGAGGACCGCGACCGGGTGTCGATGGCCGAGGATCGCAGGCTGACCGCGCAGAGCCGGGCCGATATGGACTACCTAGCCCGTGAGGTTGCGGCCATCCGGATGCAGATGGGGGATCTGGCCACCCGCGACTACATCCGCTCCGAGCTGCGTGACGAGCTCCGATCCCTGCTCGCCGAGTTCGACGACCCGGTCCGTCACGACCAGGGACCCGATGATGCGTGAACCCGGACGATTGAGCCGACGGCGTAACCCGAAGCGGTGGACCGCCCAGGCGACGACATCATGTCGTGCACAGGTGTGAGACTGACTTGCCCGTCACTTTGAGGAGTGTGTAGACAGAAACCATGAGCACCGAGAATCCGCTGGTCCCGCTCATCCACGAAGCGTTGTCGCATGTGGATGACCCCGAGATCCGACGACCCATCACCGACCTGGGCATGGTGGACGAGATTGACGTCGACGACTCGAACCGGGTCACCGTCAAGGTCCTCCTCACCGTGGCCGGATGCCCCCTCAAGACGACCCTGCGTCAGAACGTGACCGAGGCCGTCCAGACGGTCGACGGGGTGAGCGGGGTCCACGTCGAGCTCGGAGTGATGTCCGACGAGCAGCGCGACGCGGTCAAGACCCAGTTGCGCGGGGGCGTGCCCGAACGGGTGATCCCCTTCGCACAACCCGGCTCCACCACGAAGGTCATCGCGGTCGCCTCGGGCAAGGGCGGGGTCGGCAAGTCCTCGGTGACGGTCAACCTGGCGCTGGCGCTGGCAGCTCGAGGACGCAACGTCGGACTGCTGGACGCCGACATCTACGGACACTCGGTGCCCGACATGCTCGGCGTCGGCGAGGCCCGGCCCACCCCCCTCGACGACCTGCTGCTCCCCGTTCCGGTGCTCGACATCAAGACGATCAGCGTCGGGATGCTCAAACCGAACCGTTCCGACGTCATCGCCTGGCGAGGCCCGATCCTGGATCGCGCGCTCACCCAGCTGCTGGCCGATGTGCACTGGGGCGATCTCGATTACCTGCTCATCGACCTTCCCCCGGGCACCGGCGACATCGCCATGAGCCTGGGCCAGAAGATCCCCAACTCCGAGGTGCTCGTCGTCACCACACCGCAGCAGGCCGCCTCCGAGGTCGCGGTGCGGGCCGGCACGATGGCCGGGATCATGCAGCAGCAGGTCATCGGGGTCATCGAGAACATGTCCTGGCTGGAAACTCCCTGCCCGCACTGCGGCAGGACCCACCGGGTCGAGCTCTACGGCTCGGGCGGCGGCCAGGCGGCAGCCGAGGCGTTGTCCGCACAGCTCGGCACCGAGGTGCCGCTGCTCGGGCAGATCCCGATCGACATCGACCTTCGCTCCGGCGGGGACGAGGGCGACCCCATCGTCGTCGCCCACCCCGAGTCCGCCGCCGCCCGGGCTCTCACCGATCTGGCCGACACGCTGGACTCCCGCCCCCGCGGGCTGGCCGGGATGAATCTCGGACTCACCCCGGTCGCGAACTGATTTCCCAAGACCGGGGGCGACCCCCTGGCAACCCCCGAGCGGGGATCTGCGAGGGGGTCGGGTCTGCGGTGCCGGCCTCGCGCTTCGGGTCCGATCTGCGACCGGGCGCAGGCGCTCGCAGGCCCGCTGCCGCCTTCCAACCGAGCGGCTCAGGTGGCCTCGAGGTCGTAAGGGGTGGGGATCATGGCCGGTCCCCCGGCGACAGCCGGCGAGGTCTGGGCACCGGACGCGCTGCTACTGGCGTCCTGTACCGCGTCGAGGGCATCCCCGGTGGCCGACTGGAGGTCCGACCGCACATCGGTGAGGTCGTCGCGCACCTCTGAAAGGTCCGACTTGATGCCGTCGATGTCCTCGCGAAACTCGTCCATCACGTACTTGCGCACGAAGGTCTTCGGGTTGAGATCCTGGATCTCGAGATCCGCATACTTGGGGCCGAGGTCCTCACGAAGCTGATCACGGGTGTTGTTCGCGATGTTGCGGATGTAATGCACCACCCGGGCCGCCTTCCGGGCGTACTCGGGCACCTTCTCCGGACCGAACATCACCACGGCGATGATGATGAGGACCGCGATCTCGGTCGGACTGGCGATGGACATGGCCCCAGATTACCGCCGGCGTCACAGACGGGCGCCATCGAGGAGGGCCCCGAAGGTGGCGGCCTGGGAACCGGTGGCAGCCACGAGCGGCGAGCGCACGGAACCGACCGGGAATCCCTGGTGTGCGAGCCCAGCCTTGACCATCACGACCCCCTGGGCCGCGAAGACACCGGTGAGCACGGGAAGGATCTCCCGGTAGACCGTCAGCGCCTCATCCTGGTGCCCGGCCACGAAGAGGTCGATGAACTCGCGCATCCGACGTCCGGTGAAATGCGTCGACGTGCCGATCACGCCGACCCCGCCGACCGCCATCAGAGCCGGGGTGATGGCGTCATCGCCGGAGTAATAGGCCAGATCGCAGGAGGCCATCACGGTCGCCGACTCGACGACCCTGCCCTTGGCGTCCTTGACCGCCACGATGCGCGGATGCTCGGACAGTGCGATCAGGGTCTCAGGCGCGATGGCAGTGCCGGTGCGGCCCGGTATGTCGTAGAGCATCACCGGCAGGTCGGTGGCATCCGCGATCCGTGTGAAGTGATCGACCA
Organism: Acidipropionibacterium virtanenii; assembly: GCF_003325455.1. Classification (NCBI taxonomy): domain Bacteria; kingdom Bacillati; phylum Actinomycetota; class Actinomycetes; order Propionibacteriales; family Propionibacteriaceae; genus Acidipropionibacterium; species Acidipropionibacterium virtanenii. The sequence continues at coordinate 2,343,153 of NZ_CP025198.1, forward strand.
GACCGGCCTGGGGAGGCTTGGAGTAGTAAGGGGTCACGACCAGGAGACCGTCGGCCCCGGCGTCAGCGGCCTGACGGGCGAGCTCCAGGGTGTGACGGGTGTCATTCGTCCCGACTCCGGTGATCACCTGGGCCCGGTCTCCGACGGCGCCGACGACCGCGCGCACCAGGGCCGACTTCTCCTCGTCGCTGGTGGTCGGCGACTCGCCCGTGGTGCCGTTGACGAGCACGGAGTCGTTGCGCTGGTCGTCGACGAGGCGGGCGGCCAGCTGGGCCGCACGCTCAAGGTCCACCTCCCCGTCAGGGGTCATCGGTGTCACCATGGCCGTCAGCAGACGGCCGAAAACGGGTTCGGGCATGGCGGATCCTCCTCGCTGCCGGTGGCCTCGGTCTCAGCTCACCGGAGGCACCTGTGGTCAACCCCATCGTAACGAGGACCGCACGGACTACGCTGGGCCCGTGAGCCCTGATCAGCTGACCCCAACCGCACCCGACCCCAGGTCGTGGGAGTACGCCGACGAGTTCGTCGCGACATCTCCGGAGGTCTCGGCCGCCCGCGAGACAGCGCTGGCCGCCGAATGGTCCCCTGTCGGCACCGGCACCGCCTCCCTCCTCACCTTCATGTCGCGCGCGATCGACGCGCACACCGTGGTGGAGATCGGCACCGACGCCGGGGTCACAGGCCTGTCATTGATGCAAGGCATGGACCGTAAGGGCGTACTCACCAGTATCGACGCCGAGTCCGACCGCCAGGCCGCGGCACGGGTCGCCTTCGAACGGGCCGGCATGCGTTCCAACCAGTTCCGGCTGATCACCGGAATGCCGTTGGACGTCCTTCCGAAGCTGCGCGACGGCGCATACGACCTCGTGCTGGTCAACGGCGACCGGCTGGAGTACGTGGAATACGTCGCCCAGGCTCTGCGGCTGCTGCGCCATGGCGGCGTCGTCGTGGTCAACGGCGCCCTGGCCGACAACACGATCGCCGACCCCGACAACGACGCCGACGAGACCCTCATCATCCGCGAGGCCCTGGACTCGATCCAGGAGACCGAGGAGTTCAGGCCCGTTCTGCTGCCGGTGGGATCAGGGCTCCTGCTGGCCATCAAGGAGTGATCTCTCCCCCGCCCGACGCAGCACGGCTGCTCACGGGGGACTCGCCCAATATTTCCGGGCGGGCCTAGTCTTGGCTCCGCCGTGCAGGCCGGATCTTCAGTCCTGGTCTGCCGGCTCCAATCCGTCGGCAGAAGGAATTCGGGACTCATGGCAGCAAACGGGGTCGACAAGCCGTCCAGGTGGCGGCGCACCACCTCCATCGAGATGATCGTCTCAGGGGCGATCGGGCTCCTCGCGTCCTTCGTCCTGTCGATCGAGGCCTGGAGACTCGCGGCCGACTCGAAGGCCACGTTCAGCTGCGATGTCAACACGGTGCTGTCCTGCTCCACCGTGGCGTCCACCTGGCAGGCCCGGGTGCTCGGATTCCCCAACGCCTTCCTCGGCATCCTGTTCGAGGCCGTGGTGCTCTCCATCTCGATCGCCACTCTGGCCGGGGTACGGTTCCCGCGCTGGTACATGCTCGCCACACAGGCTCTCTACTCCATCGCGATCCTGTTCGCATGGTGGCTGTTCATCCAGTCCTTCTTCGTCATCAGGGCACTGTGCCCCTGGTGCCTGCTCATCACCATCACGACCACCCTGGTCTGGGCGGGCCTGACGCGGATCAACATCCATGACGGCGTCCTCACCCGGCGCAAAGGGATCCAGGACTTCGTCAACTACAATACAGACTGGTACGTCACCGGGCTCATCATCCTGATCATCTTCGCCATGATCGCGATCGAACTCATCCCCAGCTTGCTCTAGCGCGGGCCCGAAGGGGCACCCGCGGCAGATGAGTTCCCGGATCTCCCGCTCAATCACGACCCAGAACTGGAGCCAGGACCCGCAGACCCCACCCGTGGGGAGTCGGCGAGCCCTGGCGAGCGTGGGGGGCGTGGGGGGCGGTCGTCCGCCCCCTCCGTCCAACTCAGTACGGCACTGTGATGCCCTTGCCGACCACGGTGATACCGGTCGGAGAGACCGTGAATCCGCGGGCCCTGTCGTGCTCGTGGTCGACCCCGACCTGGGCCCCGTCGGGGACCACGACGTTCTTGTCCAGGATCGCCCGGTGGACGGTGGCGTTCGAGCCGATGGTGACGTTGTTCATCAGGATCGACTCGTCGACCCGCGCCCAGCGCTCGATGCGCACCCGGGGCCCCAGCACCGTCCGGTAGATGTCGGTGCCCGAGATGATGCAGCCCGAGGACACCAGCGTGTCGTCGCAGGACCCGCGCATCACGAACTTGGCGCCCGGGGCCTGCTCCTGGCTGGTCCAGATGGGCCACTCGGTGTTGTACAGGTTGAACTCGGGCTCGACCGAGACGAGGTCCATGTGAGCCTCGTGGTAGGCGTCGATGGTGCCGACGTCACGCCAGTAGTCGACATCCTTGTCGGTGGAACCGGGAACCACGTTGTCCTTGAAGTCGTAGACCTGGGCGTCCCCGGCCCTGACGAACCGGGGGATGATGTCCCCGCCCATGTCGTGGCGGGCCTCGGGGTCCTGGGAGTCGTCGAACAGCGCCTGAACCAGGGAGTCCCTGCTGAAGATGTAGTTGCCCATCGAGGCGAAGGATTCCTCGGGCGAATCCGGCAGGCCGGGCGGGTCCGCCGGCTTCTCGAGGAACTCGTTGATGGCGTGGTCGGCCCCGGCGTCGATGATGCCGAAGGCCGACGCGTCCTTGCGCGGCACCCGGATCCCGGCGACGGTGCAGCCCTTCCCCGAGTCGATGTGGGACTCGAGCATCTGGCTGACGTCCATCCGGTAGATGTTGTCGGCCCCGAAGACCACGACATAGTCGGGATCCTCGTCGTTGATGAGGTTCATGGACTGGAAGATGGCGTCGGCACTGCCCTGGAACCAGCGCGGTCCCAGGCGCTGCTGGGCGGGAACCGGGGTGACGTAGTTGCCGAGCATGGTGCTCATCCGCCAGGCGACCGACACGTGACGGTCGAGGGAGTGGGACTTGTACTGGGTGAGCACTGCTGTCTTGGTGAGATCGGAGTTCGCCAGATTGCTCAGCACGAAATCGATCAGCCGGTAGGTCCCGCCGAACGGTACGGCGGGCTTGGCGCGGTCCATGGTGAGGGGCATGAGGCGCTTGCCCTCACCCCCCGCGAGGACGATGGATAGCACCTTGGGTCGCGTCATTGCCATGCCACGAACCTATGCCCCCCGCGCGCCCCACGACAACAGATCAATGAAAACTGCACGCCGCTGAACCTGATTTCGCATCGGGCACCCCACAACTTACGGCGATGTGGGAGCATCAGCACATGCACGTCTCCATCCTGACCCGTGAGTACCCACCGGCCATCTACGGCGGTGCCGGGGTTCATGTCGCTCAGCTCGTCCCCCAACTGCGCAGGCTCGTCGACGTCGACGTCCAGTGCATGGGAGATCCCCGAGAGGGCGCCACCGCACATGCCGAAGACTTCCCGGCCGGGGCGAATCCGGCGCTGAGGGTCTTCGGCGCCGACCTCTCGATGACCGCGGCCGTCCCCGAGAACACCGATCTCGTCCATTCCCACACCTGGTACGCCAATCTGGCCGGCCTGCTGTCGGGGGTCTACCACGACATCCCGCATGTCATCAGTGCCCATTCCCTGGAGCCCGACCGCCCTTGGAAGGCTGAGCAGCTCGGTGGCGGCTACCGGCTCTCCTCCTGGGCCGAGCGCACTGCGTACGACGCCGCCGACGCCATCATCGCGGTGAGCTCCGGCATGCGCCGGGACGTGCTGGCCGCCTACCCGGAGCTGGATCCGGACAAGGTCCACGTGGTGCGCAACGGAGTCGACACCGACGAGTTCCACCCGGTCACCGAGACCGAGGTGCCCGAGCAGATCGGAATGGATCTCGACGCTCCCTCGGTGGTCTTCGTGGGCCGCATCACCCGCCAGAAGGGCCTGATCCATCTGGTGCGCGCCGCGGCCGATCTGGACCCCGACACGCAGCTCATCCTTCTGGCCGGCGCCCCCGACACCCCGGAGATCGCCGCCGAGTTCCATGAGGCCTTCGAGAAGGTGCAGAAGTCGCGCCGGGCCCCGGTCATCTGGATTCAGGAGATGCTGCCCCGCGCCTCCGTCCGCCAGGTGCTGTCGGCCGCCACCGTCTTCGCCTGCCCCTCGGTCTACGAGCCGCTGGGCATCGTCAACCTCGAGGCGATGGCCTGCGCCAAGCCCGTGGTGGCCTCGGAGGTCGGCGGAATTCCGGAGGTCGTCGTGGATGGGGAGACCGGCTACCTGGTCCCCGGGGTCCCCACCGACACCTCGACCCCTGAGGAGATCGCCGAGTTCGAGCATCTCTTCGCGACCCGGCTCAATGAGCTGACCTCCGATCCGCAGAAGGCTGCGCAGTTCGGTGCCGCGGGCCGTCAGCGCTGCATCGACAAGTTCGACTGGGCACGGATCGCCGAGCAGACCGTCGACGTCTACAAGGCCGCGATCAGTCGGCACAGTTCTAGATAAAGGAGGAGACGACTCCTCCACGTCGCTGCGCTCCTGCCTCCTCGAACGGGTCAGGTCCGAACGACAATGATGTGGGCCCCGGTCACCATGGTGACCGGGGCCCACATCCATTCAGACGACTCTCAACCAACAGTCTCCCGGAGGCAGTTGAGGAGGGCGGTCGCCTCCTCGGCATTCAGCTCCACGACCAGGCGACCACCGCCGTCAACAGGAACGCGCATCACGATGCCGCGCCCCTCCTTCGTGACCTCCATAGGACCGTCGCCGGTACGTGGCTTCATAGCTGCCATGTCACTCATCCTCGCTCACTGGGCAGTGGTATCACCCCTATTATTCCGTATCCGGCCGGATACGGGGCGCGCGGGACCACCGTCGCGTGTGTTCAGGTCGTCATCCCGGGATCCTGCGAGGGCTCCTCCGACGCTGTGGTCGGCTCCTCCTCCGCCCTGCCCGATGCCTGCCCGAGCTGTCCGGCCAGCCGCTCCAGCAGCGAGTCCACCTGCGCCATCGAGTATCCCCTGGCGACCACCGCGAAGCTGGCGCCGCGCAGATCCTCGGGTCCGAGCGGTCCCGGTGGCAGGTCCGGGGCGGGACGGTCGTCGACGACCGGCGGCACCGCCCCGAAACGCCCGGACGCCGCCATGACGGCCGCCCCGATGATGACGATGACGACGGCGCTGAGCACCCAGACCATCAGCATGAACCTCCTGTGACGTGAGCGACGATCTGCGTCAGATCGGCGCTGGTGATGAACAAGGACAGATCCTCGGCATTGACGTACCCGGCCTCGATGGCGCCCTGCACCCGCACGTCATCGGAGTCCGGGCGGTCCCAGTCGCTGGCGAAATCCAGGCTCATGCGCTCTCCCCGCTCAGCCAACCGCCCAGCGCGTCGCGGCACTCGTCGAGGGATGCCAGCCGGCAGCACTCGTCGGCCTTGTGGGCGCACAGCGGGTCACCGGGGCCGAAGTTCAGGGCCGGCGTCCCCAGCTCGGAGAAGCGCGCCACATCGGTCCAGCCGTACTTGGGCCGCGGTTCTGTGCCGACTCGCGCCACGAAGGACTGTGCCAGCGGCCGATCCAGGCCCGGCCGCGCCGGGGAGGAGAGATCCAGTACCTCCATCTCCCATCCGTCGAAGAGCCGGCGCATCGCCTCCTGAGCCTGCGCCGCGCTCTTGTCGGGCGCATACCGGTAGTTGATCTGGATGGTCGCCTCGGGGGGGATGACGTTTCCGGCCAGACCCGCGGAGACCATCGTCGCGTTGAGGCCCTCATGGTAGGTGAGGCCGTCGACCTCGACCAGCGGATCACGGTCCTGCCATCGTCGCAGGATCTCCAGGATCGGGGCGAGGTCGTGAATGGCATTGTGGCCGGTCCACGACCGTGCCGAGTGGGCCGCCGCCCCGGGCACGGTGAGGGTGAATCTCATCGTTCCCTGGCAGCCCCCCTCCACGACGCCGTCGGTCGGTTCCATGAGAATCGCCAGGTCGGCGTCCAGCAGATCGGGCCGCTCGGAAGCGATCCGCCCGAGGCCGTTATAGCGGGCCGCGATCTCCTCGCAGTCGTAGAACACCCAGGTGACGTCCTTGGCGGGGCGCTCCAGCTGGGCCGCCAGGGCCAGAGCCACCGCCACCCCGCCCTTCATGTCGCAGGATCCCCGCCCGACCAGGTACTCCCCGTCCTCGCGCACTTCGCGGACACTCGGCAGGTTGTCCGCCACCGGAACGGTGTCCAGATGACCGGCCACCAGTACCCGATCCGGGCGGCCCAGCCGGGTCCTGGCGACCACGTTGTTCCCGATCCGCACGGTCTCCAGATGCGGGAGGCCGCCCAGTGCCGACTCGACCAGTCCCGCGAGGGCCTCCTCCTGGCCGCTCACCGACTCGCAGTCGACGATCCGGGCGAACAGTGCGTGCAGGTCGGTGAGCGGGTCGAGCATCATGGGTGCCACCCTAACCGGCTCGCGTGGACCCGGGCCGTTCGAGTGACGCCCGCTAGACTCGCGGCATGACGAGCACCACCGACACCCCCTCTCCCGATCGCACCGCATGGGGGTGGGGTCTGGCCACTGTCCATGACTCGGGCGACGTCCTGGACACCTGGTTCCCCGCACCTGCGCTCGGGGATCCGGACGCCACCGATGCGCCCGCCGAACTGGTCAAGGCCGCCGAGACCGGGCTGGACAGCATCCGGCAGGTCCATCATGAGGTGGTGCGCACCGTTGTCGATCTGGATGCGGCTCCCTCCGGCGTCAGCGACGGCTACCTGCGCCTGCACGTGCTTTCCCACCGCCTGGCCCGGCCCCGCACCGTCAATCTGGACGGCATTTTCGCCGTCCTGCCCAACAACGTGTGGACCACCCACGGGCCCTGCCGGGTCGAGGACTTCGCCGAGGTGGAGCTGGCGGCACGGGCGACCGGTACCCGGATGACGGTGCTGCTCATCGACAAGTTCCCCCGGATGGTCGACTTCGTCGTCCCCTCGGGGGTGAGGATCGGCAATGCCGACCGTATCCGGTTGGGTGCCCACCTGGCCGAGGGCACCACCGTCATGCACGAGGGCTTCGTCAACTACAACGCGGGAACCTTGGGCGCCTCCATGGTGGAGGGCCGGATCTCCCAGGGGGTGATCGTCGGCGACGGCTCGGACGTCGGCGGCGGCGCCTCGATCATGGGCACGCTGTCGGGCGGCGGCAAGGAGCAGGTCACCATCGGGAGAGGGTGCCTGCTGGGGGCGGAGTCCGGGCTGGGAATCTCCCTGGGCGACAACTGCGTCGTGGAGGCCGGCCTCTACATCACCGCCGGCACCAAGGTGACCCTGCGCGGGGGCGACGTCGTCAAGGCCAGCGAGCTCTCAGGCCATGACAACGTCCTGTTCATCCGCGACTCCACCACCGGAGTGGTGAAAGCCCTTGGCCGCAGTGGATCGAGGGTGGAGCTCAACTCGGCCCTGCACCGGAACTGATCAGCATGGCGAGGCGATCCCGTCCGCGTCACGCCCAGCGCAACCCGCACCGCTGGGTCGCCTCGCTGGCCGCCTTCCTGGTGGCCGTGCTCCTGCTCGGTGCGCTGGGATACGGGGGATGGAAAGTGTGGAAGTCCGTGGACCCGTTCAGCACACCGGTGGACGAGGGCTGCCAGGTGACCATCAGCGGACAGAGCTACACCCTCGATCTGGAGCAGTCGGGGAATGCGGCCCTCATCACCGCGGAGTCGATCAGGCGGGGCCTGTCGCCCCGGGCGGCCTCCATCGCCCTGGCCACCGCCATGCAGGAATCGGGCCTGCGCAATATCGACTACGGCGACCGCGACTCGGTGGGGCTGTTCCAGCAGCGCCCCTCCCAGGGATGGGGCACCAGGGCGCAGATCCTCGACCCCTGGTACTCCGCCGGGAAGTTCTACGACGAGCTGGTGAAGGTGGACAACTGGCAGACCGAGGACATCAACGACGTCGCCCAGTCGATTCAGAAGTCCGGCGTGCCCGACGGCTACCGCAAGCACATCGACGCCGCCAAGGCATGGGCCAGTGCCCTGTCGGGCAGTTCTCCACAGTCCCTGAGCTGCGTCAACCGCTCCACCACCAGGGGCAGCTCCACCGCGCTGGCACAGACCGCGACGAAGGGCCTGGCGGGGAAGGCGACGATCAGCACCTCGACCTCCGCCGTGAGGGTCCAGGCCACCTCGAACCGGACGGTGTGGGCGGCGGTGGCCATCACCATGGCCAGCAACGACTCGGCGCCCATCTCGGCCGCCGGCGTCGGCACCGCGAGCTGGAACCTCGACACCAAGAAGTACGCGTCCTGGTCCGGAGTCACAGGTCCTTCGTCAAGTCCGTCGGGGACCGGCACAGCAACGACGGGTAGCGTCACACTCATCCAGTAGGGGGTGGGACCCCGGCATCCGGGGTTCCCGGGAGTCGGAGGTCTCATGGTGGCTGGTCGGCGGACGATGCGCGCTCTGGCGGCAGCCCTGGTCGGCTGCCTCTCCTCGGCGATTCTGCTGGGCGGCTGCGCCGGTGCAGGCTCCCCGGCAACGGCCTCGAGTCCGGCGGACCCGTCGAGTCCCTCCTCCAGTCCGTCCCCCACCCCGGTGGACGCCGCCGACCTCACCGCCCTGACCCGTGAGGTTCCTACCTCCATGCAGATCGTCGTCTCCGCCCAGGGGAGCAACCTGATCACAGCCGGATCGATCCGCACCCCGACAGCGTGGTCCACCCTCAAGGTCCCCATCGCCATCGCCGCCCTGAGCAGGGGCACCGCCGACACCGACGACGTCAAGGAGGCCATCACAGTCTCCGACAACGACGCCGCAATCCGGCTGTGGAACAGCCTGGGTGCCGGAGAGAGGGCCGCCGACACCGTGCAGGCCGTGCTCAGCGCCCACGGCGACAAGGACACCACCGTGCTTCCCGACCGGGTGGATCCCGACGAACCGTTCGGCATGACACGCTGGCAGGCCGACGACCAGGCTCGTTTCATGGAGTGGCTGGCCTGCACAGACGACTCCTCGGCGAGGACGGTGCGCTCCTACATGGGGCAGATCGACTCCTCGCAGCAGTTCGGCCTGTCGAGCATCCACCCGTCGATGGTCAAGGCCGGCTGGGGAGATGAGGACTCCGGTCAGTACACCGTCCGCCAGATGGCGGTCCTCCCCCACGACGACGGCTACTCAGTGGTGACCTTCATCGCCCAGGGCGATTCCGAGTCGTCGGTCGACCGCACCGTGGACGCAGTCGGCACATGGATCTCGGCGCACTCCTCCCAGCTGCCCCTGAGACACTGCTGACGCTGCTCGGAGGACTGGAGTCCGCCGCTCAGCCAGTGGCGTCGAGACGGTCGGCGGCCACCCGGATCCGCTCGTCGGAGGCCGTCAGTCCGATGCGCACGTGCTCGCTGGAACCGGTGACGTAGAAGTCCCCCGGTGAGCACAGGATGCCGAGTTCGGCCAGCGCATCAAGAGTCACGCGACAGTCCTCGCCGCGAGTGGCCCACAGATAGAGGGATCCCTCGGAGTGATCGATCCGGAATCCGGCGCGCTCCAGGGCGGGTTTGAGCACCCGGCGCCGATTCAGGTAGCGGTCGCGCTGCTCGGCGACATGGGAGGGATCCTCCAGCGCCACCCGCATCGCCTCGGCCACTGGGGCCGGGAGCATCATGCCGGAGTGCTTGCGCACCGTCAGCAGCTCGGAGGCGATCAGGGGGTCGCCGACCACGAACCCGGCCCGGTAGCCGGCCATATTCGAGCGCTTCGACATCGACAGGCAGGCCAGCAGCCCGGTGACGTCACCGTCGCACACCCGGGTGTCCAGCACTGAGACCGGCTCGGCGTCCCAGCCGAACTCCCCGTAGCACTCGTCGGAGGCCAGTACGGCTCCGCAGCGACGGGCGAAATCAACCCATTCGCGCATCTGCGACACCGAGAGGATCCTCCCGGTCGGATTGGCCGGCGAGTTGATCCAGATGAGGCTCGGCACCTCCTCCACGTCCGCAGGGCTGTCAGCCTCCTGGATCCTGGCACCAGCCAGCAACGCGCCCACCCGGTAGGTCGGATATGCGCACGCGGGGATGACGACCAGGCAATCGGGGCCGAGCCCGAGCTGGGTCGGCAACCAGGCGACCAGTTCCTTGGACCCGATCACCGGCAGCACCGAACGCTCATCGAGTTCCGGTGCGCCCCAGCGCGCGGACATGTGGTCGAGGATCGCTCGTCGCAGCTCCGGAGTGCCCCACACCTGCGGGTATCCGTGGGCGTTCGAGGCGTCCGACAGGGCGCGCCTCACGATGTCGGGAGTCGGGTCGACAGGCGTACCCACTGACAGATCGACCAATCCGTCGGGGTGGGCGGCCGCCCGCCTCTTGGCCGGTTCGATGGTGTCCCAGGGAAAGGCCGGCAGGGTCGCCGAGACGACCCTGCGACCACCGCCGACAGGATTCACGCTCACTCCCCCTGAGGAGGCAGTGCCGCGACCTTCGGGTGGTCCTTGGCGACCGGCCCCAGGCGGGCGGCGCCACCGGGGGAACCCAGATCGTCGAAGAACTCGGTGTTGATCTGGAGGAAGCCGGCCTGATCGTCTGGCAGGTCGTCCTCGTAGTAGATGGCCTCCACCGGGCAGACGGGTTCGCACGCGCCGCAGTCCACGCACTCCTCGGGATGGATGTAGAGGCTGCGCTCGCCCTCGTAGATGCAGTCGACGGGGCATTCCTCGACGCACGCACGATCCTTGACGTCCACGCAGGGCAGACCGATGACGTATGTCACGTCGCTCTCCTTGAGTATCCGGTGGCCCCCCTCAGGGGCCTTGCTCAATTCACTCTATCTCCCGGCACTACACACTGTCGTGGGCGTCCATCGGCGCCGAGGCCGGCGGAGCACGCTACTTGCAGGTCACCTCATCGGTGGGGTCGTAGCGCCAGAAGAACTTCTCGGTTCTGGCGACCGCCCCGTTCTTCCAGAACATCCGGGAGTAGTTGACGTCGAATCCCGGTGAGGGCGACTGCGGGTGGCAGTCGGCGTCGGTGGAGGTGACGGTCCGCCCGTACTCGTAGTTGGACTTCACCAGCGCGCTGGAGGTGACCTTGTCCCAGGTCGGGGTGGACCACATCTTGACGGTGATCGATCCCCTACCGTCGGGCTGGGCCTTCTTCGTGTAGGCCTGCACCAGCACTCCGTACCTGGTGTCATTGCGGAATTTCAGGTCGAGGTTCCCGTAGTACAGCGTCGCCTCGCGGCCGGCCGGGTAGCGATCGAAGTACATGGTGTGGGGGTGATGCTCGACATCTGTCATACCGGCGAAGAAGGCCGCGTTGAAGGTGGTGGTGCCCGACTGGGAGATACCGCCGGCCGGTTCCTCCTTCATCACGTCTCCCGAGATCACCCAGCCCGGCACATATCCCTTGGCCTCGGTGCGCGGCCCCAGCACCTTGTCCATGCTGAAGGTCTCCCCGGGCTTGAGGAAGGTGCCGTTGATGGCGTTGGCGGCGAGGGTGAGGTTGGTGTTGCGGTACTCGGCGTAGGGGAAGTAGGTGGTGAACTCGCCGATGACCTTCTTGACCCCCATCTTCTGGGCGTCGGCGGTCGTGAACTTCGCGGGGACAGCGGTGATCGGCGCCTTGCCGATCCGCTGGGTGCCGAGCTTCATCAGAGCGGGCGCCACGGCCTTGGTGAAGTTCGGCTGGCTGATGCCCCGGCCATCGGTGGAGGGCCGGATGGTCGGGCTGTTGCCGGAGATGACGATCCTGGCGTCGCGTCCCGAGGCCAGCCCCAATCGGGCGCGGGTCGCCTCAGTGGCCTTGTACAGCCTGGCCATGTCGGTCTTCGCGGTGACGGTCCCCTTCGTGCTGGTGATCGTGGTGGCGGTGGCGATCTGTGCGGCGCTGACGGAGAATTTCGTGCTCCCGGTGTCGACGGTGACCGGTCCGGACAGGGCGGGCCTCAGGGTCTTCGAGACGACCTGGGAGACCTCGGAATCAGTGACTGCGGGGGCCCTGCGGGTGACCGATGCGGGCACGCTGCCGCGCTTCTTGAGAGGCCAGTACTCCTGGATCGTCTCGCTGGTCCCCTCGGCCTGCAGGGTGCGCCCCTGCACGGCCCTGGTGGTCACGACGCGGGTGCCGACGAGTGCGACCGTGGCGTCCTTGGGGGCCACGGAGAAACGCGGTGCCGTGGCCTTGACGGCGCTGGTGAGAGCCTTCTCGTCGACCGTGCTCACCAGGGACACGGCATCTCCACCACGCAGCGTGTTCCAGATCACTCTGGGATCCCAGGAGTTGCCGGGATCCACCTGGGACATGGTCGCGTCCCAGTCGACGGCGAGTCCCGCCGCCGACGGCTTGATCTCGACGCTGGTCGCCCCGTCCGCCAGGCTCACGGGTGCTGAGAGTTCCTTGCTGAGAGCGGCGTTCACCTTCGCCCGGGCATCGTCGGTATGGAGTCCACCGACGGAGACGCCCTGGATCGTGGTGTTGGACGGCAGTACGTCGGCGGTCATGAAGTGGCCCACGAGGTAGCCGCCGATCAGCACCACGAGGACACCGCCTCCGATGACTGCGGCATTCCTGCGTCGGTGCTTGTGAGGTCTCCTGATCGTGCCGTCGTCGCTGGTGCCCACGTCGCCATGCCCTCCCTGGTCGCAGCATCGAAGAATTCGGCACCGACCCACGGAGCCTTGGAGGAGTCTATGCGACACCGGGCCCGCCGTTCACATCACGGACCCTCGCTCCCCCAGCGCCCGGTACACCAGGTCCACGACATCCCGGTAGCCGACCGGGCGGTCCGCACCCACCTCGGTGCCGAGCCGATGCCTGGCCCCGGTCATCAGCCCGATCGCCAGGTCCTTGTCCCGGTCGACCAGCGTGAGGGTGCCGGTCCATCCGGTGTGTCCGATGCTGCCGGGGGTCGGGGAGGGGCCGAATGGCGGATAGGGCGGCCCCTCCGCAGGCGCCACCCGCCATCCCAGCCCGTGGCTGGAGGCCCGCCGGGCGGCCGGGTCGGATCCCTGCGGGGCCGCGAACCGGCGCCAGGTCGCCGGGCGGATGATCTGCTCCCCGTCCAGCACCCCCTCGCCCAGCCCGAGTCGCAGCAGCACGGCGAGCTCATCGGCGTCTGTGAACAGGCCGGCATGTCCCGAGACCCCGCCCATGCAGTACCAGGCCTTCTCGTCGTGGACCTGGCCTCGCAGGGTGTACCGCCGGATGGGCGCCGGCGATCCGTCGGGGGCCCGGCCGTAGTCGACCGAGCCTCCCCGGGAGTTGCCCTCGGGCTCGGTGGCGGCCATCTCCTCCACGTCCAGTCCCTTGTCCAGCGGGTTGAAGACGGTGCGACGCAGCCCCAGGCGGTGGTAGGGGCCGCTCTCCAGGAAGTCGTCCAGACGGCGGCCGGTCAACTGCTCGACCACCAGGCCCAGGATCATGTAGTCCAGATCGGAGTAGAGGTAGCCGGTGCCGGGGGGCCGCTGCGGCGGCGTGCGGCAGATGACATCGATGATCCTGGAACGGGGCACCGGATGCTGCGGAGTGCCGGAGCAGTACAGTCCTGCGCCAGGGTCGTGGGCCCGGGGGTCGAAGTATCGCGGATCGGCCGTCAGTCCGGCGTCATGCCTCAGCAGATCGACGATCCGCACCTTCTCCAGGCCGCCGGCTGTGAATCCGGACCAGCCTTCGACTGTGTGGACGGGCCGTTCAAGGTCTAGACGGCCGGCGTCCACCAGAATCATCAGTGCCAGATTCGTGGCCCACATCTTCGTGTTGGAGGCCAGGTCGTAGAGAGTCGCCGCGGTCGCTGGCACACGTCGCTCCACGGGCAGCTCGACGGCGTGCGGCCGCCCCGGCACGGTGGTGTAGCGCAGCGAGTCTCCGCACACGTGACGGTGGACGGTACCGGTCGAACGCACCACGACCAAGCTCGCCGAGGTGCGTTCGGCGGCCTGGTCGTCGAGGTACCGGTCGAGGGCCGACCAGTCGCTCATGGCGCCTATGCGGCCTCGACGGGCACCGGTAGGGCGGCATTGATGGCGTCGACGGAGGCCTTGGCGTCGCCGAAGAGCATCTCGGTGTTGTCGTTGAAGAACAGCGGGTTCTCCACACCGGCGTAACCGGGCTTGAGGGAGCGCTTGAACACGACCACCTCACGGCCCTCCCATACGTGGAGCACCGGCATCCCCGAGATCGGGGTGCCAGGATCCATCGCCGAGGGGTTGACGGTGTCATTGGCGCCGATCACCAGCACGACGTCGGTCTCGGAGAAGTCGTCATTGATCTCGTCCATCTCCATGACGATGTCATAGGGCACATGGGCCTCGGCCAGGAGCACATTCATGTGCCCGGGCAGCCGTCCCGCCACCGGGTGGATCGCGAACCGCACGGTGACCCCGGCGGCCGTGAGCCGCTTGGCCAGTTCGGCCACCGGGTACTGCGCCTGAGCCACCGCCATTCCGTAGCCGGGGGCGATGATCACCGAGGATGCGTCGGCCAGCTTGCCGGCCAGCTCCTCGGCCTTGATCTCGTGAATCTCCCCCTGGGGCCCCTCGCCCTGGATCATCGGGGCGTCGCCGAATCCGCCGAGGATCACCGAGACGAAGGAGCGGTTCATGGCCCTGCACATGATGAAGGACAGGATCGCGCCCGAGAACCCGACCAGGGCACCGGTAATGGTGAGCACGCTGATGTGCAGGCTGAATCCGGAGAAGGCGGCCGCCCATCCGGAGTAGGAGTTCAGCATCGAGATGACCACCGGCATGTCCGCCCCGCCGATCGCGGCCACCAGATGGAAGCCGAGGAACAGGGACAGCCCGGTGAGGATCGCTAGGGGCAGCCAGGCGATCGGGCCCGATGCGGCGGAGAACCAGATGCCGCAGGCGATGATCGCGACGACCAGGCCCAGGTTGATCCAGTTCCGGCCGGGGATCGCCAGCGGAGCCGAGGCCATCTTGCCCGACAGCTTCGCCCAGGCGACGATCGATCCGGTGAAGGTGAGCGCACCGATGAACACGCCGATCCAGATCTCGGAGAGCTGGAAGGTCGATGCGCCGGAACCGTCCTCCATGAAGGCGTTGAAGCCGATCAGCACCGCTGCCAGGCCGACGAAGGAGTGCAGCTGGGCGATGAGCTCGGGCATCCCGGTCATCTCGACCTTGAGGGCCTTCCACACCCCGATCCCGGCGCCGATGAGCATCGGGACGAAGAGCAGCACCAGCGAGATCGGGCGGTAGTCGGGAAGCTTCACCAGCCACACGATCGAGGCGATCACGGCGATGACCATGCCGAGGATCCCGAACGCGTTGCCGCGCTTGGAGGTCTCGAACTTGGCCAGACCGGCCAGCGCGAAGATGAAGAGCAGTCCGGCGACGATGTAGGAGGCGTCGACGAAGTTCGTGAGCCTCCCTGACACCAGCATCACAGCAAACATGTCTCAGGCCTTCCTGAACATCTTGAGCATCCGCTGGGTCACGGTGAACCCGCCGAACACGTTGATGGAGGCGATCAGCACCGTGATCGCCGCAATGATCTGTATCACCAGCGAGCCGCTTCCCAGCTGGGTGATGGCGCCGACCATGATGATGCCCGACACGGCGTTGGTGACGCTCATGAGCGGGGTGTGCAGCGCGTGGGACACGTTCCAGACGACGTAGTAGCCGACCACGACGGCCACGGCGAAGGTGCCGAAGAGCCCCAGGAACGAGGAGGGGGCGAAGGTCAGCAGGGCGATGAGGGCGACGGCCAGCACGCCGATCATCGCGAAGGTCTGGGGCCACGGGCGCGGCTCCTTCTTGGCCGCGAGGACCGGTTCGGCCGCGGCCTTCTTCACCGGAGCGGGCGCTGCGGCCACCTGGACGGGCGGCGGCGGGAAGGTGACCTCCCCGTCGCGGGAGACGGTCGCCTGGCGGATCACCTCGTCCTCGAAGTCGATGACGAGCTGCCCGTCCTTGGCGGGGGTGGCCAGGGTGACCAGGTTCACCAGGTTCGTGCCGTAGAGCTGGGAGGACTGGCCGGGCAGCCTGGAGGGCAGGTCTGTGTAGCCGATGATCGTCACACCGCCATCGGTCACGTACTTCTCGCCGGGGTGGGTCAGCACGCAGTTGCCCCCGCCCAGGGCGGCCAGGTCCACGATGACGCTGCCCGGGCGCATCGCGGCCACCATCTCAGCGGTGATGAGCTTCGGGGAGGGGCGGCCGGGAATCGCCGCGGTGGTGATGACGACATCGCAGGTCCTCGCCTGCTCCATGTACAGCTCGGCGGCCCGGGTGTTGTAGTCGTCGCTGGTCTCCTTGGCGTAGCCGTCGGAGGAGACGCCCTGGTCGGCGTCACTGGTGCGCACGTGGAGGAACCGGGCGCCCATGGACTCGACCTGCTCGGCGGTCTCGGGGCGGACGTCGGTGGCGAAGACCTCCGCGCCCATCGAGTTGGCCGCACCCAGCGCGGCCAGTCCGGCCACGCCGGTGCCGATCACGAAGACCTTCGCCGGGGGCACCTTGCCGGCCGCGGTCACCTGACCGCCGAATGTGCGCCCGTAGGCGAAGGCGGCCTCGACGACGGCCCGATATCCCGAGATGTTGGCCATCGAGGAGAGCGCGTCCATCGACTGGGCGCGCGAGATCCGCGGCACCATGTCCATAGACATTCCGGTCACTCCGGCCGAGGCGAGCTTGCGGGTGAGGTTCTCGTCCTGCCGGGGGGCCAGGAAGGTCACCAGCGCCGCCCCGGGACGCATCGCGGCGATCTCACCGTCGCTGGGAGGATTCACCGCCAGCACCAGATCGGCGCCCCATGCCCGGGCGGCGTCACCCAGCTGCGCACCGGCGTCCTGGTATGCCTGATCGGGGAACGACGCCCCGGCACCCGCCCCCTGTTCGACAACGACCTCGTACCCGAGCTTGAGGAGGCGCGGAACGGTCGATGGCGTCGCCGCGACCCGATTCTCGCCCGCCGCTGACTCCCGCGGGATTCCTATCATCATGGCTCAAGATCCTAATAGTTCGACGTCGAGAGGTTTCACCGGGGGTCCCTGCGACGTCCACCTGACCGTGGGAAGGGTCAGCGGTTCTGCGGATTCATCGGAAGGAGCCCCATCCGGGGTGGCCAGCCGGACTCGATCGTCATTCTCATCCGGTCGTGGAAGCGGATGAACAGGAGCACCCCGATCACCGTCGCCCCGGTGGCGATGGCTCCGATGAGCAGAGTCCATCGCGGCCCCCAGGTGTCGCCGATCCAGCCGATGATGGGCGCCCCGATGGGAGTGCCGCCCTGGAAGATCGCCATGTACAGGGCCATCACCCGGCCCCTCACATCGGGATCCGAGGCCAGTTGCACGGTGGCGTTCGCGGCCGTCATGACGGTCAGTGCGCACAGCCCGACCGGCACCAGGGTCACCGCGTACAGGCCGTAACCGGGGGCCAGCCCCAGCAGCGTCGTGAAGACCGCGAAACCGGCCAGCGGGATGAGCAGGGTGCGCAGCCTGGGGTGGGCCCGACGGGCCGCCAGCAGGGCGGCGACCAGTGTCCCGACCGCCATGACGGATCCGAGCAGGCCGTACTCGCCCGGCCCCTTGTTGAAGACCTTGGTGGCCATCAGGGCGTTGGTGATCTGGAAATTCATCCCGAACGTGCCCAGCATGAAGACGATCACCATCGGCACCAGAATGTCCGGGCGGTGGCTGACATATCGCACACCCTCTCGGACCGCCCCTTTGCCGCGACGAGTCGGTGCCGGCGTCAGGAGCCTGCGGTCCATCAGGGCCAGGGAGATCACCACCGCGGCGAAGCTCAGGGCATTGATGAGCAGACAGGCGGGCACCCCGACCGCGGCGATGAGCAGGCCCCCGACTCCGGGACCCAGCAGCCGGGCACTGTTGAACTGTGCGGAATTGAGCCCGATCGCATTGGGAACGAGCCTCATCGGCACCATCTCGGGCACGAAGGACTGGCGTACCGGGTTGTCCAGGGCGCTGATGGCGCCCTGGATGAAGGCGATCACCATCACCTGCCACAAGGTGATGACGCCGGTGGCGTCGAGGATGAACAGGGCCAGCGCGTTGAGGGCCAGCAGGGTCTGCGTCCAGTAGAGCAGCGTCCGCTTCGACCACCGGTCCGCCACGGCCCCCATCGTCGGCCCGAAGAGCACGATGGGCAGGAACTGCAGTGCGGTGACGTAGCCGAGCGCACTGGACGAATGGTCGGTGAGCTGGGTGAGAACCATCCAGTCCTGGGCGGTGCGACCCATCCACAGTCCGATATTGGAGACCAGCGCGCCGACGAAGAAATAACTGTAGTTGCGCACCGTGAAGGACGCGAAGGTGCGCCCGAGCTGGCCCCTGACGCCGGTGCTCACTGCTGACCGATCCTGGTCAGCACCGCGGTGGCGCGCTCGAGCAGATCCAACTCCTCCTCGCCCAGACCGTCGAGGTGGCGGGCCATCCAGGTGTCGCGGCTGTCGAGGACCTCGTCAATGGCCCGCCTGCCTTCGTCGGTGAGGACCACCAGGACCGAACGGGAGTCGTCGGGGTGTTTGATCCGGCGGACGAGCCCTGCCTCGGCCATCGCGTTGACGGTGCGGGTCATCGCCGGGGCGGAGATCCGCTCCTCATCGGCCAGCGCGCCGGGTGTTCTGGGCTCGCGGCGGATCTTGAACAGCACGCTGATCTGGTGGGGAGGCACCTTCGAGGGAGACTCGAAGCGCACCCGACGGGCGATGATCTGACAGGCCAGACGCAGATCATTGGCCAGTTCGGTCCGATCAGGGCCGCTTCTCCCCTGCTTCGTTCCGGGCTCCGACGCGGACCCGTCCTCACCGATCGACACACGAACCTCCAGTAATTACCTACGGCAATTACCTTAGTTCAGCATCTTGGCGATCTCCAGGATTTCGCTCAGCGGATCACTGTCCCCACTGATTGCCGTTCCAACCCTGCTGCGGCGCCCCCGGCTGGTTCCACTGCTGAGGGGCAGGGCCCTGCTGGTAGCCGGGCTGCTGGGGAACCGGGCCCTGCTGATAGCCGGGAGCCCCGGCCCACAGCTGCGCGGGGCCGGTGGGTGCGGCCGCCCTGCGGTCCAGGATGAACTGCCACACGGCCCCTCCGACTGTCACGAGCACCGTCACCAGGAACAACCAGACGCCGGCGGCGGTGCTGGCCTCGATGCTGTCGTAGTCGTTCTGCCTGCTGGTGAATCGAACAGTCTGGATGACTCCCCAGAGCATGAGGACGCCCAGAAGCCCCGAGGCGACCAGACAGCTGAGATCCCACCAGGAGGGCAGCAGCCGGTCCAGCGCCAGGCCGATCGATCCCACGGCGACCAGGGCGACGAGGACGATGAGAGTGAGGACGACCCGGGAATTCCAGGCCCCGGCGCTGACTGCCGACTGGGCGCCCGTCGTCGAGGCGATCCACGCCAGTCCGTGGGCACTCGTGGTGACTTGGGAGGAGCTGAGGCTGTAGGTGGAACGGCCCCAGGGGGCGACCATCATGAACAGGCTCAGGACGGTTCCGCACAGCATGAGCAGGCGGGGGTAGCGCCTGAGCCAGGAGGCCGGACTTCCGACGGGCGCGGCCGGGGCGGATCCCGGGACACCGACCTGGGGCACGGGGGGCTGGACCGCCGGGGCCTGCGGAGGCAGTTGCGGCGCCGGGGACTGGCCATAGGGCTGCTGACCGGGGTACTGCTGCCATCCCTGATTCTGGGGAGCCTGACTCTGGGGAGGCGGGGCGGGCACTCCCGCGGGGGTCTCGCCCGCCGGTCCTTGCTGGGGGTACTGCTGCGGCCCCCAGGGGGGTGGCTGCTGGGACATGAGGAATTCCTCCGAGAAACGAAATGGTCAGTATCGCCACTCTAGGACCCGGCGGGCTCGACGGTCCTCTCCTGAACCGCGTCTCGACCTTCATCGGCCGGATCCCGGTTCAGAAGGTGACTGAGGAGGTGTAGATGAGGTCGATCCGCTCCGCGCAGCGCTCCGGAGCAGCGTTCCCGGGCTTGTCGGGCAGCCTGGTGGTGTGTCCCCGGGCCACGCGCCAGCGTCGTCCGGTGCGGTTGGTCCACTCGTAGACACCCGGTTCGGGCTGTCCGACTTTCCAGATGCCCGCGGTCTTGGCCCGGTGCTCCCGCCGGGCCAGCGGACCCAGGTTGGAGATCCGGGTCTGGCCGGGCGGGGCCGGGGAACCCGGCGTGGATCGCCGGTAGGCCACGGTGTGATCCAGATCCGCCGACCGCGACCTGGCCGTGGAGTACGGGAAGACCGAGCAGTCCTCCCGGATCAGCACCTGGCGGCGGAGCCGGTCGGGGATCTCGTAAGCGTCCACCGAAGGATCACCGGCCAGGTCCACCACGGGCAGTACCCGGATGCGATGGTGGCCCAACAGATGGGCCAACTGGTCGACCAGCACCGGGCCGACGTCCCCGCCCCGGGCGGCCACCCGGGCCACATGCGCACCGTCGCCACCCGTTGTGTCGAGGGCTTCGGCGGCGATGTGGACCACCACATCGGCCAAGGGCAGTTGCGGGGAACCGGTGGCGTTGTCGTCAGTGGTTGTTGGCGTGGCGAGCTCTTCCAGAGCCCGGGCCGCCAGGACCGGCAGCGGCTCGGTGGCCCCGGCCTTCCTCATCCGACTCGTGGCCCGGGCGATGACGGCCTCCAGCTGCAGCGCAGCACCGGTGTCGATGAGTCCCCCGATGGCCGAGGTGCCATCCCCCAGATGCCGGATCGACAGGAACCGGTCACGCCGGACGATCTCGGCCCGCCGTCGCGCCAGGTCGGCGTCCGCGCGGACGATCAGTCCGGCCAGGCGCCGTCGGATCCTCGGCCACGGGACGCTACCCCACAGGTCGGCGAGCCTGGCGTCGACCCACCGGGCCGCCTCGGCGGACAGCTCCTCGGCTGCAAGGGCGACTTTGCGGGCCTGCCACGCCTCCACCCGCAACCCGTCGACCGCCGCCCACAGGCGGGGGTGGCGGGAACGCAGGTTCGCGACGTCATGGACCAGGCTCCAGGCAGCCGGCTCACCCAGACCCAGCAGCGCGCCGACCTCCAGGGCCACGAACTCCCCCACCACCCCTGCACCGGCGGCCCCCGCCGAGACCACCCGCTCGGCAGCCAGAGAACTTACGATCGGTGTGGGTGCGGGGTAGGTGTCGATCATCTCCGCCACCGCCACCAGGCGATCCGCCTCGGCACGACGCACCGCGGTATCGGCCTCGACCAGCCGGTCACTCGCCGCCCTGAACCGCGTCACCGCCTCCATGATCCAAGCCAACCAGGCAGGTCTGACAGTTCCTGGTGACAGGCCGCGCTGGATCTCAGCATGTGGACATTGTTTTACTGAGGAGTCCTGGCTACGGGGATCAGGACAGCTCAATCCACCGGAGAGACCCGGACGAGGTTGCCGTCAGACGACCGGAGCGAAAAGGTGCGCCCGACAACCGACGGCGTCGGGCCCGGCCGGATCGCTCCGGCCGGGCCCCTGACGGCTCGATCAGGCCGGCCTCATCGGCCGGTCGGAGTCACCTGGCGAGGACCCTGCCCGCCACCTCGACGACGTGCTCGGGGGTGATGCCGAACTCCTCGAAGCACCTGGCCCCGGCGGCCGAGGCGCCGAAGTGCTCGATGGAGACCGAGTCGCCGGCGAAACCGACGTACTTCGACCAGCCCATGGAGATGCCGGCCTCGACGGAGACGCGGGCGGTGACGGCCGAGGGCAGCACCGACTCCCTGTACTCATCGTCCTGGGCGTCGAACCACTCCTGGCACGGCATCGAGACCACGCGGGTCGGGGTTCCGGCCTTCTCCAGCTGCTTCTGCGCCTCCAGGGCGACCCCCACCTCGGAGCCGGTGGCGATGAGGATCAGCTTCGGATCGGCACTGGCCTCCGCCAGCACGTAGGCGCCCTTGGCGACTCCCTCGGCCGAGGCGTGGACGCTGCGGTCGACGGTCGGCAGATCCTGGCGCGACAGCACGAGGCCGGCCGGACGGTCGGTGTGCTCCAGAACGGTGCGCCATGCGACCGCGGTCTCGTTGGCGTCGGCGGGACGCACGACGTCCAGCCCCGGGATGGCCCGGCAGGCCGCCAGATGCTCGATCGGCTGGTGGGTGGGGCCGTCCTCGCCGACGCCCACGGAGTCGTGGGTCCACACGAAGATGCTGGGAATCTTCATGAGGGCGGCCAGACGCACCGACGGGCGCATGTAGTCGGAGAACACGAAGAAAGTGCCTCCGTAGGGACGGGTCAGCCCCGACAGGGTGATGCCGTTGACGATGCCGCCCATCGCGTGCTCGCGGATGCCGAAGTGCATCGTGCGGCCGTAGGGGCCTCCCGGGTACTCCTCGACGACGCGATCGGCCGGCAGGAAGGAATCGGCCCCCTTCATGGTGGTGTTGTTGGACCCTGCCAGGTCGGCCGAACCGCCCCACAGCTCCGGCAGCTGCGGGCCCAGCGCGCTCAGCACCGCACCCGAGGCCTTGCGGGTGCTCATCTTGCCAGGCTCGAAGGTCGGCAGCTCCAGGCTCTCGGGCAGCTTGCGGGCGCGAATCCGGTCGAGCAGCGCGGCGCCCTCCGGGTTGGCCTCCTGCCAGGCCGCGAAGGACTTGTCCCAGGCGGCACGATTCGCCTTGCCGCGCTCGGCGGCCGCGGCGCGGGTGGCCTTGACCACGGCGTCATCGATGGCGAAGGGGGTGTCCTCGAAGCCGAGGACCTTCTTCAGCGCCGAGATCTCCTCGCCACCCAGCTTGGAGCCGTGCACCGACTCAGAACCCTGCTTGTTGGGCAGCGGCCAGCCGATGACGGTGGTGACCTTGATGAAGGAGGGCTTGTCGGTGACGGCCTTGGCCGCCTCGACGGCGTCGGCCAGGGCCTGGACGTCCTCCTTGTACTCGGTGCCGCCCTGGGTGAAGTCGACCGTCTGGACGTGCCAGCCGTAGGCCTCGTAGCGGGCGCAGACATCCTCGGTGAAGGCGATGTTGGTGTCGCCCTCGATGGTGATGCGGTTGTCGTCGTAGAACAGGATGAGGTTGCCCAGCTCCTGGGTGCCAGCCAGCGAGGAGGCCTCCGAGGAGATCCCCTCCTGCAGGCAGCCGTCGCCGGCGATCGAGTAGACGTAGTGATCGAAGGGGCTGGTGCCGGCGGGAGCATCGGGATCCAGCAGACCGCGCTCCTTGCGGGCGGCCATGGCCATGCCGACGGCATTCGAGATGCCGGCGCCCAGCGGGCCGGTGGTGGTCTCGACGAACCGCGTGTGGCCGTACTCGGGGTGTCCGGGGGTCAGCGAGCCCCAGGTGCGCAGGGACTCGAGATCCTCGATCTCAAGCCCCAGCCCGGCCAGGAAGAGCTCGGTGTACTGGGTCAGCGAGGAGTGTCCCGCCGACATCACGAAGCGGTCGCGGCCCAGCCAGTGCTCGTCGGCCGGGTCGATCTTCATCTCCTTCTGGTACAGCAGGTAGGCCAGAGGAGCCAGCGAGATCGCAGTCCCGGGGTGGCCGTTGCCCACCTTCTCCACGGCGTCCGCGGCCAGCACCCGTGCCGTGTCAACGGCCCTGACGTCGGTCTCGTTCCATTCCAGTTCAGCCACTGTGTGTCCTCTCATTGATACCCCGGTCGGGGGCAGATACGGGCCGTCTCTCGAGCCCATCGAGGGCGCGATGCTCAAGGATGAGCCTACAAATACAGTCGTGGTCGGGTTCCCCGGGGCCCGCCGGTCCCTACCGACAGGCGGGCCCAGGGGCGGGTTCTCACGTCTCGGGGATCCAGGCGTCCTCCGAATGGTCGCCCTGGCGACGCAACAGCGGGCCGGCCTTCCTCTCGGCCCGGATGTGGGCCTCGCGACGCAGCTCCTTGAGTCGGTGCATCACCGGGTTGGCGCCGCGGCCGAAGTAGTCGTGCAGGGTCGTGTACTCGGCGAACAGTGGGTCGTAGAGCCTGGCACGCTCCTCGTCGACCTGGTAGACGCCCTCCTCCTTGGCTCCCATCGCCGCCGAGGCCGCCTTGACGTCGGGGTAGACGCCGGCTGCCACGGCGCCGAAGACCGCGGACCCACGGGCTCCGGGCTGCTGGGTGAGGCCCACGGACAGCGGCACCCGGCAGATATCGCAGAGCAGCTGCATGAGGAAGGTGTTCTTCGTCAGGCCACCGGCCACGATGAGCTCGTTGATCGCCACGCCCGCATTGCGGAAGGACTCGATGATGGTGCGCGCGCCGAAGGCGGTGGATTCCAGCAGCGCCCGGTACTGGTCCTCCGGGGTGGTGGTGAGCGCCTGCCCGATGAGCAGGCCCGACAGGTTGGCGTCGGCCAGCACCGAACGGTTGCCGTTGTGCCAGTCCAGCCCGATCAGACCGTGCGCCCCGACCTCCTGGTCCTGGCACTTCTCGGTCAGCAGCTCGTGCAGGCTGATGGCGCGGCGCTCGGCCTCGTCGGCGTACGACTTCGGCACGCAGTTGTCGATGAACCAGGCGAAGATGTCGCCGACGGCGGTCTGCCCCGCCTCGAACCCCCAGGAGCCGTCGACGATGCCGCCGTCGACCACCCCGAACATGCCGGGGACCTCCTTGAGCTCCGGGCCCGGCACGATGTAGCAGGCGGAGGTGCCCAGGATCGCGGTCATCTGACCGTTCTCGACGGCCTGGATGGCGGCCGCGGTGACGTGCGCGTCGATATTGCCCGACGCCACGGCGATGCCCTCGGGCAGCCCGAGACGGGCAGCGAAGTCGGCGGTGAGGCCACCCACCCGTCCACCCAGGGGCAGCACCGGGGCGTCCATCTTCGTCTCGAAGACGTCCTCGAACTCGGGGTTGAGGTTGCGCAGGAACTCACGTGACGGGTACTGGCCGTCCTGGTACATCCGCTTGTAGCCGGAGTCGCCGGCGGCGAAGGTCAGCTCGCCGGTGAGCTGCCAGGTGAGCCAGTCCAGGGCGTCGCAGAAGACGTCGGTGGCCTCGTAGACGCGCGGCGCCCATTCCAGGGTCTCCAGCACCTTCGGCATCAGCATCTCCGAGGAGAGGATGCCGCCGTAGCGGGCCAGCCAGGGCTCGCGTCGGGCCTGGGCCAGCTTGACGATCCGGTCGGCCTGGTCCTGGGCGCCGTGGTGCTTCCACAGCTTCACCCAGGCGTGCGGCTCATCGGCGTAGTCCTCCAGGAGGCACAGCGGCGTGCCGTCGGACCTGCAGGCGATGACCGTCGCCGAGGTGACGTCCAGGCCGATGCCGATGACGTCCGAGGGGTCGATCGCGGCGTCCTTGAGGGCGCCGGGGATGATGTGCTCCAGGGTCTCGATGTAGTCGGCCGGGGACTGGAGCGCGAAGTCGGGTGGAAGCTTCTGATTGTCCGCCGCGGTGAGTGTGCGATCCATCACCGCATGCGGATACTCGTAGACGTCGGTCCCCATCTCAGCGCCGTCGCTGACGCGCACCACCAGGGCGCGTCCGGAAAGAGTGCCGTAGTCGAGGCCGATCACATACTTGTCTGACATCTGGTTCTACCTACTTCGTCGTAAGGGGATGCGGGTTGATTCTCCCACTGATCTGAACCGGACGCCGTGGGGAAGGGGCCGCGCCCCTTCCCCACGGCATCCCGTTCATCTCGGGATCAGTCGGTCCAGGGACGCTTGGCCCAGAACCCGTCGCCGACGAACAGCTTGTCGACCTCATCCTGGAGAACACCTGTCTCCAGCAGGAAGTCCAGCAGGGTGTAACGGGAGCGGATCATCTGGCAGCGGATGTAGGTCTCGTGGAAGCGCTGCTCGGTGACCCCGATCTGGCTCGGGTGGTAGACGCCGCCGACCTGCTTGAGGATCTCCTCGACCTGCGCGGCGGGCATCACCTGCTCGGCGCACCGCTTCTGGATCGAGGGCCACTTCTGGCGCACCAGCTCGAGGCGCTCGCGCAACTGCTCGGCGGTGATGTACTTGTCCATCGTCTGCTTGACGGCGGGCTCCAGCATGTCACCGGTGAAGTTGCGTCGGACCTTCGCCTCCATCTCCTCGGCCGACGGCCACTTGGCCACCGCCGCGTCGATGTCGAGCCGGCTGAAGTCGATCTCGAGGATCTTCTCCCACAGGGCCAGCACCGCGATGGTGCCCATGCCGACCTTCATGCCGTGGGTCAGCGGCGGCTCGCGGTCCATGCCCAGCTTCTCCATCTCCCAGGTGTGGGAGAACTGGTGGCCGGCACCGGAGGCCGGACGCGAGCTGATGCGGTACTTCTGCATCGACAGACCGGACATCACCAGGCCCTCGACCAGGCCTTCCAGGGCCTCGGGCTTGCCGGTGGCCAGCCCCTCGGGATCGGAGATGGCCTTGGGCAGCGGGCCCTGGACCAGGTCCCAGACCTCCTGGTCGATGGCCTCGATGCCCAGCTCGTCGGCGATGATCCAGTCCGCACCGGCCGGCACCTTCTCGATGAGGTCGCCCAAGCCGGTGGCGGTGCAGCGCTGGGGCGCTGCGGCCATCGTCGGCAGGTCGGCGATCAGGGCCTGCGGGGCCCGGCAGCTCATGGTGTGCTTGAAGCCGTTCTCGGTGATGGAGGAGCCGAAGGCGGCGTAGCCGTCCATCGAGGCGGCGGTGCAGACGTTCATGTAGCGACGGCCCAGCTCGTCGGAGGCGCGCTTGGTGAGGTCGTTGAGGGTGCCCGAGCCGATCGAGCAGGCGATCACGCCGTCGAGCGGAGCCAGATGGTCGCGGATCTTCTCGACGTTGTCGTAGTCGGCGTACACGGTCGGGTGCGCGGGAAACAGCATCGGATCGACGAGCTCGACGCCGGCCGCCTCGAGGGATGCGACCACAGCATCGCCGGCCACCTCCCAGGTGTTGCCGTCGGCGATCACGATGCCCTTGGCATCGCCGAACAGTTTCTTGAACACCTCCCCGGTCTGATCCAGGACGCCGTGTCCCATGACCACGACGTCGGTGTCGTCGGAGTCGGCCAGGGCCTTCTCGATGAGTTCGGACATTTCTTTCCTCTCGTTGAAGCGAAGAATGTACGTGGGTTCCCGGGGCCCGTCCTGGGACGGGCCCCGGGAATCGTGACGGGGTCAGTGCTTGGCGGCCTCGTGGTCGACGACCTCGTGGATCAGCTCCTGCATCAGCGGGAACGACCGCATGTACTTGTCGAGGTAGAACTGGTACTGCTCGTGAGCCTCCTGGTCGGGCTCGATCAGATCGATCTCATGCACCATATTCGCACCGGCCTCCGGGAGATCCTTGTACAGACCCGCGCCGACGGCGGCGATCATGCAGGTGCCCAGGACGACCGCGTCGCCCACCTCGGTGAGCGCGATCGGCACACCGGTGACGTCGGAGTGCATCTGCATCCAGTCGCGGCTCTTGGTGGATCCGCCGCAGGCGACCATCTTCTCCACGTTGACGCCGGCCGTCTCGAAGGCCTTGACCGAGTGCCCGATGCCGAAGCAGACGGCCTCCTGGATGGCGTGGTAGACGTGCGCCGGCGTGTGGGCCAACGACAGTCCCCACATGATGCCGCGCGCCTTGGAGTCGGTGTAGGGGGTGCGGTTGCCCTGGAAGTACTCGTTGACGATCAGCCCGTCGGATCCGATCGGGATGTTGCGGGACTGCTCGTTGAGCACGTCGTAGGGGTTGAGCCCGACCTTCTCGGCAGCCGCGACGACGTCGGAGGCGAAGTTGTCCTTGAACCACTTGAGCACCGAGCCGGTGGAGACACCCGATCCCTCGACGGTGAACTGCCCGGGGACCACCGCGTCGGTGTAGGAGCCCCAGAAGCCCTCTCCGTGGATCTCGGTGTCGCTCTGGCCCGAGAGCACATGGGAGGAGCCGGTGATGAGGGCGAACTTGCCGGGGCTCAGCACGCCGAGGCCGATCTGGCCGGCCCATGCGTCGCCCGGTCCCTGCGCGACGGGGATGCCGGGCCGCAGCCCGAGCAGCTGGGCCGGGATGGAGCCGAGGGTCCCGACCTGCTCGCCGAGGTTGACGACACGGTCGGGAACCTTCTCGAACAGGTCGCCGGCCCCCACGGTCTCGTAGAAGTCGGCGGGCCAGCCGCCCTGGGCGCGGTTGTAGTAGGAGCGGATCGAGTGGGTGTTGATGTTGGCGGTCCACTCGCCGGTGAGTTTGTAGGTCAGCCAGTCGGCGGCGTCGACGATGTGGGCGGCGCGGGCGTAGTTCTCCGGCTCGTTCTCACGCAGCCAGGCGGCCTTGAAGGGGAAGTTCTCCGCGGGGGCCGCGCCCTTGCCGCCGTTGTTCATGAGGCGGGCGACCGAGTCGGACTGCTCGGCGCGGGCGGCCTGCTTGGTCGCACGGTTGTCCATCCACATGATGGCCGGGCGGATCGACTCGCCCTTGGCGTCCAGGGTCACCATCGTGAAGGTGGTGGCGTCGTAGGAGATGCCGGCGATGGCGGCCGGCGAGATCCCGGCGTTGGCGATGGCCCGGTGCGAGGAGGCCTGGAGGGCCTTCCACCACTCGTCGGGATCCTGCTCGGCCCAGCCCGGGTGCGGGAAGGCCGTCTTGTAGGGGGTCGCTGCGAAGGTCAGCGGCCGGCCCTGGAGGTCGAAGATGGCCACGCGGCACGACTCCGTGCCGTAGTCGATTCCGAGGACGTAGGGTCCGTTGTCAATCATTGTTGGTGTCTCTCCTTTGAGGGGTTCTGAGGATCGGGGCCGAAGAGCAGGGGTCAGTCGTCGTTCTCGGTCCATCCGAGCTCGGCCCACGCCGATGCGGGGATGAGCCTGTCGATGCGGTCGAGCACCCAGGTGGGCCGGTGGGCGTCATCCAGGGAGCTGATGTCGTCGGCGGTGGCCTCGCCCGTGAGCACGCAGGCCGACCCCATGCCGGTGTCCAGAGCCATCTGGATATCGGTCGCCAGCCGGTCGCCGACCATCACGCAGTGTGCGACGTCGACGTCCAGCCCGGCGAGCGCCGCCGTCAGCATGACCGGTGAGGGCTTGCCGAAGTTCACCTGGCAGGTGGTGCCGGTGCAGGCCTCGATGGCGGCGGTCATCGCCGCGCAGTCGGGCTCGCCACGGCCGCCGGGGAAGGGGCAGAAACGATCCGGATTGGTCTGGACCAGGAAGGCCCGCTTGTGGAACCAGATCGCGTCGAAGGCGATCTGAAGTTTGCGGTAGTCGAAACCGCGGTCATAGGAGGAGACGACGATGTCGATCTCCTCGGGGTCCTCCGACAGGGCGATACCGGCCTGACGGAGGCTGTTCTTGAGGGGCTCCTCCGCGATGGCGAAGACCTTGGCGTCGGGATGATTCTCCTTGATCCAGTTGGTCGTCGTCACCACGGTGTTCGAGATGTCGGAGATATCGGTGGGCAGGCCCAGTTTCTCCAGCTTCTCGACGTACTGCTGCGGATCCTTGGTCGGGTTGTTCGACAGGAAGCGCACCGGGATCCCCCGCCGACGCAGTTCCTCAATCAGTCGCTTGGCCCCCGGCAGCAGGTGGTCACCGAGGTAGATGGTGCCGTCCATGTCGAAGACATAGGCCTGCTGGAAATCGGTGGGCGCCTTCACGATGTCATTCATTGAGTTCTCCAGGTCAGCGGGGGAATCACGGATTCGGGTCAGGACAGCAGCGCGGCCAGGGAGACCACGATGGTGTTCGAGATCCAGATGGCGGCGGCCGGCGGGTCGATGTGGCTGGTGCCGCGGTTGTACCAGAGGCGGGCGGCCAACTCGGCGAAGGCGGCGGCCATGATGCCGAAGACACCCGCGATCAGCAGGGCCACGAAAGCCATCAGCCAGGCGTGCGAGTTCCAGGTGGCGACCGATGTCCATGCGAAGGAGGCGCCCATCACGATCGGGTAGAACTGGATGGCTCCCAGCCCAGCGGTGATCGTCACATGGTGCTGCACCGGCATATTCCGGTTCGTGATGAGGAACAGGATGATGACGGCCGAGATGCCGAAGGCGAAGCTGTTCCCCTTGCTCGCGGCCAGGTCGTTCGCGAGGCCCATCTTGGTGAAGTGGGCACCGACCTCGGAGGCCAGCATGAGTGACACGAAGCCGGCGAAGATGCCGAAGAGCGAACCGATCGCCAGCAGCTGGCCAGGCTTCTCCTGCCACTCGAGCCAGCGACCGTTGGGGCCGGGCTTGATCTTGGCGGGGAAGGAGGTGGCGTCCTCATGGAAGAGTTCCGGGTTGTGCAGCGATCCGGTGAACAGCTGCTTCTTCAGCCCGCCGAAGACCCAGCGGGCGGTCAGACCGGAGATGAGGACGGTCAGGGCCACCGAGTCGGTGTGTGCGCCGAACCAGGGGATGTTCGAGATGCCGATCTGGACGACATAGCCGAACACGCCGAACAGGGAGCCGATCAGCAGAACGTCGGGCTTGCCCAGGCCGGCCAGCGGCGTGTTCACGTCCTTGCCGTCGGTCATGTAGCTCTTGTAGGTGGCGTAGATCGAGCCGGCCACACCACCGGCGAAGGCCACATGAGGCCCGAAGAAGGGTCCGAAGGCCAGGTAGTCGAGTCCGAAGGAGTTCCCGGTGGCGGCGAACATGCCCCAGGAGGCCAGAACCATGAAACCGGTCATGACGAATGCATAGTTACCGCCGATAGCGGCGCCGACGGCGCCTCCGGCGATCGCGGCGAGGAGTCCGAACAGGAAGACTCCCAGCGAAGCTGTGAACATCAGTGTTCCTTGTGGTCGGGCGGGCTGGTGCCCGCTTGCGTATGTGATGCCATCGGCGCTGCGCCGAGGCGGGGTGCTCCCGGGCCCGACCCTGGAATGGGGACGGGCTCGGGATTGCCTCGCGTCGCACCCGGTTCGGGAGGTCGCGAGGCCAGGTCCCGGCCTGAGCCGGGTCCCGGTCCTGGAATCGGGTGCGAGAACGGCGCGGTGAGCGGCGCCGTCTCCCCCCGTGAGGGGTCAGCAGCCCGTGGCCGCTTCCTCTCCGGTACCCGCCGACTCGGCCTCGAGCTTCTCGATGAGGTCGACGTTGCCCTTCGAGTGAGAGGACGGGTCGAAGGTGTAGTTGAGGAACTCCTTGGCGAGGCGCCTGGCCAGCTCACGTCCGATGACGCGCTCGCCCAGGCACAGCACGTGCGCGTCGTTCGACATGACGAGGCGCTCCACCGAGAAGCTGTCATGGGCGGTGCAGGCCCGGATACCCGGCACTTTGTTGGCCGAGATGGCCATTCCCATTCCCGTGCCGCAGATGAAGATGCCGCGATCGGCCCTGCCCTCGGCGATGGTCTTGGCCCCTGCGAAACCGACATGCGGGTAGGCGGTGTCCTCGCCGGGCGTGATGCCGACGTCGATCACCTCGTCCACCCTCGGATCGGCCTCCAGATCAGCCTTGATGGCCTCCTTGTAGCCCACTCCGGCCGGATCGCCGGCAACCACGATTCTGAATCCCATGTCTCCTCCGAGCTTCCTTGCGATCGGGATGGGAGATGTGCCCGTCAGGGACACTCGCCCTCTTGCCGTGTCTAAAACTAACACAGTTGATGACAGAATCACCATCATCAGTGTGATGATTTGCTCGGTCGTGTGTGACGTCCGCCCCGATCATCCCCGCGTCCCCGCCACCGTGACCTGAACCCCGGTGTCGCGAAGGTGATCCAGCATCGCCGGGGAGGACTGATCGTCGACCACCACATGGTCGAACTCCTGCAGTTCGGCGAATTTGAACAGCGCACGCCGGTTGAACTTGGTGTGATCCAGCAGCAGCACCCTCACCTCGGCGGACTCGATCATCGCGCGTTTGACCTCGACCACCTCCTGATAGGGGTGGTAGCACCCGAGTTCGAAGATGCCGGAAGCTGACACGAAGCAGAAGTCAGCGTGCATCGAACGGATGGTGCGCACCGCGGCGGCACCCATCAGGGAGTGCGCCCAGGCCTGGTACTCGCCCCCGCTCACCAGCAGCTTGGCTCCACGGCAGGGGGCCACCTCGTCGGCCACCAGCAGCGAGTTGGTGACCACCGTCACCGAGGACAGGTCGGGCAGCGATCGCAGCAGCCACACCCCCGATGTGGAGTCGTCCAGCATGATCGAGGATCCGGGGCTGATGAGCTTGCCCGCCTCGGCGGCGACCAGCTGCTTCTCCGCCGAGCTCTGCTCCAGACGGAACTCGGCGTCGGCCTCGTGCAGTCCGCTGGCCACCGCGACCACCTGGCCGCGATGCCGGGTGAGCACGCCACTGTCCTCCAGGGCCGCCAGGTCCCGGTAGACGGTCATCGCCGAGACCCCGGTCAGCGCGACCAGATCCTCGACGCTGGCCGAGCCGTTGCGGATCACCGACTCGGCGATGGTGAGTTGCCGGCTCCTCGGGCCGTCCTGGCCGTGGCGCGACGACGCGGAATCGGCGCTACTCGTAACCATGAGTCTGCCTCCTGAATCTGACACTGCGACACTCCCGGACTACCCCATCGGGACCGGACCGGTCGACCCGCCTCCTCCGGCGGGACGACCGCCCGACGAGGCTCGGTAAGGTGTGCCCATGACCGCTTATCACGCCGATTCCTCGGACCTCGCAGAAAAAGAGGTCCTCACCTGGGAGCAGTTCGGAACAGCTCAGGAGGAGCTCGCCCAGCAGATCGCGGACTCCGGATTCCATCCGGAGGTCCTCATCGCGATCGCCCGGGGAGGAATGATCCCCGGTGGCGCGCTCACCTACTCCCTGGGAGTCAAGCTGACCGACGCCATCAACGTCGAGTTCTACACCGACGTCAACGAGACCCTGGCCGATCCGGTACTGCTGGCCCCGATGCTCGACACCGAGTACATCAAGGGCCGCAGGATCCTGGTGGTCGACGACGTGGCGGACTCCGGCCGCACCCTGGCCCTCGTGCTCAAGCTGCTGCGCGGATTCGGCGCCGAGGTGCGCTCGGCGGTGCTCTACACCAAGCCGCGAACCGTCGTGAAGCCCGACTACCAGTGGAAGACGGTCGACAGCTGGATCGTCTTCCCCTGGAGCGCCAAGCCTCCGGTCACCGCGAACTGACAGCATCGCTGAGCACACCCCCGTCTCCCCTGCCCCGCCGTATCAGCCGATGACGCTGCCGACGGCCCGCACCACGTCCACGAAGGAGATGGCGCCGGGGTCGGGGGTCCCCAGCGACTTCTCACCGAGCGGTCGGGAGCGCCCCAGTCTCGCCACGATGTCGGCCGTGGAGCGGGCGCCGGCCTCGGCGGCCAGCACTGCGGCCCCCCAGGCCGTGGGCAGGTCGGCGGCCGATCCCCGCAGGGTCTCGACGAAGGGCTCCATGGCGTCGATCATCGTCTTGTCGCCGCGCTGGGCCCCGCCCAGCCGCTTGACCGCGTCCAGCGACGCGGCGGCGGCCTCCACGACGAGGCCGGGACGACATCCCTCCTGATCGCCGAGCACGCTGCCGAAGGCGGTCAGCGCCGCCCCCCACAGGGCCCCGGAGGTGCCACCGGCCTGCTCGGACCATGCCGCCCCGGCAGCGGCCAGGGTGGTGAGCGCACCGGCGCCCTTGGCGGCGACGGCCCTGGCGGCCTCGACGCCGGCGGTGGACCCGCGCGACATCCCGATCCCGTGGTCGCCGTCACCGGCGATCGAGTCCAGGCGTCCGAGCTCGTCCTGGCGCTCGAGAAGGACGTCGTGGATGAGGTCCAGCGCCTCGACGACGGTGGAGGCGACATCCTGGGAGGCCGGGCCGCCCGGATCCTCCACGGTGACCGCCTCGGCCTGCTGGGAGAGTTCTGTGGTGTCCAGCTCGACGGCGCCGACGGCTCCGCGGCGGTAGGCCGGGGTGTCGCAGGGGGCGAGCCACAGTGGTTCGATGACGTCGTCGAGCCACACCAGGGTCAGCGACAGGCCCGCCATGTCGAGGCTGGTGACGAACTCGCCGACCTGCGGGTCGACGATCTCCAGGCCGGCCTCCGCCAGGAGTCGGCGGATGTCGTTCCAGATGACGAAGAGCTCCTCGTACTTGGTGTCCCCCAGGCCGTTGACGATCGGCACCACCCGGGTACCGGCGTCCTCGGGGCGATCGGCGAGCAGCCCGTCGACGAGCAGCCCCGCGAGGTCGTCGGCGGTGCCCAGATCGGCGTCGTGGATGCCCGGCTCCCCGTGGATGCCCATGCCCACGCCCATCCGGCCCTCGGTCACCTTGAACAAGGGCTCGTCGGCGCCCGGCAGGGTGCATCCCTGGAAGGCGACGCCGAAGGAGCGGGTGCGGTGATTGACCCGGTTGAAGATCTGCTCGACCTCGTCGATGCTCATCCCGGCCTCGCAGGCCGCACCGGTCACCTTGAAGGTGGGCAGGTCGCCGGCGATGCCGCGCCGCTTGGGAAGCTCGTCGGGACCGGCGGAGGCGATGTCGTCGGTGACCAGGAGGCAGCGTGCCTCGATCCCCTCCGCCTTGAGCCGCTCGGCCGCCTGGCCGAACTGCAGCACGTCCCCGGCGTAGTTGCCGAAGCCGATGAGGACGCCGGCGCCGCGGTCGGCGGCCTTGCAGACCGAATAGGCCTGGGCGCCCGACGGGGAGGAGAAGATGTTGCCGCAGACAGCCCCGTCGGCGAATCCCTGACCGACCCAGCCGGCGAAGGCCGGGTAGTGGCCGGAGCCCCCGCCCACCACCAGTGCGACCTTTCCCTGAGGGGTGGCGGTGGCGCGGGCCACGCCGCCGAAGACGGGTTTCAGGTGGTTCGGGAAGGCGCTGGCCAGCCCTGCCACCGCCTGAGCCGGGAAATCATCGGGGTCGTTGAGCACTCGGGTCATCTGCGTCCACTCCTGTGTGTGAAATCTCCGCTGTGTGAAAACTCCGCGCAGCGTCCAGGTTCCCGATCACCAACCCTGGTGAATCTTAACGTCGGACGCTAACATTTTCACATCAAATCATGAGAAGTTCGGTTGGACAAGTGGGTCCCGTCTGGACCTCACACGGAGCATCGACGATGCTGACGAGGAAGGATCACCGCATGACCTCAACAATGCCGGCCCTCACGCTGCGCGGCCCCGGGGACGTCGCTCTCACCGACAAGCCGGTCCCCGAGCCGGGCCCCGGCGAGGTGCTGCTGGCCGTCGAGGCGACCACCATCTGCGGTACCGACCTGCGCCTCATCTCCGGGCAGAAGACCAGCGGGGTGCGCTACGGGGCCACCCTCGGTCATGAGGTGGCCGGGCGGATCGCCGCGATCGGCGAGGGCGTCACCGACCTGCCCACCGGCGCGAACCTGCGGGTGGGCCAGCAGGCCACCGTCTCGATCGTGGTCTCCTGCGGCACCTGCCGGGCCTGCCTGGCGGGGCGGGAGCACCTGTGCACCTCGATGGAGCTGGTCGGCTACGCGATCGACGGCGGCCTGGCGCCGTACCTGCTGGTGCCGGCCCGGGCGGTGGCCCGAGGCAACGTCATCCCGGTGCCGGCCGAGATCCCGGCGAACCGTCTGGCGATCGCCGAGCCGATGTCCTGCGTCCTCAACGGGCACCGCCGTCACGGCGGAGTCAATCCCGGTGAGACCGTCGTGGTGATCGGCGGGGGCCCGATCGGCCTGCTGCACACCCAGCTCAACCTGGCCAGCGGCGCCGCCCAGGTGATCCTGTCGGAGAACAACGAGTCAAGGCGGGCATCGGGTGCCGAGCTCGGCGCCGTCACCACCGCCCCCGACCAGCTCGAGGCGGTGCTCGCCGAGCGGACCGAGGGCTGGGGGGCCGACGTCGTCGTGGTGGCCATCGGGCTGCCCTTCCTGGCCCAGACCTCACTCTCCCTGGCCGCCCCTGGGGGTCGGGTGAGCTGGTTCGCCGGGTTCCCGAAGGATGCCACCGCCGAGGTCGATCCGAACACGGTCCACTACGGCGAGGTCACCGTCTCCGGCGGCTCCAACGCCCGCCGGGCCGACGTCCACGACGCCGTGCGCCTGCTCTCGCGCGGCGTCATCGACGAGAGGCCGATCGTCACCCACACCTTCGGCCTGTCGGAGTGGGAGTCGGCGATCGACGCCGTGAAGAATCACGTGGGCGTCAAGATCGCCATCGACCCCACCCGCTGAGCAGGGACCGCGCGCCGAGGACCGCTCCTCAGAGCTCCACCGCCCGGATCCCGGCACTCGGGCTGCCGAACCGGTGGGCGGTCAGCGAGATCGACTGCTCACGCAGGAAGGGCAGCAGTTCGACCCTGGGCGCCGCGGTCACCGGCCAGGCCCACACCGCCATGTCCGGGTCCCCCGCCACGGCACGGGCGACCTCGGCGGGGTCACCACCGACCAGGCGGACCCGCCGGGGAGCGCCCGGCGCCCGCATCGACACCAGCCAGTCTGGCTGGGACACGACATCGCAGGGCACACCGAGTGAGGTGAGCGCGCCGACCAGAAGATGCCCGGCCCCGGGGTCCACGCTGACCGACAGGTGGTCCCCGGCGGCGAGGATCCCGGCGGCGCACACCCTGGCCGCGTCCACCGGGTCGGCGTCGGGACAGATCCGGATCAGGCTCGCGGCCGGGCGGTAGCGCAATTCGTTGCGCTCCAGCTCCAGTCCGCCGATGTCCCTGCTGATCCCGAACTCCTCCTCCCAGGCCCGCGCATCGCGGGCCGCGGCATCGCGGAGCCGGTCGGAGCCGTTGCCCAGTCCGGTCGCGACATGGGCGATGAAGCGCTCGACGCGGTCGCCGATCCTGACCTCCGGGGTCCGGGTCCGCAGTGGGGCGGGACGCCAGGCGCCGAGTACCGCGAGGTAGTTCGGGCCGCCGGCCTTGGCCCCCGGGCCGACGGCCGATTTCTTCCAGCCGCCGAAGGGCTGGCGCCCCACGATGGCTCCGGTGATGCCCCGGTTGACGTAGAGGTTCCCGGCATCGACGTGATCGCACCACCAGGAGATCTCACCGGGATCCAGCGAGTGCAGACCGGCGGTCAGCCCGTAGGCGGTGCCGTTCTGGTACTGGACGGCGGTGGCCAGATCGGGGGCGTACATGATTCCGGTGATCGGCCCGAAGTACTCGGTGAGGTGGTAGCGGTCCCCCGGCCTCACACCGGCGCGGACACCGGGGCTCCAGAACCGTCCCTCCCGGTCCAGACGGTGGGGCTCCAGGGCCCAGTTCTGTCCGGGATCGAGCCGGGTCAGCCCGTCCTGCAGCTTTCCGGACGCCGGCTCGATGACCGGCCCCAGCTGGGTGGAGAGGTCCTCGGGTCCGCCCACCCGCAGCGACGACGCGGCGTCGAGGATCTGGGTCCTCAGCCGCTTCGAGCGGTAGGCCTGGCCGACGAGGATCACCAGGGAGGCCGCCGAGCACTTCTGGCCGGCGTGGCCGAAGGCCGAGGCGACGATGTCGGCGGCCGCCAGGTCGTAGTCGCCGTTCTCGGTGACGATGATGGCGTTCTTGCCGCTGGTCTCGGCCAGCAGCGGAAGGTCCTGGCGCCAGGATCTGAACAGTTTCGCGGTGTCATGGGCGCCGGTGAGGATCACTCGGTCGACGTCGGGGTGGCTGATGAGGCGGCGCCCCGCCTCCTCCTCCCCGGTGTCGACCAGCTGGAAGACGTCCCGGGGCACTCCCGCCGCCCAGATGCACTCGGCGATCACCGCCGCGCAGTGGCGGGCCTGCGGAGCGGGCTTGAGGATCACCGGCGAACCTGAGGCCAGCGGAGCCAGCGCCGATCCGGTGGTGATGGCCAGCGGGAAGTTCCAGGGCGGGGCGACGACGCTCACCCTCGCCGGCACGTACCTCGCACCGTCGACCTGTTCCAGGAGCTCGGCCTGCTCGGCGTACCAGTCGGCGAAATCGATGGCCTCGGAGACCTCGACATCCCCCTCTGCGATCACCTTGCCGGTCTCGTGGCCGGCAACCGCCAGCAGATCGCCGCGACGGCGCGCCAGCTCGGCGGCCACCTCGCGCAGCAGCTCGGCCCGGCGGGCCGCTCCCACGGCCTCCCAGCGGGGGGCTGCCGCCAGCGAGGCGGCGACCGCGGCATCGGCCTGGTCGACGGTACCCACCCGGTGAGTGCCCAGGGTGGTGGCTCCCAGCCGGCAGCCCGGCATGGCAGCGGCCACTTCGCGGGCCCACGCCCGGTTGGCGGGCAGGGCGGGATCGGAGTCGGTGCTCCAGGTGAAGCCGTCCCCCGAGGGCACCCGGTCGAGGTCCTGGTGGCGGTTGGGCCCGGGCACCGTGCGGGTCGCCGCCGCCACGGCGGCGCGGAACCGCTCCTCCTCCCGGGCGAAGAGAGACTCATCGGTGCCGATGTCGAAGACCGCCGACATGAAGTTCTCCTCGGCGGCGTTCTCCTCCAGCCGGCGCACCAGGTAGGAGATGGCCACGTCGAAGTGGTCGGGATGGACCACCGGCGTGTAGAGCAGCACCCCGCCGACATCCTTCTTGATCTTCTCCACCTGGTCGGGGGCCATGCCCACCAGCATCTCGAACTCGACGCGGTCGGCCACGCCGCGGGCATCGGCCAGAGCACGGGCCAGGGCGACGTCGAAGAGATTGTGCCCGGCCACCCCGTAGCGCACCGAGCGGGTGCGCTCGGAGGTCAGCGCCCAGTCCAGGACGCGCTTGTAGTTGGCATCGGTGGCGACCTTCGATCCCCAGGGGGCCCGGGCCCAGCCGTGGCGCTCGGCGTCGACCCGCTCCATGGGCAGGTTGGCTCCCTTGACCAGCCGGATCTTGATGCCCGCTCCCCCGGCCTCGGCCCGCCGGTCGGCCCATCGGGTGAGCCTCTGCACGGCGGCCAGGGCGTCGGGAAGGTAGGCCTGGATGACGATCCCGGCCTCCAGGTGGAGGAACTCGGGGCGGTCGAGCAGCGCGGTGAAGACGTCGACGGTCAGGTCGAGATCGTGGTACTCCTCCATGTCCAGGTTGATGAACTTCCCGCCTCCCGCGTCCGCCGCCAGCTGGAACAGCGGCTCGAGCCGGTCTGCGACCCTCGCCACGGTCTGATCATGGGCCCACAGGTCGAGCTGATTGACCACCGAGGAGATCTTGACCGAGACGTAGTCGACGTCGCCGCGGGCCAGCAGCCTCTCGATCCCGGCGAGTCGTCCTGCCGCCTCGCGGTCCCCGAGCACCGCCTCGCCGAGCAGGTTGAGGTTGAGTCTGACTCCCTCGGCGCGCAGCTTTCGCAGCGACCGGCCCAGCGCCCAGGGTCGCGAGTCGATCACCAGGTGGCCCACCAGCTGGCGCAGCACCATCCGGGCGGCCCTTACCACCAGGCCCGGTGCGACGGGGGCGAGCCGTCCGGCCGCCCTGACTCCCAGGCGAAGCGGTGCGGGCAGGAAGGAGCAGTCGGTGCGCGAGAGCCGGGTGAGGCTGCGGGCCGCCGTCACCGGATCCTCGGGGCGCATCACCTCGTCGATGAAGCCGACCGTGAAGGGCAGGCCGCTGGGGTCGCTCAGCACCTGCGACAGCAGCCGCGCGGCCGCCCGCCCCCGGTCGAATCGTCTGGCCCGGCCCTCCTCGGGCGTCTTCTCCAACCACCTGTGCACCTGCGCGACGGCCTCGTCGGCCAGATCGGCCGGGGCGGGGTCGGGAGAGGTCCATGTCTGTGCGTCACCCTCAGATCCCATGACGCGACGATAGCGGCCATCTCCGCTGCGTGGAGCCTCGGGTCACCGATCTGTTCGAGAGCCGACTCAGGACCGTTCGAATGCGCAGGGCGCTCCACCGACGCGGACCTGTACGGACAAGACCTGTGCTGACGCCGCCCGTACTGACACAATGAGCCGCATCGTCATCGGAGCCGGGCCCTGCGGCCGGCGGATGGGAGCGCGCACATGTCCGAGCCGTCATCGCGGGCCGCCGCGGCGGGAGTCGAGACCACCGGCATCGAGATCATCGCGGAGTCCGAAC
Organism: Acidipropionibacterium virtanenii; assembly: GCF_003325455.1. NCBI lineage: Bacteria > Bacillati > Actinomycetota > Actinomycetes > Propionibacteriales > Propionibacteriaceae > Acidipropionibacterium > Acidipropionibacterium virtanenii. The sequence goes on from NZ_CP025198.1 coordinate 2,382,894, forward strand.
GGACCGCGAGACCGCGAAATCTCTTCCTGCCCTGGTTCGCCTCCAACATCTCGGTCTTCGGCATGTCCTACGGGGCCTTCGTGCTCGGCTTCGGGATCTCCTTCTGGCAGGCCACCGTCGCCACGCTGATCGGAGTCGTCGTCTCCTTCGCCTTCTGCGGGGCGATCGCGATCGCCGGAAAGCGCGGTTCGGCCCCCACCATGGTGGCCTCCCGGGCGGCCTTCGGGGTTCAGGGCAACAAGCTTCCCGGCATCGTCTCCTGGATCACCTCGATCGGCTGGGAGACCTCGCTGGCCATCACCGCGGTGCTGGCCACGGCCACGATCTTCGCCAGGCTCGGCTGGAGTTCGGGGACGGCGGTCAAGATCATCGCCGCGGTGGTCGTGGCCCTGCTCATCGTCGCCGGAGCGGTGGCCGGCTATCACATCATCATGAAGATGCAGACGGTCCTCACCTGGATCACCGGCATCGTCACGATCATCTATCTCGCGATGGCCCTGCCCGCCATCAGGTGGGACGCCGTGATGGCGATCGGCTCCGGGCCCTGGCAGTCGGTGATCGGCGCCCTGACGATGGTGATGACCGGCATGGGCCTGGGCTGGGTGAACATCGCCGCCGACTGGTCGCGCTACCAGAGCCGCGAGGCCTCCGGGCGCTCGATCGTCTTCTGGAACACCTTCGGCGGGTCCCTGGGGCCGGTCTTCCTCATTACCGCGGGCCTGCTGCTGGCGGGATCCTCCAAGACCCTGTCCGACGGCGTCCAGACCGATCCGGTCGGCGCGCTGGCCTCGATCCTGCCCACCTGGTTCCTGGTGCCCTTCCTGCTGGTGGCGATCCTGTCCCTGCTGTCCGGCGCCATCAACGGCATCTACTCCTCGGGGCTGACCCTGCTGAGCCTGGGGATCCGCATTCCCCGGCCGGCCGCCTCCCTCATCGACGGCACGATTCTGACCATCGGCACCATCTACGTGGTCTTCTTCTCCCCGAATTTCATCTCCCCGTTCCAGTCCTTCCTGGTGACCCTGGGGGTCCCGTTGGCGGCCTGGGCCGGAATCATGATGGCCGACATCTCACTGCGCCACAAGCCCTACGACGACGCCGACCTGTTCCGCTCCGATGGGCGCTACGGGGCGGTGGACCCGATCTCCATGGTCACCCTGGTCGTCGCCACGGCGGTCGGCTGGGGCCTGGTGATCAACCAGTACGAGGGGGTGTCCTGGAACGACTGGCAGGGTTACCTCCTCGGGCCTCTGGACCTGGGCGGTCGCCAGGGGGACTGGGCGTCGGCCAATATCGGTGTCATCGTGGCGCTGGTCCTCGGCTTCCTGGTGACCCTGGTGGCCAGGAGGTCTCGGGTCCGGGCTCAGGAGGCTCTCGATGCCTGAACCCCGGCCCGACCGCCCGTGGCTGGTGATCATCGACCCGCAGCGGATCTTCGCCGATCCCGCATCCCCGTGGTGCGCTCCCGGATTCGGGACCATCGTCGGGCCCGTCGACCGCCTGGCGGCAGCCTTCGGCGACCAGGTGCTGGTGACCCGGTGGGTGCCCGGCGCCGGCCATCCGGGCTCCTGGGCCGACTACTTCGAGCGCTGGCCCTTCGCCGACCGGCCGGGCACCGACCCGTACTTCGACCTGATCGACGCCGCCGCCGGCTGGCTGCGCCGCCCGACCCTCGACGTCACGACCTTCGGAAAGTGGGGCGACGCCATGGCGGGGATCGTCGGGCGCCATCCGCATCTGGTACTGGCCGGAGTGGCCACCGACTGCTGCGTCATCTCCACAGCCCTGGCGGCCGCCGACCAGGGGGCCTGGGTCGACGTCGTCGCCGATGCCTGCGCCGGCTCGGACCCGGGCAATCACGCGGCCGCCTGCCAGGTGATGGACCTCTACTCGCCCCAGATCCGGGTGCGCACCATCGACCAGATCCTGTCCTGACGCTCTCCCGCCCGGCCTCCACCCCTTTCCCTGTGCGTCCACTGTGGGGGCCTGCTCCCGGGAGAGTTGCCCCGTCGGTGTGCTTAGTTGATAATGGTTATCAATTACAGCAACTGGTTAGGACTTCCCATGTCACGTGGTTCACTGCCCAGGACCTCTCGCCGCCTGCTCGCCGCAGGCGCCGCCGCGGCCTGCCTCATCCCGCTGGCCGCCTGCTCCTCGCAGGACTCGCCATCCGGGTCGGCGGACGGCCGGGTCTCCGTCGTGGCGTCCACCAACGTCTGGGGATCAGTCGCCAAGGAGGTGGCCGGCAGCCACGCCGACGTCACCTCGGTGATCTCCAGCCCCGAGCAGGACCCGCACGACTACGAGGCCACAGCCAGGGACAAGCTGGCCTTCAGGAAAGCCGCGGTGACCGTCGTCAATGGCGGAGGATACGACGACTGGGCCACCACCCTGGCCGGGCAGTCCGACAGCACCCTGGTCGACGCCGTCAAGACCTCCGGGCTGAAGACCGGCGCCGACTTCAACGAGCACGTCTTCTACTCGATCTCCACCGCCCGCAAGGTGGCCGACAGGATCGCAACCGACCTGGCGAAGGCCGACCCCGACCACGCCACCGACTACCGAAAGAACGCGAAGGCCTTCGGCGCCACCATGGACAAGACCCTGACGGATGCCAGAAAGGTCGGCCGGGCCAATCCCGGCGTGAGCTTCGTCGCCACCGAGTCGGTGGCCGACTACCTGCTGGCCGACATGGGCCTGAAGGACGCCACCCCCGAGGCCTTCGTCGAGCAGTCCGAGACCGAGTCGGGCCCCTCGGTGAAGGTGGTCAACCAGACCTCCAAGCTCCTGACCACGAAGAAGGCGGGGCTGTTGATCGTCAACGGGCAGACCTCCGACTCCGTGACGAAGGCCCTCCAGAGCGCGGCGAGGAAGGCGTCGGTGCCGAGCGTCGGGGTCACCGAGACCTTCCCGGAGGGGATCGACTCCTACCCCGCGTTCATCAACGCCACCATCACCGGCGTCTCCAAGGCTCTGTCGGTCTGACCGGTACGCAACCCCCTCATCATCAAATGGGAATCATTCCCGCTATTATCGGGACGCGTCGTACCCCTCAGTACCGCTCCCCGGAGATGCCTGTGACCGTTTCCCCACAATCCCGACAACCTGACGCCGCCGAACTGACAGGCGCGACGGTGGCCTTCGGCGACCGCATCCTGTGGCACGACGTCGACCTGCGCGTCGAACCCGGCGAGTTCGTGGCAGTACTGGGCCCCAACGGCGCCGGGAAGACCACCATGCTGCGCGTCCTGCTCGGCCAGATCCCGTTGTCGACGGGGCACGCCGAGGTGGCCGGCCGTCCGGTCACCAAGGGATCGTCATCCATCGGCTATGTGCCTCAGCAGCGCTCCATGGACTCACTGGCCCCGATCCGCGGGCGAGACCTGGTGACGATGGGGATCGACGGTCACCGGTGGGGCCCCAGGCTTCCCTCGAGATCCTGCTCCCGGCGGGTCGCCGAGGTGATCGAGGAGGTCGGGGCCACGGCCTACGCCGACGCCCCGCTCTCCGAGCTGTCGGGCGGCGAGCAGCAACGGCTGCGCATCGCCCAGGCTCTGGTCACCGATCCGGCCCTGCTGCTGTGCGACGAGCCCCTGCTCAGCCTCGACCTGCGCCATCAGGACGCCGTCACCAGGCTCATCGACCGGGCCCGGCGCGACCACGACCTGGGCGTCCTCTTCGTCACTCACGAGATCAATCCGGTGCTGCCCTATATCGATCGGGTCGCCTATGTGGCGGGCGGCCGGGTGGTCGTCGGCACCCCCGACGCCGTGATGAGATCGGCGACCCTCACCGAGCTCTACGGCTCCCCGGTCGAGGTCTTCAGGCACAACGGCCGCATCATCGTGCTCGCCGACGAGGAGCACGGCCCCCACGAACACGGAGAACACGAGGCCACCCACCGTGATTGATCTCGGCACCATCATCAACTTCACCGACTTCGCCGAGCTGCTGCCGCTCGTGACCGGTTCGATTCTCGCCGGGGCGGTTCTCGGGGTGCTCGCCGGGCTCATCGGGCCGATGATCCACGCCAGAGACCTGGCCTTCGCCGTCCACGGCACCTCCGAGCTGTCCTTCGCCGGCGCCTCGGTGGCCCTCTTCCTGGGGGTCGGCGTCACCACCGGAGCAGTCGCCGGCTCCCTGATCGCGGCCGTCATCCTCGGCGTGCTGGGCGTGCGCGCCAAGGACCGCAATGCCAGCATCGGCATCATGCTGCCCTTCGGCATGGGTATCGGCGTGCTCTTCCTCAGCCTCTACAAAGGCCGCTCCTCCAACAAGTTCGGCCTGCTCACCGGCCAGATCGTCGCCGTGGACACCACCCAGCTCACCACCCTCTGCGTGGTGGCCGCGGTCGTGACCCTGGCCCTGGCGGCGGTGTGGCGACCGCTCTTCTTCGCCTCCGCCGATCCCGAGGTGGCCAGGGCCCGCGGAGTCCCGATGCGCACCCTCTCAATCCTCTTCATGGTGCTGCTCGGGCTCACCACCGCGATGGCGATCCAGCTTGTCGGCGCCCTGCTGGTGCTGAGCCTGCTCGTCACTCCGACGGCGGCCGCGGCACGAGTCACCGCCCGGCCAAGCGCCCTGTGCGCCCTGTCGATCGTCTTCGCCGTGGTCGCGGCGGTCGGAGGCATCATGCTCTCCCTGGGACCGGGCCTGCCGGTGAGCCCCTACGTCACGACGATCAGCTTCCTCATCTACCTCGTCTGCCTGCCGATCGGCGCCCTGCGACGTCGCCGGGACTGGAACCGTCGCGCCTGAACCAGCCGACTGATCCATTACCTTGCAGTGCTAGGCTTCAGAACGTCTGATACCTAGCAGTGCGAGGTGCGTGATGCAGTTTCCGAAGGATCTCGTGGCCGCCTCGGCCACACCCCTCATTCTCGGCGTCCTGAGCAGCGGCCAGGACTACGGTTACTCCCTGCTGCGCCGCATCGGCGACGCCTCCGGCGGCCAGATCGAGTGGAGCGAGGGCATGCTCTATCCCCTGCTCCACCGCCTCGAACAGCAGGGACTGATCACCTCGCGTTGGGGCTCCTCGCCGGAAGGACGCCGCAGGAAGTACTACGCCATCACCACCGAGGGCAGCGTCGCGCTCGAGGGCCGGGTCCGTCAGTGGCACCTCATCACCGAGACCCTCGACGGCCTGCTCGTCCCGGGGCAGACCCCGCGCCCCGTGCTCCCGGAAGCCTGAGGAGGTCCCCGTGCCAATGCCCGCCCCGAAGGCCGACGACATCAGCGGCCAGATCACCCAGTGGCGCCGGATGATGGCAGCACGCCCCGGCCTCAGCGACGACGACGTCGACGAACTCACCGACCATCTCGAGTCGGAGATCAACGACCTGCGCACCGTCGGGCTCACCCCGGACGAGGCCTTCCTCATCGCCGTCAAGCGTCTCGGCGGCCAAGACGCGGTGTCCCGGGAGTACGCGCGGGTCCACTCCGACCGGCTCTGGCGCCAACTCGTACCGCCCTCCCCCGCCCGCCGACAGTCCAACGGCCTCCTTCTGACTCTCATCCTCGCCACGGGCTGCGGGCTGGCCGTCCGCCTGCCCTACACCTTCCTGGGCGAGGCGGCCAGCGGTGAGTTCTACCCCCGGGCCATCGGGCTGCTCATCCTTCCCCTCCTCATCGGATACTTCCTCATCGGCCACTGGCGCGACGAGATCGAGCTCCCGCACCGCGTCGACCGACTCGGCGGCGTGGGCGGCCTCGTCACTATGGCCGGGGTCCTCGCCGTGGCAGCCGTGCCGGTCGCCCTCTTCCCCGCCCGCCCCGACAGTCAGACCTTCTGGCTCACCGCGCTCCACCTCCCGGTCAGCCTGGGCATCGCCACCGGGATCGCCTACCTCGGCGCACGCTGGACCGACCTGAGCGCCTGGATGGACTGGGTGCGCTTCCTCGGCGAGGCGGCCGTCTACTACGTGCTGATCGCCCTGTGCGGAGGCGTATTGACGGCGCTGATCGTCGGGATCTTCTACGCCGCCGGCCTCCCGGAGACGGCCGTCAGCCAGATACCCGGATGGGTCCTGCCACTGGGAGCCGGCGGGGCCGTACCGGTGTGCGCCTGGCTCGTCCAGCACAAGAAGTCCGTGATCGAGAACATGGCGCCCGTCCTCACCGCCGTCTTCACCCCTCTCATGAGCGCCGCCCTGATCGCGTTCCTCGTCGTGGTGGTCGTGGCCGGAGATCCGGTGACCGTCGACCGGGATGTCCTCATCGTCTTCGACGCCGCTCTCATCGCCGTGGCGGCGATCGTCCTGTTCACCGTCTCGGCCCGGGACGCCGAGCGTCGCCACGTTCTGGACTGGATGCAGCTGATACTCATCGCAGCTGCGATCTGCGTCGATCTCGTCATGCTCTGGGCGATGGCCGGACGGCTCGGCGAGTGGGGGGCCTCCGCCAACAAGCTCGCCGGGCTCGGCTGCAACGTCCTGCTACTGACCCACCTGGCCGGCTCGGCATGGCACTACTGCCAGATCCTCCTGGGCCGCGCGCCGCGCCCGGCGGGAGCCTCCGGCCTGGCTCGCTGGCAGTGCCTGGCACTGCCGGTCTTCGGCGTCTGGGCCCTCCTCATCGCGCTGGGGTTCCCGCCCCTGTTCGGCTGGGCCTGAGCACCCCGGGCAGACGCTACGGCGACATCGCGGTTCGGTCACGACGACCCCGCCGACTTGCATGTATTAGTCGTGATGCATAATTATGTGACGAGCGGCGCAGTTCGGCGCCCCGTCACGAGGAAGCCCCATGAACAAGCTCACGCGCACCATCCCCTCCTGCCTGGTTCTCGCCGCCCTGGCCCTGACCGGCTGCACCAATGCCTCCCAGGAGGAGGGCGGCGCGGCTGGCGGCTCCGCCTCGGCGGCCTCCGGGACCGACGCGAACAAGGCGATCATCGACTCGGTCAAGAAGGACGACAAGATCGCGGCGATGGTGCCCGATTCGATCGCCAAGTCCGGGACGCTGCGCAACGGCGCTGCCGCCAACTACGCTCCCGCCGAGTTCGTCGACACCGACGGCTCCACCGTGATCGGCTACGACGTCGACTACCTCAGCGCCGTCGCCAAGCTCATGGGCCTCAAGCTCACCACCGCGAACTCGGACTTCCCCTCCCTCATTCCGGCCATCGGCAGCAAGTACGACCTGTCGGCCTCCTCCTTCACCGTCACCGCCGAGCGCGAGAAGCAGGTGACCATGGTGAGCTACTTCAAGGCCGGTTTCGGGATGGCCGTCCAGAAGGGCAATCCCAAGAAGGTCACCAAGGACTCGCTGTGCGGCTTCAAGGTCGCCGTCCAGACGGGCACCGCCCAGGAGACCGCGGCCCAGGACAAGTCGAAGAAGTGCACCGCCGCTGGCAAGAAGGCCATCGACGTCGTCTCCTACAAGTCGCAGGCCGACGCCGCCACCAATGTCGCCGGCGGCAAGGCGGACGTCGCCTTCGCCGACTCGATGATCATCAGCTACGCCATCCAGCAGTCCCACGACAAGCTCGAGGCCCTGGGCGGGATGACCGACGCCGCCCTCTTCGGCGTGGTGACCGCCCAGAACGACGACGGGCTGTCGAAGGCCGTCCAGGCCGCCACCCAGAAGCTCATCGACGACGGCACCATGAAGAAGCTGCTGGCCAACTGGGGCAATGAGGACGGCATGATCCCCACCTCCGAGATCAATCCGTCCGTCAAGTGATACAAGCAGGTAACACTGAGGGACCAGACTGTCGCCCGACATCACGTCACAGGCGCACGCATCAGGAGCATTCCCATGAACCTACGGAGCACAACCCGCACCCTCGCGGCGATCTCGCTGGCCTCGGCCTTGGCCCTGTCCGGCTGCACCGACGCCTCCCAGTCCTTCTCGTCCGGCGCCTCGGGATCGGCCTCGGCCGCCTCCAACGACGCGCTCATCAGCTCACTGAAGACTGACGACTCGATCGCCGCGCTGGTGCCGCAGGATCTGAAGAGCAAGGGCACCCTCACGATCGGCTCCGACGCCTCCTACGCCCCGGCCGAGTACGTGGCTGCCGACGGGACGACCGTCGTCGGCTATGACGTCGACTACGCCGAGGCGATGGCCAAGCTGATGGGAGTCAAGGTGAAGTTCGTCAACGCCACCTTCGACAGCCTCATCCCTGCCGTCGGCACCAAGTACGACATGTCGATCTCCTCCTTCACCATCACCTCGGAGCGGGAGAAGCAGGTCAACCTCACCTCATACTTCACGGCCGGGATGGCCAAGGCCGTCCAGAAGGGCAATCCCAAGAAGGTGCCCGCCGACTCATTGTGCGGATTCAAGGTGGCCGTGGAGACCGGCACCTCCGAGGAGGAGGACGCCAATGCGCAGTCGAAGAAGTGCGTGGCCGACGGCAAGAAGGCCGTCGACGTGCTCTCGTACAAGGCCCAGACCGACGCCACCACCAATGTCGCCGGCGGCAAGGCCGACATCTCCTACGCCGACTCGATGATCATCAACTACTCGATCAAGCAGACCGGCGGCAAGCTCGAGCCGATCGGCGACGTCACCGACGCCGAGCCCTTCGGCGTCGCCACCGCCAAGGACGACAAGGGGTTGTCGAAGGCCGTTCAGGCCGCCACCCAGAAGCTCATCGACGACGGCACCATGAAGAAGATTCTCACCACCTGGGGCAACCAGGACGGCATGATTGCCAAGTCGGAGATCAACCCGTCCGTCGAGTAGACCTCCGCTCCGCCGACCGGGGCCCGCCGGCCGGCCCGCACGAAAGATCAAGGATCCACCTATGAAGACCCGTTTCTCAGCCGCTCTCACCGCAGCCGTGAGCGCCCTGGCGATCAGTCTGGCGGCGGCCGGCTGTACCAATGCCTCCGAGGTCGAGGCGGGTGCGGGATCATCCGGGTCCGGTTCGGCCAAGGCGAGCGCCCAGCCCAGCGTCGACCTGACGTCGGTCGCCAAGGACCCGAAGATCGCCGCCATGGTGCCCGCCGACATCGCCAAGAAGGGCACCCTCACCAATGGCGCCGAGGGCACCTACGCCCCGGCTGAGTTCATCGGCGTCGACGGCAAGACCCTGGTCGGCTTCGACATGGACATCGCCACCGCGATCGGCCAGGTGATGGGCTTGAAGACCACCAACCAGTCCTCGGCCTTCGCGCAGATCATCCCGGCCGTCGGCACCAAGTTCGACATGGGCATCTCCGGGTTCACGGTGACCCCCGAGCGGCTCAAGCAGGTGAACATGGTGACCTACATGGCCGACGGCTGGACCTACGGTGTGGCCAAGGGCAACCCCAAGAAGGTGGACGCCAAGGACGTCTGCGGCACGACGATCGCCGTCCAGACGGGCACCGCCCAGGCCGACGACGCCAAGAAGAGCGCCGACACCTGCGCCGCCGACGGCAAGGCCGAGGTCAAGATCCTCTCCTACGACCAGATGACGGCGGCCAGTCAGGCGGTGATCGGCGGAAAGGCGGACCTCATGTACGCCGACTCGATCATCGTGAACTACGCTGCCATGCAGTCGGGCGGAGCGCTCGAACAGCTCGGTGGCAAGACCAACACCGATGAGAAGGGCGTCGTGCTGCCCAAGGATGATCCGCAGATGGCCAAGGCCGTCCAGGCCGCCCTGCAGAAGCTCATCGATGACGGCACGATGAAGAAGATCATGAGCGCATGGGGAGCCGAGGGAACGATGATCAAGACCGCGCAGATCAATCCGGGCAAGTGATCGCGATGGCGCACGAACCCCACTCCCAGATACCTGGGCGCATCAGGGCCAGGGAGGTCTTCCACCCCGGCACCCTCATCGCCGCCGTCGTGGTGGCGGTGCTGGCGGCGATGCTCGTCCACGGCCTGGTCACCAACAAGAACTTCCAGTGGAACATCGTGTGGATGTACCTGCGCGACGTCAAGGTGATCCAGGGCATCGGCTACACACTGCTGCTGACGGTGGGCGCCATGATCCTGGGCACCATCCTGGCCCTCGTCATGGCCATCATGCGCACGGCGTCCAACCCGGTCCTGCGTGGCGTCTCCTGGGCCTACATCTTCGTCTTCCGCGGGATCCCCGTCTACACCCAGCTGGTGTTCTGGGGCCTGGTCTCGGTGCTGTACCCGGTGATCGGTCTGGGCGTCCCCTTCGGGCCCCAGTTCGTCGACTTCGACACCTCGAAGCTCTTCACCGCCGGGGTCGCGGCGGTCATCGGCCTGGGGCTCAATGAGGGCGCCTACCTGGCCGAGATCATCCGCTCCGGGCTGGAGTCAGTCGACTCCGGCCAGTCGGAGGCCGCCAAGGCGCTGGGCATGAAGCCCTCCCTGATCCTGCGCAGGATCATCATCCCCCAGGCCATGCGGGTCATCATCCCGCCGCTGGGCAATGAGACCATCGGCATGCTGAAGACCACCTCCCTGGTGCTTGCGGTGCCCTTCACCCTGGACCTGCAGTTCGCCACCAATGCCATCGCCAATCGCATCTACGCGCCGATCCCGCTGCTCATCGTCGCGGCCTTCTGGTACCTGGTGATGACGAGCATCCTGATGGTGGGCCAGCACTACCTCGAGCGCTACTACGGACGCGGGTTCACCAACAGCGGCTCCAAGCGCTCCAAGCGGCAGGCGGCCATCAATGCGGCCGGCACCTCTCATATCGATCCGTCACTGGAGGTCGAGCAGTGAGTTCCACGACATCCACCATCCCCGAGCCCGGACGCCCTGCGCTGGGCACCCCGATGGTCCAGATCTCCGGCCTCCACAAGGAGTTCGGCGCGCTGCACATCCTCAAGGGCATCGACCTGCAGATCACCAGCGGCGAGGTCTGCGTACTGCTGGGCCCGTCCGGCTCGGGAAAGTCCACCCTGCTGCGCTGCGTCAACCAGCTGGAGACCTTCGAGGCCGGCCAGATCCGGGTCGGTGGGGAACGGGTCGGCTTCGCCGAGCAGACCCTGCCCGACGGCCGGCTGGCCCGCCTCACCGAGAAGCAGATCGCAGCCCAGCGGGCCCGGGTGGGGATGGTCTTCCAGCGGTTCAACCTCTTCCCCCACATGACCGCTCAGGCCAACGTCATGGAGGCGCCGATCCACGTCGCCGGCGTGCCGGTGCCCCAGGCCAAGGCCCGCGCGATGGAGCTGCTGGAACGGGTCGGGATGGCCGACCGGGCCACCCACTACCCCTCGGAGCTGTCGGGAGGCCAGCAGCAGCGGGTGGCCATCGCCCGCGCGATGGCGATGGACCCCGAGCTGATGCTCTTCGACGAGCCCACCTCGGCCCTGGATCCCGAGCTGGTCGGCGAGGTGCTCAACGTCATCAAGGATCTGGCCCGCTCCGGCATGACGATGATCGTCGTCACCCATGAGCTCGGCTTCGCCAAGGAGGTGGCCGATCAGGTCGTCTTCATGGACGACGGCATCGTGGTGGAGTCCGGCCCCCCGGCCGAGGTGATCGACCACCCCAGCTCCCCGCGCCTCAAGGACTTCCTCGACTCAGTGCTCTGACCCCTCCAGCACCGCGGCCCCGGCCCCTCCCCGCAAGGTGAGAGACTGGGGCCGTGGTGTATGTAGGGAATCTCCTTGAGCATCAGCCCCGTGATCAATACTTTCTTACCTCTTTCGACACGTGCGTCAGGTTCAACGGATAGTCTCAGCGTGAGCTCCGTCGACAACTGATCGAGTGCCGAGGGCAGGGGCGCCCTCGGCGAAGTGCGAGCGGTCACCGGGCGAAGGGGGATGTAGAAGCTGACGCGCTCGATCGAACTCTCACCGTGTTGAAGAAGGTTGACAATGGACTACCCAAGAAGAGTATTTATTTCGGGCAGCCTGGCGCTGGCGATGATGGGCATTGCATCCCCCCTTGCGGGAGCTACGCCCATTGAACGTGCCAGGCAGGGGACATTCCGGATCGTGGCTTATTCGGAGCAGAAGCCGATCGTCGAGAAGGTTGGGCCCACGGTGGCCGCCGCTGGAGAGCGAAGAGTCACACTCGGATCATGGACCCTCACAGTCGCACAGACGAAACAGCTCGCCAATAACATGAAGACCCTGTCTTCTTCGAAAGTCACTGTGTTTCTCGCAGCCGTCGGACTCAAAGCTCCGTTCGCGGCGCTGGCGGCCGCTCTCACGGTCAATGCGACGGTGCGCAACGACGTGATCTACGCCGGAAGCCACGGGAAGCGCGTGCGGATCACTATCACTGACAGCGCCAACCACCACACCTCGTACTCGACACAGGTCACTTACAAGGTGATCTAGTGATTCACTGCACGGAGGCATCATGAGTATCACTGTCTTGTTGAAGAAGCGGTACAAGGTCTGGATTCGCAATTGGCTGATCTACGCGGTGCTGCTCTGCGGTCTGATGTGGTTGCTTGGCGACTTTCATCTATCGCTGGTCGCTCCGATGGTCGCCGGACTGGTCGTCGGACTGGTCATATGGCCGGTGATCGACCTGGCGAGGTACGGCCTGAGAAGACGGCCCTGACTCTCGTCGCACAGCACCGCGGCCCCGGCCCCTCCCCGCCAGGTGAGAGACTGGGGCCGTGGTGCGTGATGACATGATCCGGCTGGGCCAGTTCCTCAAATTCGCCAACCTGGCCGAGACCGGCGGTATGGCCCGCGAACTCATCGCCGAGGGGGCGGTGTCGGTCAACGGCGAGAAGGAGACCAGGCGAGGCCGTCAGCTGCATCCTGGCGACGTCGTTACCGTGCGCTCCGGTGACCAGCAGGTCACCGAGACCGTCGACCTCTCCGGTGAGATCGACGTCCCCTGGTGACCAGCTGGTCAGCTACGAGCCTTCATCTCGCCGCGGGCCCACGGCAGTTCGGGAACCCGCTCGGCGAAGATCTGCAGGATCTTCGAGGCGCCGTCCAGCGCATTGGTGGCCTCGGTGCCCAGCCCCGCCTCGATCCTCTCGGCGGCCTGCTGGACGCGAGCATCGGTCTTCAGCGACTCCAGCACCTCGTTCTCCACCATGTTCCACAGCCACTCTCGCTGCTGGGAGACCCGGCGGCGCACCAGCGAGCCGTCCTTCTCCAGGTAGGCGCGGTGGTCCAGGACGGCCTTCCAGACGTCGTCGAGCCCCGTACCGGTGTAGGCCGAGCAGGTGAGCACCGGCACCCGGCGCTTCTCGGAGTCCGAGGAGACCAGCTTCATCGCGATGGACAGGTCGCGGGCGGCGACCCGCGCGTTGCCGGCATTGTCCCCGTCGGCCTTGTTGACCGCCACGACGTCGGCGATCTCCAGGATGCCCTTCTTGATCCCCTGCAGCTGGTCGCCGGTACCGGTGACCGAAAGCATCAGGAAGGTGTCGACCATCCCCGCCACGGCCACCTCCGACTGCCCCACGCCGACGGTCTCGATGATGATGACACCGTATCCGGCGGCCTCCATGATGATCATGGCCTCGCGGGTGGCCCGGGCCACCCCGCCCAGGTGACCGCCCGACGGGGAGGGGCGCACGAAGGCCTCCTCTCGGTTGGCCAGATCGCCCATCCGGGTGCGGTCTCCCAGGATGGAACCGCCGGTGCGCGAGGACGACGGGTCGACCGCCAGCACCGCGATCTTGTAGTGGTACTCGTCGATCAGCTTGGAGCCCATCGCATTGATGAAGGTCGATTTCCCGGCCCCCGGCACCCCGGAGATCCCGACCCGGATGGCGTTGCCGGTGTGCGGGGCCAGCCGGCGCAGCAGATCACGGGCCAGTTCCCGGTGAGCCGGCTTGCTGGACTCCACCAGGGTCAGCGCCCGGGCGATGTGCATCCGGCTTCCGGCCAGAACGTTCTCAACGAGCTCGGGGACGTCGATCTTCATTGCTGTGCATGCCTCCTGGGTGTGGGACTCCACCGTATCGCCCCGGACACGGCCGACGGCCGGCCCCGGGAAATCCCCGGGGCCGGCCGCCTTCTGCACTACCGGTTGAGTGCCGTGGACCGGATCAGTCCTCGACGTGCTCGAGCAGCTTGGTCATCAGATCGACAGCGGCCTCCGGAATGTTGGTGCCGGGCGGGTAGATCGCCACGGCGCCGTCATCGCGCAGCTCCTGGAAATCGCCGGTCGGGATGACGCCGCCGACGACGATCATGATGTCGGAGCGACCCAGCTTCTCCAGCTCCTTGCGCAGCTCGGGCACCAGGGTGAGGTGGCCGGCCGCCAGCGAGGAGACGCCGACGACGTGGACGTCACCCTCGACCGCCTGCCGAGCGGTCTCCTCAGGGGTCTGGAACAGCGGACCGACGTCGACGTCCATGCCGAGGTCGGCGTAGGCCGTCGCGACGACCTTCTGACCGCGGTCGTGGCCGTCCTGACCCATCTTGGCGATGAGAATGCGGGGACGACGCCCCTCCTTCTCCTCGAACTCCTTGACCATCCCCTGGACCTTCTCGGTGGCCTCCGAGGATCCTGCCGCCTTGCTGTACACACCGGAGATTGTATGGATCTGGGCGGTGTAGCGCCCGAAAACCTTCTCCATCGCGTCGCTCATCTCGCCGAGGGTGGCTCCGGCGCGCCCGGCGTCGATGCACATCTTCAGCAGGTTGCGGTCGGGATCGCTCGGGTCCGGGTTGCCCGCGGCCCAGGTGAGGTTCTCCAGGGCCTTCTGGGTGGCGGCGTTGTCGCGCTCGCCGCGCAGCGCCTCCAGCTTGGCCTTCTGCTCGGCCAGCACCTGGGAGTTGTCGACCTTGCGGACCTCGAGGGGCTCGTCCTCGTCGAGCTGGTACTTGTTGACGCCGATGAGGGCCTGACGGCCGGAGTCCAGACGGGCCTGGGTACGGGCCGCGGCCTCCTCGATGCGCATCTTGGGGATGCCCTTCTCGATGGCCTTGGCCATGCCTCCGGCGGCCTCCACCTCCTGGATGTGGGCCCATGCCTTGCGGGCCAGCTCCAGGGTGAGCTTCTCGACGTAGGCCGAACCGCTCCACGGGTCGATGACACGGGTGGTGCCCGACTCCTGCTGCAGGAACTGCTGGGTGGACCGGGCGATGCGGGCCGAGAAGTCGGTCGGCAGGGCGATGGCCTCGTCCAGCGAGTTGGTGTGCAGCGACTGGGTGTGGCCCTGGGTGGCGGCCATCGCCTCCACGCAGGTGCGCACCACGTTGTTGTAGACGTCCTGGGCGGTCAGCGACCAGCCGGAGGTCTGCGAGTGCGTCCGCAGGCTCATCGACTTCGGGTTCTTCGGCCCGAACTGGTGCACCAGCTTGGCCCACAGCATGCGGGCCGCGCGCATCTTGGCGACCTCCATGAAGAAGTTCGTCCCGATGGCCCAGAAGAAGGACAGTCGCGGAGCGAACTGGTCGACCTTCAGCCCGACGTTCTCGCCGGCGCGGATGTAGTCGACGCCGTCGGCCAGCGTGTAGGCCATCTCGATGTCGGCGGTGGCCCCGGCCTCCTGCATGTGATAGCCGGAGATCGAGATGGAGTTCCACTTCGGCATGTTCGCGCTGGTGTAGGCGAAGATGTCGGCGATGATCCGCATCGAGGGCTGCGGCGGGTAGATGTAGGTGTTACGAACCATGAACTCCTTGAGGATGTCGTTCTGGATCGTCCCGGCGAGCTGCTCGGGCCTGACGCCCTGCTCCTCGGCGGTCACCACGTAGAGGGCCAGGATCGGCAGCACGGCGCCGTTCATGGTCATCGACACGCTCATCTGGTCCAGCGGGATGCCCGCGAACAGCTCGCGCATGTCCTTGATGGAGTCCACGGCCACGCCGGCCATGCCGACGTCGCCCCCGACGCGCGGATTGTCAGAGTCGTAGCCGCGGTGGGTCGGCAGGTCGAAGGCCACCGACAGACCCTTCTGGCCGGCGGCCAGGTTGGCGCGGTAGAAGGCGTTCGACTCCTTGGCCGTGGAGAATCCGGCGTACTGGCGGATCGTCCAGGGGCGGAAGGCGTACATGGTGGCGTACGGGCCGTGCACGAACGGCGGGATACCCGCGTAGGTGTCCAGCCAGTCCATGTCCTGGTAGACGTCCTCGCTGTACAGGTGACCGACCGGAATCTGCTCCGGGGTCATCCACGGCTCCTGCTCGCCGGCCTGGGCGGCCAGCGCGGCGAAGCGCTCCTGGGCATCGGCGGGCGCCTGCTCGTCTCCCAGGTTGATCGAATCGAAACGGGGCAAGGTGCTCACTTGGCAACTCCCAACGTGTCCAGAGTGTCGGAGAGGGTCGCGACGACGTCCATCCCCATGGCGACACGACCGTCGAAGACCTTCTCGGCCTCGGCGGCTTCATCACCGAATTCCTTGTAGGCGCCTGACAGGTAGACCTTCTTGGCGCCGGCCTCCTTGAGAGCCCTGGCGACCTCGAGGCCCTGCTCGGCGTAGACCTTCTTGTTCGAGCAGAGGTCGACGACCGTGGTCCCGGAGGCCTCGAAGGCGGCGACGATCTCGTCGACGGACCCGCCCTCGACCTCGGGGGTCTCGATGCCGGCGATATGCCACATGGGAGCCGAGAAGCCTTCACGGGCACCGAAATCGCGCCGGGTGCCCAGACAGACCAGGAACACCTTCGGCTTGTCGGCGGCCTTGGCGGAGCGATCGACGAGGCCCTCGAAGACCTCGGAGTCGCGGTGCCAGGCCAGTCCCTTGCGCTCGGGGGCGGGCGGGAAGGGTTTGGCCTCCAGCGTCCGCGCCCCGATCATCGGGAACTCGGAGACTGAGGTGATGGGCTGCTTGCGGGTCGCCAGGCGCTTGGCGCGCTCGGTGTTGAGGGTCGCCAGCTCCTCGGCGACCTTCCCGTCGGCCAGGACCTTCGCGAATCCACCGGCGGCCTCGATCTCCTGGAACTTGCTCCAGGCGGCGTCGGCGAGGGTCTTGGTGAGCGACTCGACGTAGAAGGAGCCGCCGGCCGGGTCGTTGGCCCGTCCGATGTTGCACTCCTCGGCCAGCACGATGCCGGTGTTGCGGGCGATCCTGCGGGTGAACTGGTTCTTCGGCAGCCCGATGGCCGCGTCGAAGGGCAGCGTGGTGATGGCCTCGGCGCCGCCGACGGCCGCGCTGAAGGTCGAGATGGTGCCGCGCAGGATGTTGACGTAGGGGTCGTCTCGGGTCAGCTCGCGCCGGCTGGTGACCGCCTGCTGGCGGGCGCCGCGCCTGTCCTCGGGCACCTCGAAGACCTCGCCGATCCGGTTCCACACGGTCCGCAGGGCGCGCAGCCGAGCGATGGTGAGGAACTGGTCGTGGGTGGCGGTGACCCGGAAGTTGATGGCGTCGAAGGCCTCCTCGGCGGAGACCCCCTGCTCGACCAGGGCGCGCACGTACTCGACCGCGGTGGCGATCGACCAGGCCAGCTCGGCGACGTCCCCGGCACCGGCGTTGTGATAGATCGTGCCGTCGGCCACGAAGGCCCGCGCGTTCTTGTACTTCCTGATCTTCTCGATCCAGCCGGCCAGACCGGAGAGGTCGGCGTCGCCGCCGTTCAGGGCCGCGAGCCCGATCGGGTCGATGCCCAGGTTGAAGGACAGCTCCTCGGGTTTCAGGTCGGAGGAGGCGTAGACATCGAGGAGGGCATTGGCGGCGGCCTCCTGGTCGTCGCGGCTGGAGACCTCGACCTTGGCCAGGTTCAGCAGCACGTCCTTGAGGTCGCCGGCGATGTCGGCGGGCCTGATCGCGTCGGCTCCGACGCGCAGCCAGATCGAGGTGACGCCGCGCTCCAGGTCGGCGACGATGGCCTTCCGGGTGACGTCGGTGTCGGGATCCTCGTGGAGGGCCCGCACGTCCCATGCGTCGGCCGCACCGGTCCTGATGGTGGTGCCGCGGGTGAAGGGGGCCACGCCGGGTGCGCCGAGCTTCTCGGGAGCGTCGTCCCGGGTGTACATGGGCTCGAACCGGACGCCGTCGACGGTGGTCGGCTCCATGCGCTTGAGGGACTGCTCGAAGGTGAGCTGCTTGCCCTCGGGACGCCCCCGGTTGAAGACCTTGGCCACCTCCTTCTCCCACTGCTCATGCGTGGGGGCCGGGAAGACACCGGCCAGGGTGAGCGCCTCGGGAGCTTCGGCCACTGCCGATTCCTCGAGGTTTTCGGGATCAGTCATACTCTGCAGACTCCTGCTCCGCTGTGGATGGATATGTGCCGAAGGCCTCCCCTCGAGGCCCAGGCACCGCATCGCACGCGGCGGTGCGAAGACGCGTCGGCAGGTATTCGGACTCATGGGCGTCCCACCCACCGGGGTCTCCGGTAGGCAGGTCCTACGTCACCGCTTCCCGGGCCTGGACCCAGTGCTGTGATCTCCGTCGGCGTCCCGGACGGGCCGTGACACCGGCGGCGATGGTGATGTCGTTCCCATTCACCGCTGCGGGGCAGCGCCGGATTCTCACCGGCTTCCCTCTTGCGGTCGGAGCTGCGGGTGCAACTCCGACACCAACGAGCCCATCCTAACGGCAGCCATTCCGGCCGGTGAGGCCGGGGCCGACATGATCATCCGAGTGCACAACCGTGCACGGACCCGGGCCCGTCAGCTCGCACCGGCGCCCGCATCGGTGGCCCGGGCGCCCTGTACCGCGCTCTGCACCGCGCTGTCGATCCAGGCGATGATCTCGGACTCGACCTGACGCCGGTTCACCTCGTGGAGGATCTCGTGGCGGGCACCCGGATAGAGGACCAGATCGACGCTGCGGACGCCGTTGGCACGCATCCTGCGGGCGACCTGGCGGACCCCTCGCCCTGCTCCTCCCACCGGATCGGCGGCGCCTGAGAAGATGCCGACCGGCAGACGCGGCGGGATGGCCCGCATCACCTCGACGCTGTTGGCGACCCTCATCACCCGCAGCAGCTCTCGGTAGAAGCCGGTGCTGCACACATACCCGCACAGCGGGTCGGCGACGTAGTCGTCAACGGCCCGGGTGTCGCGCGAGAGCCAGTCGAATTCGGTGCGGGCCGGCATGAAGGCGGCGTTGAAGGGCCCGAACGCCAGCCTGTTCATCAGAGCACTGGGGTGGTCCTCCCCCAGCAATACCGTCTCGACGTCGGCGACCGCGGCTCC
Source organism: Acidipropionibacterium virtanenii (assembly GCF_003325455.1). Taxonomy (NCBI): domain Bacteria; kingdom Bacillati; phylum Actinomycetota; class Actinomycetes; order Propionibacteriales; family Propionibacteriaceae; genus Acidipropionibacterium; species Acidipropionibacterium virtanenii. The sequence continues at coordinate 2,401,824 of NZ_CP025198.1, forward strand.
CGCCCCGCCCACCGGTCCCAGTGAACCACCGGTGCCCAGCAGCACCAGGGCCGCCATCTCGCGACCGCGCCGCGCGGCCATGGTCCGGGCCAGGAACGACCCCATCGAATGTCCCACGAGCACCCAGGGGACACCTGGCAGCTCGCCTCGCACATGGTCGTAGGCCGTCGACATGTCGTCGAGCAGCTGGTGGTAGCCACGGTCCGGCAGCTGCCCGAGCCTCCCTTCGGCGGCCGCCCTGGGGCCCTGGCCGCGGTGCTCAGCGGCGATGACGAACCATCCGTGCTCGACCAGCGCTCCCGCGAACCCGTCATAGCGGGCCGCGTACTCGCACATCCCGGGCACGATCTGGACGATTCCCCTCGGGGCGCCCGCCGGCTCCCAGACGAGCACATCCAGATCGGCGCCGTCCTCGGCGACCAGGGTGATGCAGTCCATCGACACTCCTTCTCGCGTCCCCGCGGCCAGTCTAGAGACCGAACCGTAGACTGACCGGCGTCCCCGCGCGGGTTCGCGCCGGGGCGGGCGTCGACAGAGGGGATTGTCCATGAGGATCACCGTGGTGGGTCTGGGGTATGTCGGCATGGCGATGGCCACGCTGTTGGCCCAGGACCACGAGGTGGTGGCCCTCGACGTCGACGCCGAGCGGGTCGGGCTGGTCAACGATCACCGCACCACCGTGGTCGACCCCCTCATCCAGGAGTACCTGACCGGCCACGACCTGGCCCTGACGGCGGTCACCGACCCCGCCGAGGCGATGCGCGGCGCCGACCACGTGGTGATCGCCACCCCCACCAACTACGACCCCGACCAGAACTACTTCGACACCTCCTCGGTCACCACCGTGATCGACCAGGTGCTCGCCTGGGCACCCGATGCCCTGGTGGTCATCAAATCCACCGTGCCGGTCGGATTCACCGACTCGGTGCGCCAGGCCCACCCCGGCCTGGAGGTCGTCTTCTCCCCCGAGTTCCTGCGCGAGGGACGCGCCCTGGCCGACAACCTCCACCCCTCCCGCATCGTGGTGGGAGGCCGGGGCCCCCGCGCCCGCGCCTTCGCCGACCTGCTGGTGGCCGGGGCCCTGGACGATGACGTGGAGGTGCTGCTGACCGGATCCACCGAGGCCGAGGCCATCAAACTGTTCGCCAACACCTATCTGGCGATGCGGGTCTCCTTCTTCAACGAGTTGGACACCTACTCGGCCCGCCGGGGCCTGGACACCCGCCAGATCATCGACGGGGTGTGTCTGGATCCGAGGATCGGGACCCACTACAACAATCCGTCCTTCGGCTACGGCGGCTACTGCCTGCCCAAGGACACCCGTCAGCTGCTGGCCAACTACTCCGATGTGCCCCAGACCCTGATCGGGGCGATCGTGGACTCCAACCGGGTCCGCAAGGACTGGGTGGCCGCCGATATCGTGGCCCGCAACCCGACCCGGGTGGGCGTGTACCGGCTGGTGATGAAGGCCGGCTCCGACAACTACCGCTCCTCCTCCATCCAGGGGGTGATGAAACGGATCAAGGCCAAGGGCATCGAGGTGATCGTCTACGAGCCCACCTATGACGGCGACGAGTTCTTCCGGTCGCGGGTCACCGGAGACCTGGAGTCATTCAAGACCGAGTGCGATCTGATCATCACCAACCGGATGTCCCCCGAACTCGCCGACGTCGCCGACAAGGTCTACACCAGAGACCTCTTCGGGGCTGATTAACCAGAGGAGGAGACGACCCCTCCACGGTCGCTTCGCTCCCTTCCACCCCGAGCGGGTCAGGTCCGTGCCCGCGTCACGAGTGGTACTCCCAGATCACGTCCCCGGCCTCGCGGATGACCGCCCAGGGACGGTCGGTGAGGTCGAACTCGGCGATGAGCGGTTCGACGCCGGGCACCCCGGTCCGGTAGACGTAGCGCTCATTGCTGAGCGCCTCCTTCTCGGTGCGGGCGTCGATGAGCCAGGGATGTCGTCGCCGCAGCCCGATCAGTTCCCGGTGGGTCCGCAGCATCTGCGCCCCGAGCTCCATGCCCTGCGGCGAGTCCGGCAGCACCGGCCGGATCTGGTCGTCGCCGCCGACGCGGTCCTCCTTCACGCCGCGGTAGCCGTACTCGTCGCCGTAGTAGATCGACGGCACGCCCCCGACGGTCATGAGCACCGCCAGGGCCAGCACCGCTCCGTCCTCGCCCACCTGCGAGGCGATCCGGGTGACGTCGTGGTTGCCGATGAAGGTCATCGGGGGGAAGGCGCTGCCGAACATGTCGTGCCTCTCCAGGGCGTGGTCGAGCTCGAAGAAGTTCCTGCTGGCGATGCTCGACCAGATGGCCTTCCACAGCTCGTACTGCGTCACGGAGTCCATCCCGGAGGTCGCGACGATTCCCGGGTAGTCGCCATGGATCACCTCGCCGAAGACCCAGGTGCCAGGATGCTGGGAGCGCACCCGGGGCAGCACCGTGGACCAGAAGGCGGGCGGCACGGCATAGGCGGCGTCCAGGCGCCACCCGTCGATCCCGCGCGCAGACCAGTGGTTCATGACGTCGGTCACCATCCGGGAGACCTCGGGCTCGTCATGGTTGAGTGCGACGAGGTCCCCGTGGCCCTCGAAGACGTCGGGCTCGGGTCCGTCGGCGCCCTGGCGCCAGCGGATCATCCGGCCCTGTGGAGTCTCCGGGCCAGCGGCCAGCGCGTCCTGCACCAGACGGTGGTGCCAGGACACGTGGTTGAACACACCGTCCAGCAGTACCTTGAGCCCGTGCGAATGGGCCGCCGAGACGAGGCTGTCGAGATCGGCGCCGTCACCCAGCCTCGGATCCACCCTGTAGTGGTCGAGGGTGTCGTAGCCGTGGCTGCGCGAGGCCAGGACCGGGCCGAGAAGCAGCCCGGAGCAGCCGAGCTCCTGGATGTGCCCGAGCCAGTGCTCCAGACGCGGCAACCGGTGCTCGACCGGCGCGTCGAGGCCCTGAGGGGTCATCGGCGCCCCGAGTTGTCCGAGCGGGTAGGTGTGCCAGGCGATGAGGTGTTCGGCCCAGTCAGGACGGGAAGACATGTCTTCCAGCATGTCACGAACCCACCCCGGCCGGGGCCCGCCGACGTTCCGGGGGACAGATCAGTGACGCGACAGGTCGGCGGTGCGCAGGTCGGCGCGGGGCGCTCCGGTGACCAGACGGTGGCCGAACCAGATCGCCAGGAAGACCGGGATGCCGACATAGGCCACCACGGCGCCCTGGACGTCGCCGCTGCTGATGGCCCCCCAGCCCTGGCCGAGCACCACGACGATGCACATCGCGAAGGCCACGATCGGGCCGAGCGGGAACCATCGGGCGCGGAACGGAAGCTCGGACAACTCGTGGCCCTGGGCACGGAAGGCCCGACGGAACTGGAAGTGGCTCACCGCGATGCCGAGCCAGGCGATGAATCCGCACAGGCTGGAGAGATTCACCAGCCAGGTGTAGGCCTTTCCCTGCCCGAACAGGCTGGTGGCGAAGCAGGCGGCCCCGACCAGGCTGGTGGCGATCAGCGAGTAGATCGGCACGCCGCGCCGGTTGACGACGGCGAAGATGCCCGGTGCCTTGTGCTCCTTGGCCATCGCGTAGAGCATCCGGGTCGAGGCGTAGAGCCCGGAGTTGCCGGCCGAGAGGATCGAGGTGAGGATCACCGCGTTCATGAGCGCGGCCGCGGCGGCGATCCCGGCCCTGCGGAGGACGAGGGTGAAGGGGCTGATGGCCACGTCGGTGACGTCGGAGGCCAGCAGGTTCGGATCGGTGTAGGGCAGCAGGAAGCCGATCACCGCGATCGCGCCGATGTAGAAGATGAGGATCCGCCAGAAGATCTGGCGGGTTGCCCGGGGAATCGTCCGCTCCGGATTCTTCGACTCCCCCGCGGCCACGCCGATCAGTTCGGTGCCCTGGAAGGAGAAGCCGGCGATGAGGAAGACCGAGAGCACTCCGCCGGCCCCATGGACGAAGGGGGCCTCGCCGCGAGTCCAGTTGGACGGCCCCGGGGAGTGGCCTCCGAGGATCCCGACGATCATCAGGACGCCGACCACCAGGAAGATCACCACTGCGGCGACCTTGATGGCCGCGAACCAGAACTCTCCCTCGCCGTAGGCCCGCGCGGAGAGCACGTTGAGGCCGAAGAGCAGCACGATGAACAGCAGGGACCACACCCAGGACGGGGATCCGGGCAGCCAGTACTGCACGACTATGGCCGCGGCGGCCAGCTCCGCAGCCACGGTGATGGCCCAGTTGAACCAGTAGTTCCAGCCGAGTGCGAATCCGAACGATGGCGAGACGAAGCGGGTCGCGTAGGTCTCGAAGGCTCCCGGCACCGGAATGTAGGCGCTCATCTCCCCCAGGCTCTGCATCAGCAGGAAGACCATGACGCCGATCAGCCCGTAGGCGACCAGCGCGCCTCCGGGACCGGCCTGGTGGATCGTGGCCCCCGAGGCCACGAAGAGCCCGGTGCCGATCGCCCCTCCGATGGCGATCATGTTCATATGCCGGGCCTCGAGGCCCCGCCGGAGGCCCGGCGAGGCCTCGGTGGGCGTCTGTCCGCCGTCGGCCGAGGAGCCGGCATGGGTGGCCTGGGTGTCCGTTGACAAGTGCGTGCTCCTTCCGCGCCGCCACTCGACGGCCCAGCGCCCTATTCAACGCCCCCTCGTTACGAGAGGCCACCCGGTCCCGGCTCTCAGGCCTTCTCGGCGGCCTCCAGGGCCGATGCGTAGTCGGGTTCGGTGGTGATCTCGGGAACCAGCTCGGTGTAGACGACCTTGCCGGAGGCGTCGGTGACGACCACGGCGCGGGCCAGCAGTCCGGCCATCGGGCCATCGGCCTGGGTGACGCCGAAATCCTCGCCGAAGCTGGAGCGGAAGGCGGAGGCGACCGTCACGTTGCTGATCCCCTCGGCTCCGCAGAAGCGGCCCTGTGCGAATGGCAGATCCTTCGACACGCAGACCACAGTGGTGTCGTCGAGCCCGGCGGCCTCCTGGTTGAAGGTGCGGACGCTGGCCGCACACACGCCGGTGTCGACGCTCGGGAAGATGTTGAAGATGACTTTCCTGCCGGCCAGCGCGTCGCTGGTCACGTCACCGAGGTCGTTTCCGGCGAGGGTGATGGAGGGCACGGTGGAGCCGACCGCGGGCAGCTCTCCGACGGTGTGGACGGGATTTCCCTTGAAATTCGTTGTGGCCATGCCGCAATTCTTGTGGCGCCGACCGTGCTCGGCAACAACTTGCGCCGCAGACGAACAGCGCGGCGGGGCCGCAGGGCCCCGCCGCGCCGCGCTCGGGATGTGTCAGGCGGCCCGGACGAAGCCCTGGGAGGCCGTGTCGAGGGTCTCGAGCTCGGAGGCCGTCAGGGTGAGCTCGGTGGAGGCCAGCAGTGCCGGCAGTTGCTCGGGCACCCGGGCGGAGGCGATCGGGGCGGTCACTCCCCTGGCGAGCAGCCAGGCCAGTGACACGCTGGTCACCTCCACTGCGTGGGCGGCGGCGATCTCGCGCTCGGCACCCACGACGGCGAAGGCGCTCTCCTGGGCGGCCTCGTCGGGCAGGTAGGCCTCGATCATGCCCTCGCGCGCCGCGCCCTTGAGGTTCTCGGCGGTCCGGTACTTGCCGGTGAGGAATCCGGACGCCAGGGAGAAGTAGGAGAAGACCGACAGGTTCTTCTCGGCGGCCAGCGCGCCATATCCGTCGCCGCCCTCGACGTCGCCGCGGTGCAGCAGGTTGTACTGCGGCTGGAGGGCGACCGGCAGGGCCAGGCCCTGCTGCTCGGCGACCTCGAACCATTCCCGCTCACGGGCGACCGAGAAGTTCGACAGACCGATGTAGCGGATCTTGCCGGCCTTCACCAGGGCGTCGAAGGCGGCGGCCATGTCGGCCACGCTCTGGGTGTCGTCGTCGAAGTGGGCGTAGTAGAGGTCGATGTGATCGGTACCCAGGCGGGTCAGCGAGGCATCGGCGGCCGCGGCGATATTGGCCGGGGACAGGCCTTTGAACTGCGGGTGGGTGGCGACCTTGGAGGCGATGACGACGTCATCGCGCTTCCCGCCGGCCTTCAGCCAGTGGCCGATGACGGTCTCGGACTCCCCACCGTGGTTGCCCGGCGCCCATGCGGAGTAGCCGTCAGCGGTGTCGATGAAGCTCCCACCTGCTGCGGTGAAGGCATCCAGGACGGCGAAGGACTCCTTCTCGTCGCTGGTCCAGCCGAAGGTGTTGCCGCCCAGGGCGAGCGGACGGATATCGAGGTCAGTTCCGGACAGGTGAACCATAGGTGCTCCTTGACGTCGAAAGATGAGGCTTCATGTCCTCACATTCACGCTATAACCCGCGCCAGCCCTGATGAATTCCGCCCCCGTCCTCCGAGGGAAGGGTCACCGCACGGTGAGCATCAGGATTCTGTCGTCCCCGGAACCGGGGGTCTGGCGCCCGTCGGTGTTGCTGGTGGTCACCAGCAGAGTGTGGTCGCCGAGGGCCATCACGCTGCGCAGCCGCCCGTACTTCTCGGTGAGGAAGTCGGCGGGCCGGGCGACGAGCCTCTGCCCGTTGAGCGGGATCCTCCACAGCCTCTCGCCCTTGAGGGCCGCCATCCACACCGTGCCACCGGCGATGGCGATCCCACTGGGCGAGTCCTCCTCGGTGCCCCACTGGGCCACCGGGTCTGTGGCGCCCGACGTCGAGCCCCTGCCCTCGGAGTCCGGCCAGCCGTAGTTGCGGCCCTTGGCGATGAGATTGAGTTCGTCAGCGGTCTTGTCGCCGAACTCGGAGGCCCACATCCTCCCCCCGGCGTCCCAGGCCAGGCCCTGGACGTTGCGGTGGCCCAGGGTCCACACCAGCGACCCGGAGAACGGATTGCCGGCCGCGGGCTTCCCGTCGGTCGTCATTCGCAGGATCTTGCCGCCCAGGTCGGAACGGTCCTGGGCCCGTGAGCTCTCGGAGGCGTCGCCGGTGCTGGCGTAGAGCATGCCGTCGGGTCCGAAGGCGAGCTGTCCGCCGTTGTGATGGACGGCCTGCGGGATCCCCGACAGGATCACCTTCTGGCCGCTCAGCCGACTGCCCGCCGCGGCCGTCGGTGTGTAGGTGAAGCGTGAGATCCGGTTGTCTGAGGCGGTCGAGTAGTAGACGAAGAGCTGGTGGTCGGTGGCGAACTTCGGCGACAGTGCGATGCCGAGCAGCCCGGCCTCCCCTCCGGAGCTCGCATTGCTCACCGCCTGGGCGACGGTGCCGACGGCCGTCGTCCGTCCACTGGCGAGGTTGATCAGGGTGATCCGGCCGGTGTCTCTGGACGTGACGAAGAGGTCGCCCGAGCCTGTACGCGCCAGCCCCCACGGCACGTTGAGACCCTGGGCGAGGGTTCTGCTGACCGTCACCGATCCGGTGGCCGCGCCGGGCGTCGAGGCCGACGCAGAAGGAGCCGTTGCGGTGGGCGTGGCAGCGGTAGGAGTCGTGCTCACGGGTGCCGGGGTGCTCGACGCGGTGACTTCAGGCCCCGTGCCCGCGTTGCTCCCGCAGGCCGAGATCATCGCCGAGGCGACGACCATGGCGCTGATTCCTGTGACGAGTCGCGTCCTCATGGGCCAAGGCTACGGGGCGGAGTCAACCCGGCCCGATGTCGTGCACCGAGGTCAGGAGACGTCGACCAGGTCGATGTCGACCATCAGCTCACCGGCGATCGATTCGAGGGCCTCGCGCAGATCGTCCTGCGTGGTGGCGGTGGTGATGCGTACCCGCGCCTCGGCCTCGAAGAGCACGCCGTCGCCCATCGGGGCGTCGCGCAGCTCGGTGTCGAGGTCGTCGATGGTGACCCCGAGGCGGGCCATGGCACCGGTGACCTGGCTGACGATACCGGGATGATCGTGGCCGATGAGCCGCACAGACAGCACTGTCTGGTCGTGGGACTTCACCGGCGCGGTGGGTGTCACGGTGATGGCGAGGCCCTCGGCCTTCAGGGACAGCAGGCTCTCGCGCAACCCGGGGGCCCGCTCCTCCGGTATATCTACCAGGATGATGCCGGCGAAGGCACCGGCCAGCAGAGCCATCCGGCTCTCCAACCAGTTCCCGCCGTGCTCGGCGACCTTGGCGGCGACAGAGGAGACGATCCCCGGCCGGTCCGCTCCGACTGCGGTGAGGAGTAGCTGTGCCATGCCCGAATGCTAGTCGAGCCGCACGCTGTCAGATGTGCAGGGGGAGTTATCACCAGGAGGCTCGGGTGGTCTCGGTGGGACCGTCCAGCTCGGTGAATCCGGCGTCGGTGATCGAGACCGGCCGTCCCTCACGCCGCCACTGCTCGGGGTCAGGAGTGAGGACGTGGACCCTGAAACCGTCCTCGCGCCACCGCCGTAAGGTGCCGTCGTCCATCCTCTCGCGGGCGATCTGGGCCGCGTGACCGCACTGGGCGGCGGCCTTGCCGGTGGTGATCTCGATGCCGGGGTTGATCTCGACGGTGACCACCGCGCCGGCGCTGGAGCTGGTGCCCACGTCGGGGAAGTGGGTTCCCGAGACCTGCAGCTTGTCGAGGGCCTTGGGCAGCGGTCGTACCGGGGCGGGGACGAAGGCGCGCACCGCGGCGGGCCCGAAATCCACGGAGCCGTCGAGTGCGGGTGCGTCCTGGGTCATGGTCACTCCGTCCAGCAGCTGGACGTCGTCCCAGCGCTTGCCGTCGGCGCGGCGGACGAGCTTGCGGATCCGGTTGTCGTTCCAGCGCCGGACCGACGCGTACCACGGGCCGCCCTCGGCGGCGCGGGGATCGTCGAGCAGGGCGACGACGGCCCTGGCCGCGGCCTCGCAGACGTCGATCTGGCGAGCGGGATGATGCCTGTCGCGCAGCACGACCAGCTGCATGGCCCAGGGATCGACCTCATGTTCGGCAGTCACGGCCGCCGAGCATACGCGCGCCCTTCTAGAATCAGCCTGATGAACGTCATCTGGGACATGGGCGGCACCCTCATCGACACCTATCCCGAGGTCGATCGCACTCTGGCCGGGGCCGTGTGGGGCGAGGGCGTCACGGCTGCCCGCCTTCACGAGGTGGCTGAGCTGCGTCAGGAGTCGATCGCCCATGCGATCGGCGTCCTCTCCGAGCGCCACCGGGTGTCCCCCGATGCACTGCAACGGGCCTACGACGAACTCAAGCAGCGCTGGAGCGAGCATCCCGCCCCGCTGATGGATGGGGCGCGCGAGGTGCTGGCCGCGGTGCATGGCTCAGGCGGGCTGAATCTGGTCGCGACCCACCGCGACCGCACCAGCGCCGAAGCACTGGTGACCGCGCTGGGGATCGAGATCGACGATCTGGTCTGTGCTCCCGACGGTCTGCCCCGCAAGCCCGATCCGGCGATGAACCTGCTGCTGATGGACCGCCACGGGCTGGATCCCGACGCGGTCCTGTGCGTGGGCGACAGACCTATCGACGTCCTGGCCGCTCAGGCGTCCGGGACCAGGGGTGTCCTTCTGGACCCCGGGGCCACGACGCCGCCCGACGCGCTGCCGGAGGGCTGCCTGGTCATCGCCGATCTGCGCGAGCTGATCGGCCTGGCCCGGATCAGATGAGATTCTCGAAGGCGTAGTCGCCGGGCCACCAGGCCATCCAGCGGCCATCGGCGAAGCCCGAGAGCTGGGCGATCTCGGCGCTGGGATCGGCCCGGCGCGGGTTGATGATCAACGCCCCATGGGCGAACTGGATGCGCAACCCCAGTTCGGTCCGCTCGGCGGTCGACAGCACGGTGGTCCCCAGCAGACTGCGCAGGACGTCGGTGAAGCCGAGATCGCCGTCGCGCCAGGTACCACCGGACCGTTCGACGTCCGGCCACGAGCGGCAGCTCAGAACCAGCCTGGGCGACCGGGCCCCCGGCCGGTCGAAGCACAGGCGGAGGGGTTCCCCCAGCGCGACCTCGAGGGAGCGGAGGCGATGCCCGACGAGTCGGGAGAGCACATCATTCGGGGCTAACGGCGACATTTCCGGTTACTCAACCTCATCCTGAACTCGGCCAGCGCAACGACCCTCATTCTGCCACACGGAACTGTCGGTTCAGACTTTCCGGCAGGGCGTCCCGCACCGCCGCGGGCAGGCCCTCGCGCGCCCGCCGAGCACGGACGTCCTGACCGGCCAGCAGGGCTTCTGCGGCCTCCGGGACGTCAGGCCCGAGTGCGTGCCGGATGACCACCGCGTCCTGCATGACGCCCAGCAGAGCGGCCAGCCCGGCATATCCGGCGACGCGGTCGCCGGACTCGTCAACGGTTCCGCCCAAGGCCTCCAGCGCGTACCGGGCCGTCTTGGCGCGACGACGCAGCCGGTGCTCGGCAGCGGCGAGGTCGTCGGGACCGGCGAGCACCGACCGCCAGGCGTCGGCGACTCTGCGCTCGGCCCGGTCGAGACGGACGAGCAGGAGGTCCTCCCCCGGACGGACCGCACCCCGCCAGGCGGAGCCGATGAAGCCGTCAAGGTCATCGAGGAGCCGGCCGGCACGACGAGAGGCGAGCATCTGATCGACCAGCCGGGCCAGGATCTCCCGTCGTCGCCCGAAGTCCGGAAGGATGCTCAGCTGCTCGGCGATCACCTCGGCGTCGCGGGCCGCTCCGAGGACCCCGTTGTACCAGCTGAGCTCGGCCGTCAGATGCGCTGACGGCGTGCGGCGCAGCAGTGGTTCGAAGACCCTGATCGTCGATCGGAGACGTCTTCCGGCGGCTCGCAGGTCGTGGATCGAGTCGGGCTCGCGCGCGATCACGGCGGCCGGCAGAGACCACATGAGATCCAGCTGCCGGGTCCAGTATTCCTGCACTGTTCGCGCCGGCCCGGTCATGTCCGGATTCTACCGGCGGTGGTGCGGGGGCACCGTGTAGAGGGCGTGCTCGCTCAGCTGAAGAGTGTTTCGCACCAGGGCCGCCAGGTGCTCGTCGGGCTGCCCGTAGAAGACCGTTGTGCCCTGCCGTCGCACCGTGACCACTCCTGCGGCGCGAAGCCGGGCCAGGTGCTGGGAGACGGCGGGTACCGGGCGTCCGAGTGCCTCGGCGATCGACGTCACCGACATCTCGGTACCGTCGAGCATGCTCAGGATCGCCAACCGGGTCCGGTCGGCCAGCAGCCGCAGCACGGTGACGGCGTGGTCGACGACCGCCGCCTCGGGGATCTCGCCACGATCATGCGCGACGTCACTGCCCGGCTCACCGTCGCGAGCCTGCTCCGTCATACCCGGACCTCCTCGATCACCGGCCGGTCCACCGGTCCCCACATGAGCCTACCGGCCACCAACGACGCCGCCGCGAGGACCGCCAGGACGACTGCGGCCGGCGTCAGCCCCCACTGTCCCAGGAGCCCTGCGAGCGGATAACTGATCAGCCAGCACGCGTGGGACAGGGAGAACTGTGCGGCGAAGGCGGCCGGCAGCTGGTCGGCCCGCACGGCGCGACGGATGATCCGGGCCATCGGGGTCTCCACTCCCGACCAGCCCGCCCCGATGAGAAACCACAGGGCGGCCAGGACGATCCTCACCCGTCCGGATCCCGCCATCGGGAGCAGCAGGCCGGCGGCCAGCACCCCGGCCGGAAGCAGGATCCCGGCCCGCAGCATGACGCTGCGCTCCGGAACTCTTCGCAGGATGCGCGGCAGGCACAGTGCGGTGATCATCGAACCGGCCCCGTTGATGCCCAGGAAGACCGCCACCCAGGACTCGGGGAGTCCGAGGTCGGAGCGGACGACGACCACCGTCTGCACCAGGACGAAGGCCACGGCGGCCGCCACCGCCATGTTGAGCACCAGGATCGGGCGCAGTGAGGGACTGGTGAAGAAGGCGACGACTCCGGATCGGGCGCGCTGACCGAAGGGCGGATCGGGCCCGTCGGCCTCATGGGACAGTCCCAGACCCGTCGGTAGCGCGGAGGCCAGCACCAGGCAGGTCGATCCGACGAAGCCGATCGCGGTGCCGAAGAACAGGGCGCTGCCCGGAACGATCAGCAGGAGGGCGGCAGCCAGCATCGGGGAGGCGATCGACTCCAGATCGGTGGCCAGTCGCGAGAGGGACAGGGCGTCGGTGTAGTCCTCCTCGTCGGGAAGCACCACGGGGATGACGGCCTGGAAGGTCGGCGTGAAGGTGGCCGACGCCGCCTGGAGGATGAAGACCAGCACGAAGATCTGCCACATCCGGGTGACGAACGGCAACCCCAGAGCGGCCACCATCCTCAGCGCATCTGAGCCGATGAGCACCCACCGCCGCGGGATCCTCGACAGTGCGGCCGACGCCAGCGGCGCGATCACCACATAGGCCACCATCTTGACCGCCAGCACGGCCCCCATCATCAGGCCGGCGCGGCCCCCGGCCAGGTCGTAGGCGACCAGGCTGAGCGCGACGGTCGCCAGGCCGGTACCCAGCAGGGAGATCACCTGGGCCGCGAACAGGCATCCGTAGACGCGGTGCCGGAGGATCCTCATCACACTTTCATTATTGCATCATTATGCAATCAATTAAGCGGCGGACGACGCGGCTACGCTCTGCACCCATCCGTGCCGTCCTGCGGCTCTCGCTCAACGGCTCTTGACGGTCCCGTGGTCATCCTCGACGCGGCGGAACAGATCCTCGATGTCGAGATCGGGGTTGTCATCCTGGCCGTCCACCAGATCCCGGGCCTCCTCGATGCTGGAGACCGCGGGCATCGACCCGGGGAGCGGCCTCCGGGCGGACTCGGGCAGGAAGAAGACCACCACGAAACCGGCGATGGAGGTGAAGATCACCCAGAAGGCCGGCGCCAGAGCCTGCTTGGTGAGCGCCACCAGGGACTCCATGATGAACGGCGCGGTGCCGGAGAACATCGCTGCGGCGATGTTGTAGGAGATGCCCATCCCGCCGTAGCGCGAGGAGGTCGGGAAGAGCGAGGGCAGGCACGAGGCGAGGTTCGAGACGTAGAGGGCGACCGGCACCGAGAGCACGAAGAGCCCCAGCAGCGTCGACCACACCGCCCCGTGCATCATCAGCAGGAAGGCCGGGACCGCCAGCACGATCCCGCCGATCGATGCCATCCGCAGCACGGCACGACGCCCGATCCGGTCCGAGAGCGCGCCGGCCAGCGGAATGCACAGCGACATGATGACCAGCACCGGCAGGGTCAGAAGGGTGCCGTGGGTCTCGCTGTAGTGGAGGGTCGTCGTGAGATAGGTGGGCATGTAGCTGGTGAGCGCATATCCGGCCGTGTTGGCGGCGGCCACCAGGATGATGGCGACGAGGAGCTCCCGCCAGTAGGCGCTGATCAGCTCCCCCACGCCCTTCGGGCCCTCCATCACCTCGGCCTGCTCCAACCGCTGCGCCTCCTTGAAGGCCGGCGTCTCCTCGATCCGGGAGCGGAAGTACAGCGCCACAGCGCCGAAGGGCAGCGCCAGCATGAACGGTATGCGCCATCCCCAGCTGTCCATGAAGGAGTCGGTTACCAGCAGCTGCATCACCGAGACCATCGCGGCCCCGGCGGCGAACCCCAGGTAGGAGCCGAGGTCCAGCAGCGCGGCGAGGTAGCCGCGGCGCCGGTCGGGTGCGAACTCGGTGACGAAGGTCGTGGCCCCGGCGTACTCCCCGCCGGTGGAGAAGCCCTGCACCAGCTTGAGCACGATGAGCAGGATCGGAGCCCAGACACCGATGGTCCGGTAGTCGGGCAGCACGCCGATGAGGAAGGTCGCCGAGGCCATCATCAGCAGTGTGAAGGCGAGCACCTTCTGGCGCCCCAGCCGGTCTCCCAACTGGCCCAGCACGACGCCGCCCAGCGGCCTGGCGATGAAGGTCACCGCGAAGACGCCCAGGGAGAACAGGTTCTGGGCTGTCTCGGAGCTCCCCGGCAGGAACATTCTGCCGATGATCACCGCCACATACCCGTAGACCCCGATGTCGTACCACTCCATCAGGTTCCCGACGATCGTCCCGGCGATCGTCTTCCGCAGAACGGCCGGTTCCACCACGGTGACGTCGTCCACCTGAAGCCGCCGTCTCTCCGGACTCCCAGGTCCGGAGGATGCTGCCCCGCCCGTTGTGCTGGTACTTGTCATGATGATCTGCTTCCTGCCGTTCACGGTGCGGGACGCCGGAATCCGAGGACGGCGGCCTCCCCCTCTGGGTGCGACGGCCCCCATACGCGCCGCCCTGTCATGCATCACAATCGTGGATACAGCTCTGAAGCGGTCAGGCTAGATCATCAGCGGGTGAGAACGCTGCGTCCCGTCTCGCCTGTCGGGAATCAGAGAACCGGGTGCCCGGAGCTCAGGACGCGCCCTGGAGCTGTTGACGGTCCCCGGCGGCGAGCAGATCCGAGAGCTCGTCGAGGTCCAGATCCGGGTTGGTGTCCTGGGTGGCCACGAGCTGTCTGGCCTCCTCCCGGGTCGCCACGGTCGGCATCGCTCCGGGCATCGGCCGGCGCGCGGACTCCCTCATGTAGCCGGCTGCGCACAACCCGGCCACCGAGGTGAGCATGATCCAGAAGGCCGGGGCCAGGGGCTGGCCGGTGAGCGTGACCAGGGACTGCATGATGAAAGGCGCGGTGCCCGCGAACAGCGCGACCGAGATGTTGTAGGTGATCCCCATGCCGCCGTAGCGCGACTCGGTCGGGAACAGGGCCGGCAGGGAGGCGGCCAGGTTGGCCAGGTAGAGCGCCACCGGCGCCGCCAGGATGAGCAGGCCGAAGAAGGTGGACCATGTGGAGCCGTGCATGAGCAGCAGGAAGGCGGGCACCGATCCGACGATCGCGCTCAATGCGGCGATCTGAAGCACCCGCTTGCGGCCCAGCCGATCGGACATCATGCCGCTCAACGGCACGCAGGCCGACAGGATGACCAGCACCGGGACGATGAGCAGGTTCCCGCGCACCGGGTCGTAGTGCAGGGTCGTGGTGAGGTAGGTCGGCATGTAGGTCGTCACCGCGTAGAAGGTGGTGTTGGCGGCCGCGACCAGCACGATCCCGGTGAGCAGCTGACGCCAGTACGCGCGGATGAGAGCGATGACCCCCTTCGGGGCGCCGACCGCCTGGATGGCCTCCTCGTCCGCGTTGCGCTGAGCCTCCTGTGCGGCCTGGAAGGCCGGGGTGTCCTCCACCTTGAGGCGGAAGTACATGGCCACCGCACCGAAGGGCAGGGCCGCCATGAAGGGGATGCGCCAGCCCCATCCGTTCATGAACTGCTCGGAGAGGTTGAGCTGGAGCAGCGAGACGAACAGGGCACCGATGGCCGCACCGAGATTGGAGCCGGCGTCCAGCACCGAGGCGTACAGGGCGCGATGCCGGTCGGGGGCGTACTCGGTGACGAAGGTGCTCGCCCCCGCGTACTCCCCGCCGGTGGAGAAGCCCTGCATCAGCTTGAGCACGATGAGCAGCAGCGGTGCCCAGAAGCCGATCTTCGAGTAGTCGGGCAGCACGCCGATGAGGAAGGTGGCCGATGCCATCATCGTCAGGGTGAATGCCAGCACCCGCTGGCGGCCCAGCCGGTCCCCGAGCTGGCCCAGCACGATCCCGCCCACGGGTCTGGCGATGAAGGTCACCGCGAAGACGCCCAGAGAGAACAGGCTGCGCGCGGAGTCCGACCCGTCGGCGAGGAACATCCGTCCGATGATCACCGCGACATAGGCGTAGACGCCGATGTCGTACCACTCCATCAGATTTCCGACGGCGGCTCCCGCGATGGCCGTCTTGAGGGTCCTGGGCTCGACGACGGTGACGTCGTCCACCTCCAACCGTCGCCGGGAGCGCTTCCTCGTCCTGTGCACGTCTGTCGTGTCCGGGCGGTCAACCATGTCTTCCTCACAAATCGACAACAGAGGTCGGACGATGACCGTCGCCACGACGTGTGCGTGGGCGCGGCCAGCACCACGGGAAGACAGCCGAGGATCCGGCATCGGCATCAACCCGGGCGATCAAGGCCCGACCGGTGGCAAATGGCGTGAATCCCCCTCGCACTGCCACCGCTCGTGGAGGTGTACAACCAGCGCCGATACTCACGAGGGCCACGCCTGACCCCTGGAGTTCACCGGTACGTGCTGGTACTCGAACAATCCGAGGATACATGGTCGTACCCTTCCTCGGACAAAGACCCGTGAGCTCGGCCCGGTCCGCGGGCCTCATGCTTGACCGTCGACGGTAGACATGGATGGAACCTCGTCGCGAGAAGGAGACGATCCATGAGAGCACTGCTGCTGCCCACCGCAGGCGGCTTCGATTCCCTTGAGGTCGGGCAGGCTCCCCGGCCTCGGCCCGGTGCGGGCCAGGTTCTCATCGCCGTCCATGCGGTCGGCCTCAATCCGGTCGAGTACAAGGTGGCCAGAGGCGGAGGCGTCCCCACCTGGCACTGGCCGCACATTCTCGGCCAGGACTGCGCAGGGGTGATCGCCGAACTCGGCGAGGGGGTCTCGGAGTTCCGGGTCGGGGACCGGGTCGCCTGTCATGGAGATCTGGGGCGGCAGGGCTCCTTCGCCGAGTACGTCGCCGACGATGCCGAGGTGATCGCCAGAGTCCCCGAGGGGGTCGACGACATCTCCGCAGCGGCCCTGCCCTGCGCCGGTATGACCGCCTACCAGGCGATCGTGCATCGCCTTCACGTCGAGCCCGGGCAGACCGTCCTGGTGACGGCCGGCGCCGGCGGGGTGGGCGGCTACGCGATCCAGCTCGCACGGATCGCCGGGGCCCGGGTCCTGGCGACGGCGTCGGCCGGCAATGCCGAGAGGCTGCGCGCGCTCGGCGCCGAGCCGATCGACTACCGGTCCACCGACGTGGTCCGGGAGGTGCGACGTCTCACTGACGGTCGCGGGGTGGACGGCATCCTCGATACGGTGGGCGGCGACTCGGCGACAGCGAACCTCCAGCTACTGGTGCACGGCGGCGGGATCGTGACCATCGACGGACGCCCCGACCTCACCACCGTGCCCGAGTTGACGATCGCCCCCTCGGTCCACGAGGTGGCCCTCGGGGCCGCTTACCAGTGGGGCGACGCCGCGGCCCACCGGCGCCTGTCGACCGATCTGGCCGCACTGCTGGACCTGGTGGCCGCGGGCCGCCTCGACCCGATGGTGACGCGCACCGTGACCCTCGACGAGATTCCGGCCGCACTGCACGACCTGGAGGGTCGTCACGTGGCGGGCAAGATCGTCGCGAGGATCGCCGACTGAGCCTGAACTCAGATGGCCTGGGGCTTCCAGCTCGGCGGGCCGACCAGCAGCACCTCGCTGAGTAGCCGCACGGTCTGCGCCACCCCTTCCACCGCGTCCATCGCGACGTCCTCGTGCTCGATGGCCAGGGGCCCGTCGTACCCGCCGGCGCGCAGGTCAGCGCAGAACCGTCCCCAGAACTGCTGACCGCCCGGGTGCCCCAGGCCCAGGGTGACATAGTTCCAGGACCGGTCGTAGGACCTCTCGGGAGGCTGGGTGTCCAGCATCCCGTTGACGTCGGCGACCTGCGGCTGACGCCGGGAGTCCTTGGCATGGACGTTGAACACCGCTCCCCGAAGGGCCCGGATCATCGCCAGCGGGTCGGCCCCCATCCACATCGGATGGGAGGGGTCCAGGTTCGCTCCGACGGTCTCTCCGACCGCCTCGCGCAGCCGCAGCAGGGTGGCCGCGTTGTAGACGAGCTGATCGCCGTGCATCTCGACGGCGAAGCGCACCCCCTTGTCACGTCCGTACCCGGCGAGGTCCTTCCAGTACGGGATCGCCACTTCGTTCCACTGGTGGTTCAGAATCTCCTGGGTCTCGGGCGGCCAGGACGTCGTGACCCAGTTGGGGGTGCGGTCCCCCGGCGCACCGGCCGGCAGGCCGGACATGCACACCACCGTGCCGATGCCGAGCAGGCTCGCCAGGTCGACCGTGCGGTGCAGCACCCTGTCCACCTGAGGCCCGATGACCGGATGGAGCTGGTTGCCGTTGGCGTTGAGGGCGCTGATCGTGATGCCGCGCCGCTCCAGCGCGTCGGAGAACGCGTTGCGGGCCCCGGCATCGGCGAGAAGCCGGTCGAGATCCAGATGCGGGGCTGAGGACCAGCCACCGGTGGGGAACTCGAGCTGGGTGATGCCCAGTCCCGCGGCCGTGTCCAGGAGTTCCTCGAATCCGAGATGGGCGAGGGAGTCGGTGACCATGGAGATCCGCATGTCAGTCCTCCTCCACCGCGACGGGCGAGCCGCCCTGATTCATCGAAGCCACCAGGGCCTCGGCCACCGCGCTGGCCCGCAGCCCGTCGCGGGCGGTCGCGGCGTCGGGATGACGGCGCCCGGTGCGAATCCCGTCGATCCATGCGGCCAGCTCGGACCGGTAGGCCGCCGCGAAACGGGCGCGGGAGTCCTCGGGATAGAAGGTCTGACGGGCCAGGCCGGCGTTGAGCACCACCGGCGTCTGCTCCACCAGCGCGGGCACCGCGGGCAGCTCGACGGTGGCCCGCTCGCAGACGGCCTCGCAGCGCACGTCGTAGCCGTACTGGAGGTGGACGCCCAGCTCGACGGTGTGCAGGGCCCCGGCGGCGTCGCGCAGCAGCATGAACTGGGGGTCGTGACGCTCCGAGATGAGCGAACTCGCCCTCCCGGCGGCCCACTGGACCCCGACTACCGGGCTGCCCGACAGCCAGGGCAGGACGTCGATCTCGTGGATGCCGGAGTTGGTGATCGTGGCGGAGCTGTCCTGACCGGGGTAGGCCTCGACATTGCGATGCACCGAGTGGGTCATCAGCAGGGCGCCTTCGCGGCCTTCGACCAGGCGCTGCTTGAGCGCCTGGTAGCCGGGGTCGAAGCGTCGCATGAAGCCGACCGTGACGAGATCGGCGCCGAGCGCGTCCTGGCGCGCGACAAGAGCCCGAGCCGCCTCGGCGTTGGGCGCCAGCGGCTTCTCGCACAGCACTGGCAGCCGCGCGTCCAGGCAGGCGGCGACCAACGCGGCGTGGGCAGGATCGGGGGCGGCGACGATGACGGCGTCGACGGCTCCCGAGTCGATGAGCTGTCGGCCGTCCGGGTAGATGTCGGCGACGCCGACCTCGCCGGCCAGCCGCCGGGCCCGCTGCTCATCGGCGTCGGCGAGGGCGGTGAGCCTGGCCCCGCGAATGCCGTCAGCGAGGTTGCGGGCGTGATCTCCGCCCATCATGCCGGTGCCGATGACGCCGACACGGACCTGTTCTGACATGGATTCCTCCTTGAATCGAGACGGGACTCTCCGGTGAGCGGTCCAGCCGTATCTCAGACACTATATCGTTCTAGTCCGTAGTGTGCGGGGTTGGGCGACCACCGCGGTCAGGTGGCACAGCAGTTTCGAACCGGTCACCGGAAGGCAATGGCATGTCCGAGAGTCCGTCCAGCAGCAGGCGGCCGACGATGCGGGACGTGGCCCGGGCCGCGGGAGTCTCCCCCGCACTGGTCTCGATCGTCTTCCGGGAGGCCGCGGGGGCCTCCCCCCGGACCCGGGAGAAGGTCTTCGCGACCGCCAGGAGCCTCGGATACGTCCGCGACGAGCGGGCCCGAGGCCTGCGCTCCCTCCAACGGGACTCGATCGGCATCACCTTCCGACTCGACCAGCCCTTCCAGGCAGCGGTGGTGGCCGGTGTCTACGACGCCGTCAACCTGGCCGCCCACCCGATCGTCACCTCGCCGACCTCGGAAACCCGCGACGAGGAGGAGGCCCTGTCCGACCTCATCGCCAACCGCTGCGGCGCGGTCATCGTGCTCTCCTCGCGGCTGCCGGCCGATCGGCTGGCCCGGATCGCCGACGACCTGCCGGTGGTGTCGATCGCGCGCACGGTCGACGCCCCGCGCGTCGACTGGGTGGCCTCCGACGAGCGGGGCGGCATCCGGCTGGCGGTCGATCACCTGGTCGAGCTCGGCCACCGCGACATCGTCTACCTCTCGGACACCGGATCGGCCGGAGGCCCGGAAAGACTCGAGGGGTTCCATGACGCCGTTCTGGCGGCCGGCATCCGGGACTCGGCCCGGGCCGTCGGGGCCGGACGCACCGAGGACGCCGGTTCGGCGGCCACCCTGCGGCTCCTCGACGCAGGCCGGCTTCCCACGGCGATCGTCGGCTTCAACGACCGCTGCGCCCTGGGCGTCATCGACACCCTGATCAGACGCGGCGTGAGAGTTCCCGATGAGGTCTCGGTGGTGGGCTTCGACGACTCCGAGGTCGCTGCGCGGTCGATGATCCGGATGACGTCGGTGCGTCAGGACCCGATCGCCCTGGCCCGCGCAGCGGCCGAGCGGGTCATGCTGCGGGTCGGCCCCGGTGGCGGCGACCTGCCCGCCGCCGGGATCGTGAAGCCCACCAGCCTGACGGTCCGTTCGACCACGGCGCCGCCGCGAGTCCGTTGATCCGAGGCGGTCGGTTCAGTGCGGCGTCAGCGCGCTGACCCGTCGATGGCCGGATGCACCAGGCCGAGCTCGGTGGCCCGGATGAGCAGCTGGACCCGGTCGCGGGTGGCGAGCTTCTCCCCGGCCTTGGCCAGGTAGGACTTCACCGATCCCACCGAGATGCCCATCGCATCGGCGATCTCCGCATTGGAGTAGCCGTGCGCCAGCCAGCGGACGGCGGCCAGTTCCTGGGGTCCGAGTTTCGGATAGGTGTTCTCCTCGCGGGGTGCCGGCGCCACGGCCTCATCACGGGCCTTCTCGGCGTCCTGCGCGTCCAGGGCCATCCTCACCAGCACGTCGGAAACCCGCGGGGAGATGTAGAACTCGTCGGCCAGCACAGCGTGGATGGCCGGGATGAGCTCATCGGTGCGGTCCTTGACGAGGTAGCCGGAGGCTCCGGCGGCCAGCATCGGCGCCACGTACTCCTGGGTGGTGAGGGTGGTGAGGGCCAGCACCTTGACGCCGGGGTGTTCCCGGACGATCCGGCGCGTGGCCTCGATCCCGTTCAGCCGCGGCATCCGGATGTCCATCACGACCAGGTCGGGCGGGCTGGCGATGCACCGGACCAACGCCTCCTGACCGTCGCGGGCCGTGCTCATCGTCTTGTCGCCCAGGCTGCTGTCGAAGCCGATCAGCGCTGACAGGCCGTCGCGCAGCACCTGGTCGTCGTCGACCACCAGAATCCTCAATCTCCCCATGGCCGCAGCCTACAGATTGCGGCGTCAGGGTGAGACCCGCCGTATATCGGTGCTACCGTTCGATTAGCGCTCACGGATCATGTCCTGGCACCAATTTGATCGGAGTACAACAATGAACAAGAAGCACCGTCTCGCCTCAGCCCTGGTCGCTCTGCTGATCACGGCCTCCTCCTTCGGCGCACTGTCCGCGCCCGCCGCGAATGCGGCCCCAGTCGTCGGTGGGACCTCCGGCGGCACCGTCAGCACGCAGGGCATCGACCAGATGATGTGCTATTTCTTCCCTCGCATCTGCAGGTAGCCCGGACCGATCACTCTTGTGAGAGGAGCGACCCGAGTACGGTCACCGAGTGACTCAGGCGCGACGGCGATCCCTCGCGTGATCGCCGTCGTTGTGTCCTGTCTGGCCGCATTCTTCGTCTCCGATGACCTCGTCAGAGCGATCAGCGACCTTCGAGACCTGACATCTGCTGTAGATCTCACCCGTATCGTACTGTGCGCGTTGGCGATGGCGCTGTCCTGCTGGTTCCCCCGCGCTTCGGCCGTACTGCTATGGTTGTCAATCCCAGTCACGCTGACGGTCTATACGGTCGGTTTGCTGCCGATCGTGGGCGTGGTCGTATGCACAGTTGTGACAGCCACCACTGCCGTCACGTTCCTCTGTGTCAATGCCGGAGTGATGTTGGTCGCCGTCATTGCTATTGCATTCCGCTGGCCAACAATTCCAGAAGCGCTCTTTTGGGCGGGCATCGTGCTCCTCGCGGTCTCGATCGCCCTGGGTCTCGTGATTCGAGCGGTACTGCGCGGCTCCGCGGAGCGCCAGCATCAGGAGGAGACCATCAGACAGGTCCGGGAGCAGGCCGAACGGGCGCGCCGTGAGGAACGGCTGCGCCTGGCCCATGAGATGCATGACTACGTCGCCCATGAGCTCACCGTCTCGGTGGCGGCCCTGGCCGCGACCCAGTTCGACATCACCGCGGTCGAGCGCCGCTCCGACGCCGACAGGGAGATCCTCGAGGCCGTTGAGAGATCCAACCGCCGGGCCCTCGAGGAGCTCCGCCACGCACTGAGGGTCCTCGACACCGAGGACGACACGGTGGAGGATGAACTGCCCGTGCCCTCCTCCCCCTTCCCCCCGGGCCCCACCAACACCGCGTCCCTGCCAGATCTCATCGAGGGGGCCGCCCGGGACCTGCGTGTCGTCGGCGACCGTGTCACGCTGTCCGTCAACGGTGGAGCCGGACTGGCGTTGGGTACCGCGGACCTCGAGATGGCCAGGAGATTCCTCACCGAGGGCGTCACCAATGCCGTCAAGCACGGCGGTCTGGGAGCCGCCGTGCTCATCCGTGCCGACTCGGTCGACAAGGCGGTCACGATCGCCATCGCCAACACCATCGGTGCCTCCGTCCCCCCCGCCGAGTCCACGGGACTCGGCCTTCGCGGACTCAGGGAGGAGGCCGAACGGCATGGCTGCGAACTTGCCAGTGGTCGGTCGAGCGATGATGCCGGCTACGACTGGACGATTGAGTTGAGGATCCCGACCGGGCGCGGCAACAGCGTCGCGTAGGTGGGAGTCGCATAGGTGGAATGAGCAATGGGACGACTTGGCCCGGTCGCGTCCGTGGAGGGTTTCGCGACCGGGCCAACGTCTGCTGGAGTGACCAGCCCGGCCGGAACGTCCTGGCGTTCCGGCCGGGCGACCCAGTCCCCCCAGACCCCTGTCAGATGATCTGCGACTGTTCGCGGCAGTCGCATCGGTGCGGTTCTCGCCATCGCCACACCGGTGATCATCATCGGCCGTAGTGCCCGTTCGGCCTTGACACGTTCTATAAAACCCGCGTCAAGGCTCGCGCAACAGCAACTTATGGCCAGACTTTTCACACGTTTTCCTGGCCGGATGGCCACCTGGTCAGCACGATCCGCACCGTCGTCGCGTTCGGCCGGCCCGAAGGCAGCGAGGATCTGCTTGTTCTACCGGTCGTTCTTGGTGCCATTGGCACGTTGCGCATCGCGGAACATCGTCGTTTTCCCGCTGAGCAGCTGGCGCACTCTCCGCCACTCCCAGCAGAACCCGAGCCCCCACAGTTGGAAGAAGTGTCCCCTGATCGCTCCCAGGACGATGGAGATCAGGAATGCGGACAGGAAGCTCAGACTGGCAGGAGCCCTCGCCTCCCGACCGACGAGCGCGCTCAGGAGGCCTCCAGAGCCAGCAGCGCCCGCTTGGCCTCCAACCCGCCCAGATACCCACCCAGACTGCCGTCACTGCGCAGCACACGGTGGCACGGCACCACGACCGGCAGCGGGTTGGTGGCACACGCGCTCCCGACCGCCCTGACCGCACGCGGGCGGCCGACCTTCTCGGCGACCTCCTTGTAGCTGAGCGTCTGGCCGTAACCGATGTGTGGCAGCCAGGCCTGCACCTCGCTCCGGAAACCCCGCGACAACCTCCTGTCCAGTGGGAGATCGAAGGACCGGCGGGACCCGCGGAAGTACTCGTCGAACTGGAATGCCACGACGTCGAGGCGGCCCCCGGCCCCGAGAACCCGTGGACTGACCTGCTCGGAGAGGCTGTCGAGCACTGCGTCGAATCCCTCGGCCTCGAAGGCCACGCGAACCAGCCCGTGACGAGTTGCGGCGATGAGCATGGAGCCGATCGGGGTGTCGAGGGTCCGGTAGGAGACGTCGAG
This sequence comes from Acidipropionibacterium virtanenii, assembly GCF_003325455.1. Classification (NCBI taxonomy): domain Bacteria; kingdom Bacillati; phylum Actinomycetota; class Actinomycetes; order Propionibacteriales; family Propionibacteriaceae; genus Acidipropionibacterium; species Acidipropionibacterium virtanenii. Next base: position 2,425,516 of record NZ_CP025198.1, read on the forward strand.
CAGGCCGGCCGCCTCAGCATCGACGGCCAGGTGATCGCGCAATCTGGCCAGATCGACGTCGGATGCGGGGAACATGTCTGTGGTGGTCATGGGTGCTGTCCTTCCCCCGGGCCGGGTTCGAGCCGGCTCCTCAAATTCTTCAGTCCGTCCGATGCGGCTCGCCGGACGGCGTCCGCGCTGCCACCGATGAGTTGGGCGGTCTCGGTGTGCGGCAGTCCTCCGAGATAGTGGTAGGCGATGGCCAGTCGCTGCCGCTCCGGCAGCTCGCCGACCAGTGACCAGATGTCTTGCTCGCCGGGCTGGCCGTGCCGGGAGGCGCGCGGGGGCGGGTCGGCGACCGGGGTCGGCCGCCGGGAGCGCGCCCGGAGGACGTCGATGGTCTTGCGCTGCGCGATGCGTACGAGCCACGCCTCGACGTTGGCGCTCTCGTCGAGCCCGGACCATGCCCGAAGGGCGGACAGGAAGGTCTCCGACCAGGCGTCGTCGGCGTCCGGTCCGGAGCCCAGCGCGGCCCGGCAGACCCGCAGCACGGTGGCCCCGTGCTGCTCCACGGCCCGCTCGAAGGGCTTTTTCATGGTCATACACAGTAGACGCGCCACAACGGAAGAATGTGAGGTCCCTCCAGACCTGTGCCCAGCGCGACGAACTCGCGCGGCAGCTCCCCCGTTGTGGAATCCGGGAGGGCTCAGGCAGCCTCTTCCAGAACGCCGCAGGCGCTGAAGTACTGGCGGCAGCGGGCGGCGTCCCATCCGTGGGCCTGGAGCAGTCCGGCGCCGAGCATGTCGAGATAGGCCTGGACCGGCTGGTTGAATGCCACCTCGACCGAGCGGGCGGGTGCGGTGAAGGTGAGCATCGGGTAACCGTCGCGCTCCCCGACCCGCAGCAGCGTCTCGTAGATCCCCGGCCCGGCCTGGTGACGGCCCTCGGGCAGGCCACCGAGCACGACCGACTCAAGGGGGTCGTCGGCGGCCGGTCGCCGGTGCATCTCCTGGGCGGCGACATCGACGAACTGCTCGGCAGTGATGAGGTAGGCACGGGCGGCGGCCGGTCCGTCCGCATCATGATCGTAGAAGGCGATACCGCCTCCCCAGACCCGCGACACCGTGCCGAAGTAGAGGCAACCGGGCAGCATGACCGCGAAGTCTTCACGGGGAGGGGTGTGATCTCGGGCCCCGACATAGCTCACTCGTGCCCCTGGCGGACGCCCGCCCTCCAGGTAACAGGCCAGTCGGGCCGCGTTCATGTTCGATCCGTAGCTGACGTACCACACAAGTTCAGAAGCCATCGGCGCCCATGCTGCGTCATCGGAGGCGGGAAGTCCACGGCCGATCTGGAGTTGTCCACAGGGTGGGACCTCGGCCCGGGATCGTTGTCCACAGATTTCGGATCCCTCTTCCGTACTATGCGACACTCGCGAACACTGTCTACATGGGCATCAGATACTACGCATACCCCGTCCCTCTCGAGCGCATCCCAGCGGCATTGATCGACCCCGCGACCGCCATCCCGTACGACCCGTTCATGACCTCATTCATGCCGCGATTCGAGGACGGCTTGAGCGCGACCCCGTCCAACGACCCCTACGACGACCTGTACCTGGACAAGGTCTGGTCCTGGGTCGGGCATCTCTTCGCCACCGACTGGTGCGAGCCGGACCGACCGGCCTACGAGCTGTTCAAGGGGAATGCCACCACGGTGGACATCGGCTGGATTCCGTGGGAGCAGTTCATCGGGCCGGACGAACTCCGCCCAATAGCTCAGGACCTTAATTCTGTCGGTCCGGCGGAGGTCGATGCCCTCGTCGAATCGTCGAAATATCATTTCAAGAAAGAGGAGGGGGAGTGGATTCTCGAACTGCTCCGCGAGACCCAGGAATTCGTCCGCCGACGCGTGGAGCGCGGCGAGGGGATGGCGATCCATATCGGATAGGCATCCTCTCGTCAGCGCTCAGCTGAAGTCGACGCGCGGGTCGGGCGGGCAGTTCCAGCGCAGGATGGCCTGGTTGTCGTGCTCGTAGCCGAGCTCGCAGACACTGCCCGTCTCCAGACGGAGGATGGCGCCCGCCTCGATCGGCAGGCCGGCCCAGGTGAGCGCCAGCATCCGAAGGAAATGGCCGTGCGCGACCAGCAGGACGTCCTCGCCCTGGCGCAGGCAGTCGGTGCACTTGTCGATGACACGTTGAGCGCGGGCCTGCACCTGTTCGGGGCTCTCCCCCGGGGTCGCCCCAGGAATGACGCCGTTGTGCCAGACGTCCCAGGGCTGTCCGCCGCGCATCTCGATGATCTGCTCGGTGGTGATGCCCTCATAGCCGCCGTAATCCCATTCGACGGCCTCGTCATCGATCGCCGGATTCGGATAGCCCGCCAGCTCCGAGGTCCGTCTGGCACGCAGCCGCGGGCTGCACAGCACCATCGCGAAGCGGTGGCCCCGCAGCATCGAGCCCTGGTCGCGTGCCTGCTGTTCGCCCCGGTCGGTGAGCGTCAGATCGGTCACGCCGGTGTGGCGGCCGACCCGGCTCCACGGCGTCTCGCCATGGCGGATGAGTACGAGCCGTCCGTTCGGATCGGTTGCGCCGTCAGACATGGCCTCTCCCACCCCTCTGCGAGTCAGGTCCCGGGATCGGTCGATGACCCGGCTCAAGCACCCTCACAATAGCGATTCGCCGCCGGGTGCGGGGAGTCCGGCAGCCAACTCGCTCCTGGTCGCCGGTTCGGCGGGATCGGCCTGCGGGCACCTGTCGGCGCGCCGATCGGGATGCGGCGCCCGGGCTCCCGAGCTCGCACCGTCCACCCTGGCGGAGGACATCTGCTGTGCGGCCAGCTCGGCGTAGAGGCCTCCGGCTCCGATGAGCTGAGCGTGGGTCCCCTGTTCGACGATCCGCCCGGCATCGACGACGTAGATCATGTCGGAGTCGACGATGGTCGAGAGGCGGTGCGCGACGGTGATGGTGGTCCGCCCGGCGGCGACCTCGTCGATCGCCTGCTCCACGACGCGCTCCGAAACGGTGTCCAAGGCCGAGGTGGCCTCGTCCAGCAGCAGGACGGGAGGGTCCTTGAGCAACACCCGTGCGATGGCGATGCGCTGCTTCTCCCCGCCGGACAGGCGGTAGCCGCGTTCCCCCACGACGGTGTCGTAGCCGTCCTCGAAACCGGCGATGATGTGGTGGATGTTCGCCGCCGTACAGGCCTCCACGAGTTCCTCATCGGTGGCGTCCGGCTTGGCGTAGCGCAGATTCTCCGCGATGGTGGCATGGAAGAGATAGGTCTCCTGGGAGACGATGCCGATGTCGTCGATGATCGACGAACCGCGCAGGCCCCGGACGTCGGCGCCCGCGAACCGGACCTCGCCGGAGGAGGCCTGATAGAGCCGTGGGGCGAGGTAGATGATGGTGGACTTGCCCGATCCCGAGGGACCGACGAGGGCCACGTGACGGCCCGGCCCGACGGAGAAGCTCACCCGATCGAGGGTGGGTCGGGAATCAGGGGCGGCATCCGGGTAGCGGAAGGTGACCTGGTCGAACTCGACGCTGCCGCGTGGGCCGGGCGCCTCGCTCACGTCGACCGGTTCGGTGGCGTCCTGGACCGCGGGTTCCATGTCGAGGTACTCGAAGATCCGGGCGAACAGGGCCTGGGAGGTCTGGATGTCCAGAGCCACCCTCATGAGGCTGACCAGCGGGCCCAGCAGGCGTGCCTGGACGGTGGTGAAGGCGACGATTGAGCCGGCCGTCAACCCCGCATGGCCTCCGACGATGAGCCATCCTGCGATGAGGTAGATCACAGCGGGCACCGAGGACATGAGCACCTGGACGATCGCGAAGAATCCCTGCCCGCTCATGGCCCGGCGCACCTGAAGGTGGATCTGATTGACGTTCTCGGCACGATAGCGAGAAGCCTCGGCGGCCTGCCGGTTGAAGGATTTCGCGAGCAGGACCCCCGACACCGAGAGGGTCTCCTGGGTGATGGAGGTCAGCTCCGACAGGGACTCCTGGGTCTGCCCTGCGATCCGGGCCCTGATCTGGCCGACCCTCCTCTGCACGATCACCAGGATCGGCATGATGATGACGGCCACGATGGTCAGCCGCCAGTCGATCAGGACCATCGCCACCAGGGATGCGATGACGGTGACCGAGTTGCCGAGGATCGCCGTGAGGGTGGAGGTGAGGACACTGGACACCCCTCCGACGTCGTTCTGCAGTCTCGACTGGATGACGCCGGTCTTCGTCCGGGTGAAGAAGGCCAGCTCCATGGCCTGGAGATGTTCGAAGAGCTTCACCCGCAGGTCTCCGGTGACCGAGTTGCCGACGGTCGAGGTGAGCCAGGTCTGCAGCACATTGAGCCCGGCCGACACCAGGTACAGGCCCACCATGGCAGCGACCAGGACGGCCAGCAGAGGCATGGACGGACCGCCGTGAGCGGGGAAGAGCGCCTGGTCGAAGACCCGCTTGACCAGCAGCGGAGGAATGACGCCCAGGGCCGCGGAGACCATCACCAGGATGCACGTCACCACGATCCTGATCCGATAGGGCGCGAACAGGGCCAGCGCCCGTGGCCCGAGGTTCTCGATCGTCGGCGCCTCGGCATTGAGCGCGCGTTGGGCCCGCTCGTCGACCCGTCTCCTGAAGCCGCCGACCGCTGGACCCGTCCCCGGATAGCTCATGGTTCAGATGATATGGATCGGCAGGAACCGCCAGTACCATCCCGGGGGAGCTCATGACGGCCACCTCATGAGCGACGATTGGAAACCACTCCATCCGTAGTAGCCTCGTACGAACCACTTCATCTGTAGTTGTCTGAGAGGGGCCATGATGCGCAAGCTCGTCTACTACATCGCCGCATCCATCGACGGCCGCATCGCGGGGCCGCGGGGAGAGGCGGACTTCTTCCCGGTCGGGCAGGGCGAGGACGCCGCCGCGTACATGAACTGGGTCAACGAGCGCTACCCCGAGACGGTGCCCACCCAGTACCGTTCTGCGGTCGGACTGGAGGGCCTGCCCAACAGGCGATTCGACACCGTCGTGATGGGGCGCAACACCTATCAGCTCGGCCTTGATCAAGGGGTCACCAGCCCTTACGCACACCTGCGCCAGTACGTGGTCTCCAGCGCAATGGCCCGGATCGACGACCCCGCGGTCACACTGGTGCGCGACGCCTCCGCGCTCGTCCGGCAGCTCAAGGACGAGGACGGGCTGGATATCTGGCTGTGCGGCGGCGGCCGGCTGGCCGGATCCCTGCTCCCCGAGATCGACCAGCTGATCCTCAAGCGCTACCCGGTGATCGCCGGAGCGGGCCCGGCCCTGGTGGACGGCGACTTCAACCCCGCCCTGTTCACCCGGACCGACCACCGGTCCTTCGCCAACGGGTCCAGCATCACCTGGTACGACAAGGAGGCGTCACCCGGCGCTGGGGAGATCCCTCTCGCGCGGTGACACGCCGAGCCCCGACCGAGGAGGCCCCATGCCTGTCGGATACCTCGTCACTGTGCTGCTGTTCGGCGCCTGCTGTCTGGCCGCACTCCCCCGCCCCCGGCGAATAAGCATCAAGCGGTACTTCCTCGCGGTCGTGATCAACGAGATTCCGCACGTCGCCGCCCTGCTCCTCCTGTTGTCCACCGCACTGGCCTGGTCGCAGGGCGACCTCGCCGGCCCGTCCGGGCTCATCCTGACCTCCATGGCTGGGATCGTGCTCCTCGGCCTGGCCGTGCTGACCCGGCGCGGTCTGCACGCCGCCCCCACCACTGACGCCGTGACCCGGGAGCACGGCGGAATTCCTCGGCGCGATCGCGTGCGCCGCCTGCTGCGCCCGCTTCTCTTCCCCTTCCCGTGGCGACCGCGCTCGGTGACAAGGATCGGCCCGCTGAGCTACGGGGAGCACAAGCGGCAGCGCTTGGATGTGTATCGGCCGAAGCATCCGTCGGCACCCGGGCCGGTGCTGGTGTACTTCCATGGCGGCGGCTACTTCTCCGGCAGCAATCGCCGGGAGGGGCGCGGGCTGCTGCACCATCTCGCGTCCAGGGGATGGATCTGCATCAGCGCCACCTACCGTCTGCGGCCCGAGGCCGGCTTCACCGACCATCTGGACGATGCCAGGGCCGCACTGCGATGGGCGCACGAGCACGCGGAATCCTACGGCGGAGACCCGCGGCTGCTCGTGATGGCGGGCAGCTCGGCCGGAGCGCACCTCACCTCGCTGTGCGCCCTCACACAGGATCCCGCCGCCGATCCGGAGCGACCGTGTGTCGACGCCGCGCTGTGCCTGTACGGGTATTACGGCCGGTACTACGGCCGTGACCCCGACGAGTCGCCGGTCTCCACGCCCATGTCGCTTGATCCGGGCCATGCGCCGCCGTTCTTCGTCGTCCATGGAGACCACGACTCCTACGCCCCTGTCGAGGATGCGCGAGCCCTGCACCGGCATCTGGCCTCCCGACCGGAGAATGACGCCTGGTATGTGGAGTTGCCGGGGGCTCAGCACGGCTTCGACGCGCTGTCCTCCTGGCGCACCGCCGCCACCATCGATGGTATCGACGCCTTCCTGGACCGCCTGGGCGCCAGGGGCCCGACCAGGACGACGCGATGAGGCGCGCGCGAGCCGTCGTGCGGCTCCTGATGCTCCTGCTCTCGTGCGCCGTCCTCGCCCCGGTCGCCGCACCTGCTGCGGCGACTCCGCCCGTACGGAGCGGTCCCCCGTCCTCCGACCGTCTCGACGCCTTCGTGAGCGCGCAGATGGAGCGCGCCGACGTCCCCGGGACCGCCTATGCAGTGGTAGGTCCCCACGGGATCGAGCACCAGCGGGCCTTCGGGGTCGACGGCGACCGGGAACCGGTCACCTCCAGCACGCCCTTCCTGTGGGGGTCGGTGGCCAAGCCGGTGACCGCGAGCCTCGTGGTGAAGCTGGCCGGGGAGGCGCTGCTCGATCTGGATGCGCCGGTGACCAGATATCTCCCACGCTTCACGATGGCCGACGGATCGGCACGGGCCATCACAGTACGCCAGCTGCTCAGCCAGACCAGTGGCATTCCGGAACGTCTGGATCTCACCGATCGCTACGACGCCCACCGGCGGCCAAGCGACGTCGTCGCAGAACTCAAGGACGTCCACCTCGCCGGTCCGGTCGGCGGCGCGCATCACTATTCCAGTATCAACTACGTCCTGCTGGCGGCGATCGTGGAATCGGCCAGCGGTCAGAGCTACACCGACGTGCTGCGCCGTCGCCTGCTCGCACCCGCGGGCATGGACACCGCCGTCACCAGCGCCGATCAGGCCTCCGCCCGAATCCCGCCAGGACATCGATACGTCTTCGGCCGGACCCGGCCGTTCCGGACCGGGTTCGCATCCGCCGAGGTCGCCTCGGGCTATCTCGGCGGCTCCCTGAAGGATCTGGTCGCCTTCGCACGCGCGAACCTCAGCACCAGCACTGTCCTGACCGACGACCAGCGCGCCCGGCTCTTCGCCCCGGAGGTGGCCACCGGGGAGCGCCGGAGCTACGGCCTCGGGTGGCGCACCTGGCAGGTGATGGGCGGTCGTGAGCCGATGGTGTGGCATGCCGGAGCCGTACCCGGCTTCCAGACCGCGATCGTGCTGCTGCCCTCCCGGGACCGTGCGATCGTCGTCCTCCAGAACGCCTACGGATCCTTCCAGGAGTCTCAGCTCCTCGACACCTCCTGGGGGCTGGCCTCGCTGCTGTCCGGCGCACAGCCGCAACCCCACGGGGTGGAGCCGCTCTATGCCGTGCTCCTGGTGACCCTGAGCGGGACGTGTCTGGGGCTGGCGTCTGTGCTGCTCGGCTCGCTGCGCCGGTTGAGACGACCACCTGCACGGGGGTCGCGACGGCGCGCGATCAGAGGTCTGATTCTATGGGCGACCTCCGGGCTGCTGCTGGTCGGGGGCCTGCTCGCCCTGCCGGTTCTCTTCGGGGTCACAGGACGCCAGGCCTGGTTGTGGGCCCCGGACGTCACCGCCCTCCTGTATGCCGCAGTCGCCCTGATCGTGGTCGTGACGTCGTGCCGGGTGGCTGTGGCGCTGCACACCTTGCGGTCGCGTCCCTGAAGAAGAAAAGGCCCGTTCCACGCTCCATGCTACGCTGTGCTACATGGAGATCATCACTCATCGCGAGATGCGGAACCGCAGCGCCGAGGTGCTGCGCCGCGTCGAGGCCGGCGAGTCCCTCCAGGTGAGCAACAACGGCCGTCCAGCCGCACTCATAGTGCCGGTCCCCCATGATGCCGTCGCCGCCGCGATCATCGACGGCGGAGCCCGGCCGGCACGCGCGGGCCTTGGGACCCTTCGCTCGATCCCTCGTGTCAGGTCGGCGACAGGCACAGCCCAGATCATCGAGGACGCCCGCGGCCGATGGTGACGACGACCTACCTCGACACATCGGCCGCGATGAAGCTGGTCATCGAGGAGGATGAGTCCACAGCGCTGGTCGACGAGTTGGAGACCCTGCCGTCGCGGCGGCTCGTCGCATCATGGCTCCTGCACACCGAGTTGCACTGCGCCGCAGGGCGGAATCCGGCACAGATCCCGACGGCCCTCGTCACGACGGTGCTCGACACGGTCATCCTCGTCGATATCACCCGGGGTGATCTACTCGCTGCGGGCACCCACTCCCCGTTGCGCTCCAACGATGCGATCCATCTCGTCACGGCACTGCGCCTCGGAGCGGACGAGATCCTCACCTATGACGCCGACCTCGCCCGGGCCGCGCAGCACGCGGGTATTCGCGTGGTCGCCCCGGCGCAGGAGAAGCACAGAGACGTCGAGGCGCCCTGAGGCTCCGCCTGGGATCAGGGAGCATCCCACAACCCGCGATACGCACATGAACCGGCCAGTGCACGGACCTTCTCAGGGTTCTGCTCGCTCATGTCGATGAGCCCTCACGCGCCGCGAACGGATACTCGCCCACGACGTCGAACCCGCCCGGCTCAGGAGCCCCGGCCACCACCGTCAGACCGCCAGCGGTGGTGCTGATCGGCAGCTCGGGGAGCACTGCGCGCTCGGCGTCCTTCGCCTCCTGCGCGGAATGTCCGGTGACGAGGGTGAGGTGCGCGACGAACTCGTCGAACTCCCCGCCGTAGGGCGGGTACTGCGGGAAGGCCGCCAGGCACCGGGCGACGACGTCATCGAGGGCGGGCTGCGGTGCAGGGCCCAGCCACACCGTCTCGTCGCCGAACCAGCCCGTACGGTCGAACCGGACCTCGAAGGGTTGCGTCCCGGCCGCGACCGCTCTCACGGTCTCGAGGAGTTCCGGTGTGATCCGGTGGGCCCGGGCGAAGGGGTAGATCAGGCTCACATGGGCCGGGATGCCCCATGACGCCGACGGGTCCAAATGGTCACGGATGTCCCCGATGACGGCGTCGATGTCGGGGAAGGAGAGGATCACGGCACTGGGCACCCGGACATTGTCCTCCACCGTCCAGGCCCGATCATGCGCCGGGACGCCCTTACGGTCCGAGAAGAGCGAGTGGCACCACCGCAATGCCGTCGGCCCTCCGAAAAGCCGTCCGGCCCGTCGTGACGACGGCGAGATCGGCTACCCGATCGGGCAACTGCTCTCTCAACCAGTTGAGATGTCGCACATCGTGCCCAGTGATCTCTGGAGCCAGCTTGACCTCGATGCCGAGCACCTGCCCGTCGGTACCCTCGACGATGAGGTCGATCTCCCGGTCACCACCGGATGTGCGCAGGTGACTGACCGTAGCCTCTGCGGCCTGCGCCATCACCCGCACGCCGAGGGTCACAAGAGATTCGAACAGCGGCCCTGCCATGTGCGCGCCGGCCGAGTTCAGAAGAGACCCGGCCGACAGATTGAGCAGGCGCACCGCAAGGGCCGGGTCGGCCAGCTGGTGTTTCGGCGCCTGTTGGAGACGCCGCAGATGGTTGTTCGCCGGGGTCCACCCAGGCACCGGATCCAGCAGCCAGATCTGGCTGAGGTGGTCACGATAGGCGATCGTGGTCGTCTTCGCGGGCTGGCCGCCGTCTCCGCCCGTGGTCGCATCCAGCAGCCTCGCATAGGCGGTCGTCGTCGACGACGCAGCGGCGTAAGCCGACAGCCATCGACGAAGTGTCTCTGGGCGCCTCACCGCGTAACCCTGATTGGGGAGATCCCGGTCGATGATCCGCTGCAGGTAGGCATCCAGGAGCTGTCTCCTCAGTCGCGGCACCAGGCCCATGATCCCCGGGAATCCGCTACCGACGATGGCGTCGGCGTAGTCCCTCACGGAGAACCCGGTGTTGCCCTCGATACGGCCCCGACTGCCCTCCAGCATCGCCGTGAGGGACACCGTCGGATTGGCGACTCCACGCTCATGAAGCCCCATCGGACGCATACGCAACGAGAGGATGCGACCGGCGCCACTATGGGTGTCCGCAGTGTCGATCGGCGTCGCGGACCCGGTGAGCAGAAAGCGTCCTGGGGGGGCTCCGGCGTCGACCTGTCGCCGGACGGAGTCCCACACCTGTGGCAGCCTCTGCCATTCGTCGAGCAGGAGCGTGCCCTCAGGGGGAGATGCCAGGCTGAAATCTGCCCGGCCGACCTCTCGTTGAGCAGGATCATCCAGGTACCAGATGGTGCGCGCTCGGCGCCGCGCGGTGTCGGTCTTCCCTACTCCCTTGGGGCCGTCGATCGCAATCGCGGGTGCGAGGGGCAACAGTTCGTCGAGTTCATGATCGACCGTGCGCTGCAAGTACTCCATCGCTGAAGACTCCCTTCGGCAGAGCCACTACACTACCATTTACCGATCTTCTACGCTACCTTTTGCGGTCATCCTACGCTACCCCCGAAGCCCATACCATGCGTCTTCCAGGTCCTCCCCGGCCAATCGATCGGCCCACAGTGCAGGATGGGTCCGTGGAACTGACCGATGAGGTGAAGGACCGTGCGGCCGGCGTGCTGCTGGGTCAGGCGACCGGCGACGCGCTCGGCGTCCCCTACGAGTTCGCGGCGCCGATCAGGCCCGGCGAGGCCGAGATGATCGGCGGCGGTCTGGGGCCCTATGAGCCCGGCGAGTGGTCCGACGACACCCAGATGGCGCTGTGCATCGCCCGGGTCGCGGCGACCGGCGATCTCACCGGGCCCGCCGCGCTGGACGAGGTGGCCGCCGCCTTCATCGACTGGCGGCTCCACGGGGCCTCCGACATCGGCAACCAGACCGCCACCGTGCTCGGCCGGGCCCGCCACGACGACGGCACCCGTCTCTGGGAGCGGATGACCGCGATCGCCACCGATCTGGCGGGCGGCGGCAGCGCCGGGAACGGCGGACTCATGCGGACGTCGGTGGTCGGGCTGGTCGCCCTGGGCTCGGCAGATCGCACCGCGGAGGCGGCGCGGCTGGTGTGCAGCCTCACCCATGCCGAGCAGCGCTGCGTGGAGTCGTCGGTGCTGTGGTCCCTGGCGGTCCGGCACGCGGTGCTGACCGGCGAGGCCGACGTCCGCTGCGGGCTCGGCCATCTATCTGCAGAGCGCCGCGACTGGTGGACGGCGCGGATCGAGGAGGCCGAGACCCGGCCGCCATCGGATTTCACCCCGAACGGCTACACCGTCACCGCCTTCCAGGCCGCCTGGGCGTCCATCCATGCCACCCGGGACGCCGATGATCGGGTGATGGCGGCGCTGCAGCTGGCGATCTCCATCGGCAACGACACCGACACGGTGGCGGCCATCGCGGGCGGCCTGCTCGGCGCGGCATGCGGGGCGTCGCGGATCCCGGGCGGGCTGGCGGAGCAGGTGCACGGCTGGCCGGGAATGGATGCGAAGGATCTGGTCGGGCTGGGTCTGGCGATCGCCGCGGGGCTGGGGCGGGAGTCGATGTGACCGGCAAGGTCGACTTCAAGAAGACGTTGGACTCCTACCGTGCCCGCGCCGGCCAGTTCCGCTTCGTCGAGGTGCCGCCGATGCAGTACCTCATGGTCGACGGGCACGGGGATCCGAACACCTCACCGGCCTACAGTCAGGCCCTGGAAGCCCTCTACCCGGTGGCCTACCGGATCAAGTTCGCCGGCAAGGCGGCCGGGCGCGACTACGTGGTGCCGCCGCTGGAGGGGCTCTGGTGGGCCGACGACATGGACGCGTTCACCTCGGGGCGGGACAAGTCTCAATGGGACTGGACGATGATGCTCCTGACCCCCGACTGGATCGGCCCTGACGACGTCGACGCCGCCGTCGCGACGGTGGCCGCCGGGAAGGCGCCGGACCGGCTGGGGGACGTCCGGCTGGAGGCCCTCGACGAAGGGCTGTGCGTCCAGATCCTGCACGTCGGATCCTTCGACGATGAGGGGCCTGTCCTGAAGCGGATGCATCACGAGTTCATTCCCGCCAATGGTCTGCGGATGGCGGGAACCCATCACGAGATCTACCTCGCCGATCCGCGCCGCACGGCTCCCGAGAAGCTGCGCACCCTGCTGCGCCAGCCCGTCACCGCAGGTCCAGGCGCATGAGGACTCTCGGGAAACCGGCGAGCACCGATTCTGTCTCGGAGGCCATCGAGAATCCCGCCTGCTCGAAGAGCCGACGCGTCCCGACATAGGCCATCGTGAGATCCACCTTCTCCCCCTTGTTGTCGACGGGATATCCCTCGATCGCCGGCGCGCCGCTCTCCCGGGCGAAGGCGACCGCCCCGTCCATGAGGGAGTGCATGATGCCCTGTTTGCGGTGCCCGGGGCGGACCCGGAAGCACCACAGGGACCACACGTCCAGGTCGTCTACGTGCGGGATCCGGCGGTTCCGGGCGAAACTGGTGTCGGCGCGGGGATGCACCGCCGCCCACCCGACGGGCTCGTCGCCCTGGTAGGCCACGACTCCGGGCGGAGGCTCCTCGGCGCACAGCTGTCTCATCCGATCGGCGCGCTGGGTTCCGTGAAGCGAGAGGTGCTCCTTGTTGGACAGCCGGTAGCTGAGGCAGAAGCACACATTGGACGTCGGCTTCTTGGGGCCGACGAGGGTCGCGACGTCCTCGAACTCGGTTGCGCGCCTGACCTCGATGTCGGTGGCGGTCATGGCTCCACCGTATGCGTCGTGGGCGCACCCTCTCCGCGGCGCTGAGAAACTGGAGAAGGGGAGTGCCCCAGCGTTCTGGTGAGGAGTCATTGTGCCTGATGTCAGAGACGTGCTGCTCGGGCAGTACGACATCGCACGGTCGCTGTTCGAGTACCACATGGCGGCCCTGACCGACGAGGACCTGTTCTGGTCCCCGTCGGCGCATCGGTGGACCATGCATGACGTCGGCGGCCGATGGCGACCCGACCTGGCCGAGACCGAACCTGACCCCGTACCGGTTCCGACCATCGCCTGGTTGACGTGGCACATGGGCTGGTGGTCGCAGAGCGCCACCGCGCATCTGCAGCAGACCGCAGCGCCGTCACCGGAGCAGGCCGGGTGGCCCGGCGCCAGGGCGTCCGCGATCGTGGACTGGCTGCAGGCGATTCACAATGCGTGGCGGGTCGCCCTGGCCGGGGCACAGCGGCTGGACGCCGAGGCGACCTATCCGTGGGAGCCCGGCTCGGGGAGGACGGTGGCCGACATGGCCGCCTGGTTCAACGTCGAACTCACCAAGAATGCTTCGGAGATCGGTCAGCTCCTCATCATCCGCCGCGCCGGCATCTCCTGTCGTGCCTGATCACCGTGTCCCGGCGGCGGTGTAGTGAAGATAGGCCGTTCCGTTGCCGAATACCCGGTGCTCGGCAAGCTCGAGGTCCAGCCGGACGTCGTCCGGCAGGGCCCGTAGACCTCCGCCGACGACCTTCGGCACGACGAAGATCCCGAAGTCCTGCACCATGCCGGCACGGATCGCGTCGGCCGCGACGGTGGGGCCGAAGATCTCGACCTCACCGTCGGCGTCCTCCACGATTCGCCTGATCTCGTCCAGGTCGAGGTGCGGCACCAGTCTGTGGGCGGGAGCCAGCTCGGCAGCCGTCAGCGTCGAGGATGCCGCGATGATGTCGAGACCCTGCCATCGGCGGGCGAACTCGTGCTCGGCCTCGGTCCACTGCTCGTCGGCAGGCTCCTGCTCCCAGTACCTCATCAGCAGGTAGGCCTTGCGTCCCAGGATCTCGGTGGAGACCTTCGCCATGCGTTCGACGTGGAAGTCGAAGACCTCACCGTCCGGGGCCGACCACTGGAAGTCGCCGTCGGCGTCGGCCGCGTAGCCGTCGACGGAGATGGTGGCGGTGTAGCTCAAAGTTCCCATGGGTCATGATGCGCCGACCATGGGGCATGATGCTCAGTACACCGCTGACGGAATCTCCGGAGGAGCAGCCATGGCCAAGCTCATCGTGTGGGACATCATCTCTTTGGACGGCTACTTCGAGGGCACACAGCAGTGGGACCTCGACCTGCACGAGTACATCTGGGGCAAGGACCTTGAACAGTTGAGCCTGAGTTTCGGCGAGGAACTCGGCCTGCTCGTGTTCGGCCGAATCACCTACGAGGGCATGGCAGCGTACTGGCCGAACGCGACCGATGAGGGCGACATCACGGCGTACATGAACGCCGCGCCGAAGCTCGTGGCGTCGCGCACTCTCACCGAGGCGACTTGGCAGAACTCTGAGGTGACAGCCGACATCGTCGGGGAGCTGACACGGCGCAAGGCGACCCTGGACCGCCCGATCTACGTCTTCGGCAGTGCGGCGCTCACCGACTCCCTCCTGCAGGCGGGTCTGGTCGACGAGCTCCTCATCGGCGTCGCTCCGGTACTGCTCGGCGCGGGCCACCCCTTCTTCAAGCCCGCGTCGTCACCGCGTCCGCTGGAGCTCCTCGAGTCGCGGCCGACTGACACCGGGGGCGTTCTGCTGCGCTACGCAGTGCCCCACGACTGAGTGTCATGCGGGGCGATGGCGAGCCGTTCCGGGAGCGATGACGCCGAGTCCGGCAGCGTCGGCCGCCTCGCCGAGACGACGGTCATAGGTGAGGACCGCGTCGGCGTCGAGGCGGATCGCGGCCTCCAGATGAAGGGCGTCCAGCGCCCGGAGATACGGCATCGGGAGCAGTCCGGCATTGCGGAAGACGGCCCGATCCAGCGCAGCGAGGGACACGCCGTCGAGCAGCGCGGTCACGTCGGCCTGGTCGAGCCCCTCACGGATCGCCAGGCGGCGCAGCTCAGCCTCGAGAAGGTCGCTGGACACCAGGGTGGCGGCATCCAGATCCAGCCATGCGAGAAGAGCCTCGCTCTCGGGCCGGTCGATCAGCAGGGCTCCCAGGGCCGATGTGTCGACGTAGACGACGGGACGCGACGTCACAGCCTGTCCTCGCGCATCTCGTCGAGAACCTCTGTAACGCTCTGATCCACGGACCTGCGCTCGATACCCAGCTCCGCCCAGCCGCCGCTCCGCCTGGCGGGCCGGGTGATCGCGAGACCGGGGTCCGGGGCACCGAGCGGCACGAGTCGCCCGACAGGCACCCCACTGTTGGTCAGCACGAAGGAGCGGCCCTCGCTCACGGCGCGGAGCACACGGCCGGACTCGTTGCGCAACTCGCGCTGGGACAGACTTTCCACCTCGGGCAGGGGCGAACTCATGACTCAAGCGTAGCACCCGTGCGACACCCCGCTCTGCATCCCCTCAGGCCAGCACGGCCCGGAGCTCCTCCGACGTGAGCGGCCGGTCCGCGTAGATCAGTCGGATCGCGTCGGGATTCGGATTGCCGGCGTCCGGCCCACGATGCCGGAGTGTCAGCCCGGTCTTCTGCGCCACCCGCGCCGACGCCAGGTTGTGCTCCAGGAGGTAGGCGACCACCGGCACGTCGGGTCTGGTCTCATGCGCCCGCTCGACAGCCTGAACCGCCACCGCCGTCGCGATTCCACGGCCATGGGCCTTGTGATCGAGCCGGTATCCGAGGTTCCAGAACACGCCTCGCCGCACTGAGCAGCCGGCATTCCCCAGCACCTCGCCGGACCTGGCATCGCGAACGATCCACGACGAGAGCCCGTCGCACTCCCAGCCCCGGATCCAGCCGCGCACCATGTCCTCGGTCGTCCCAACAGTGTTGTTACGGCCCGAGGGCAGGTGCGTCCACACTTGTGGATCGGAGTAGATCGCGTGAACGGCGGCGATGTCGTCGAGGGTTGGTCTGTCCAGCAGGACGTCGCCCAGTCTCATGCACGGAATCCGGCCAGAGTGCGAGCACCATGCCATTCGTCACAACATGCGAGGATCGGATCCATGCCTGACACATTAGAACGATGGGAGGCATCGGTAGCGAGCCTCTGGGAGCGCTTCGAGACCCTGGACCGCGATACCGGGGTGACGGCGATGCGCGACCTCGCAGCAAGCTGCCCGGCACCCGACGGGAGAGCAGCGTTCGAGCTGGCGGGGATGTACGACTCGCTGGGCTTCGAGGCCGAGGCCGGTGCACAGTATGAGAAGGCTCTCGAGCTCGGGCTCGACGAGGCGCGTCACGCCCGGCTCGCCGTCCAGTACGGCTCGACGCTGCGCAATCTCGGCCGCCTCGATGAGGCGATCGCCGTCCTGCGGTCCGCCCCGACCCACGAGTCGACGGGCGCCGCGCCCCGCCTCATGCTGGCTCTGGCACTGCACAGAGCCGGGCGCAAGGACGAGGCCCTGCAGGTGGCGATCGAGGCGCAGATCGACACCCTTCCCCGCTACCAGCGATCCATGCGCCACTACGTCGCCGACCTCTACGATCCGTCGGCCTGAGCCGTGAAGCCCTCGGTCTACGACTGCCTTGTGGGCCGCTTCCAGATGTAGGGGGTGGTGGTCGACACCTTTGTGAGGCCGGATCGTTCCAGGATCGGGCGCGAGAACTCGGTCGAGTCGCTGTGGATCAGCGTCTTCCCGAGGGCCAGCGCTGATCGCGCCCGTGCCGCGGTCAGGGCACGGTAGATCCCTCTCCCCCGCCACGGCTCCAGCGTCGCGCCGCCCCAGACCCCGGCGAAGTCGCTACCCGCGACGGGCTCCAGACGCCCGGCGCTGACCATCCGACCGGCGTCCTCGGCCACCCACAGCTCCATGCCGTCACGGCGGGCCAGCCTGGCCAGGATGTCGTCGGCCCTCTGCCGGGAGACCGGATCCCCGAAGGCCTCGTCGGCCATCGCACTCATCGCCCGTACATCGTGCTCGTCGGTGACGCGTCGCAGCGTGACGCCGTCGGGCAGCGGAACATCGACGGCCAGCAGGCGCGCCTCGCCGATCATGATCGACTCCGTCTCCTCCGGCACGAAACCGGCCTCGACCAGGGCATCGTGCAGGCCCGGTGCGGCGTCATGCCCGCGGGTCTTCCACTCCACGCGGCTGATGTCCGGCCGGACCGAGTAGTGGTCGAGTGCTCCGGCCACCAGCGCCCGAATCCCTGCGCGGTCGGCACCGCCGAGGTCCCGATAAGTGACGAAGCCCCGTCCGCCGGCGAATACCACCAGTCTCAGCGGTCCGAGACGCTCCACACTGATCGCGCCGGGCGTCTCGGCATCGGTGCGCAGCTGATCGTCATAGGCTGCGAGGAGTCCCGCCCTGTCCAGAATCACCACGCAACTATCGCCCCCACCGCCACGCGGATCAACTGCGCTGCCGGCCGGGCCCGGTCCCTACCAGAGAGGAGTCGCAGTGGAAACCGTGTACACGACAGGAGCGATCCCCTCGCAGGAGGAGACCGTCCGCCTGTACGACTCGGTCGGCTGGTCCGCCTACACCCGGAACCCCGAACTCCTGACCGACGCCCTGGCGGCGTCTCTGTCGGTGGTGACCGCACGCCTTGATGGCGAGCTCGTCGGCCTGGTCAGAGTGGTGGGCGACGGACTGACGATCGTCTACCTCCAGGACATTCTGGTGGCCCACTCCCACCAACGTCTGGGCATCGGCCGCCAGCTGCTGCGTCGGGTGTTCGAGCCGTACTCCGAGGTGCGCCAGAAGGTCCTGCTGACCGACGACGAACCGGGACAGCGCCTGTTCTACGAGACGATGGGGTTCACCGAGGTGCATGACATGGCCCCCAGACTCAACGCCTTCGTCCATCTCGGTCGGAGCACCGGATGATCAGACGGGATTTGTGGCGAATCCTCGTGCGTAGTCACCAAAGGATCCGCCACACATCCCGGTGCATGGGACTGGGCGCCGGGCCGATCGGAGACTCAGACATTCCTCGGCGCCCTCAACGCACCGGTCGAATCAGATCCTCGAAACTGTCCTCACCCGGGCGCCAGATCATCCATGCGCGATCGCTGAAGCCCGTGATCTCGGCGATCTCGACGTGAACCTCATCGTGTTCCGGATGGACGATCAGCGCGCCTGTGTCCAGCGAGATGCCGATTCCAGAGCCCGTCCGCTCCGAGGTCGACCTCACCGTCCCGGGGGCCAGTCTCACCAGCGCATCCGCGTATTCCGGATCATCCTTGGTCCAGACACGCCCACCGACGTCAACTCTCGGCCAGACGTAGCAGGACAGGGTCACAGGCTCCGCGCTGCCCGGTTCACCGTCGAATCTGAGCTGGACGTAGTCGTTCAGCACGAACTCCACCGAGTACATCCGGTCCCCGACAAGACGAGACAGCAACTCATTGGGCACGTAGTCGCCGCCGGCCATCACGCGACCCGGAGCGGCGTGATCGCCGCGACCTGATCGGCGACGCGATCCTCGGCGATCTCCAACTCGTACCGCGTCTGAAGGTTGAGCCAGAACTGGGGATCCATCCCGAAGTAGCGCCCCAGGCGCAACGCAGTGTCCGCGGTGATCGCTCGCTTGCCATGGACGATCTCGTTGATCCGGCGCGGCGGCACCCCGATCGCCACGGCGAGCTTGTGCTGCGTGATGCCGAACCCCTCGATGAAGTCCTCCATGAGGACCTCGCCCGGGTGGATCGGCGGATAGAGCTTCTCGGACATCGTCCCTCCTCAGTGGTAGTCGACGATCTGCACATCTTCGGGACCGGCGTCAGTCCAGCAAAAGCAGATCCGCCATTGATCGTTGATGCGAATGCTGTGCTGCTCGGCTCTGTCACCCTTGAGCAGTACCAGACGGTTGCCGGGCGGCACGCGCTGCGCGTCCAGCACTGTCGCTGTGTCCAACAGATGCAGCTTCCTGTCGGCGACCTTGTGGATGCGCGGATCGAGTCGCTTCGCCGACTCACGCCGCCACACCCGCTCGGTGCCACGGTCAGCGAACGATCTGATCACGCATCAAACGTGCCAACATGACGCATTGCGTCAATAACGTCAGACGTTAAATCTGAACTCCATCACAATCCGGCGTATGGAGACCATCTGAGGCCAACCGGTCACGCGACCCGGAGCGGCGTGATCGCAGCGACCTTGTCCCGCAGCGCTCGCCATTCGATCCGCAACTCGTAGTTCGACTGGAGGTTCATCCAGAACTCCTCGGAGGTTCCGAAGTAACGAGCCAGACGGATCGCCGTATCGGCCGAGATGCCCCGCTTCCCGTGCACGATCTCGTTGATCCGCCGTGGCGGCACGCCAATGGCCACGGCCAGCTTGTTCTGTGTGATCCCGAAGCCCTTGATGAAGTCCTCCATGAGGATCTCTCCCGGATGGATGGGCTCGATCAGGTCAGTTTCAGTGGTAGTCGACGAGTTCGACATCTTCTGCACCTCCCTCTCTCCAGACGAAGCAGAGTCGCCATTGCGCGTTGACCCGGACGCTGTACTGCCCACGGCGGTCGCCGACGAGTCGCTCCAGACGGTTCCTCGGCGGGATCCGCAGATCCTCGACATCCTTCGCCGCGTGGATCAACTCGAGCTTCTGCAGGGTGGCCCGTTGCACGGCGCGGTCAACGCGCTTCACGTACTACTCATGCCAGATGCGCTCGGTGTCCTTGCTCCCGAACGATCTGATCACGAGCACAGCGTATAACGCGATCCGTTATCGAGGCTTGACGACTGGCACTGACGTGCGGTCCACGGGTCGGGTCCGGCCCCAGTACCAGGGCAGGATACCCGGTCGATACATGCTGCCGCAGAGCTGTAGAACAAATGTTGTACACGCCGCTACGATGAGTCCATGACATCGATTGGTTTCCGGCCCACAGCAGAGGATGAGCGCATCCTCCGGGAGTCCGCACGTCCAGGAGAGAGCACGTCAGACACTCTCCGCCGAGCATTGCGTCTGCTCGATCATGAACACTGGCTCGAACAGCTCAGGATCGATGCTGAGCGCATCCAGGACGAGGACATCAACGCGGAGCCGGAGGCGTGGTGATCCGCGGAGCCGTCTACCGGATCGACCTCGGCCAGGCACGGGGACACGAGCAGCGGGGCAAGCGTCTGGGACTCGTCATCTCACCGTCGGATCTGGCACTGTCGGTCGTGACGGTGATTCCGACCTCGACGGCGGCGCAGCCGTCGATCCATCGCCCCGAACTCGACATCGCCGGACGGGCGACATTCCTGCTCATCGACCAGATCAGGTCCATCGACACCGACTACCTCGTGGGTGAGCCGGTGGATTATCTCTCCCGCGAGGAGATGGCGCGGGTCGAACACGCACTCGCGTACTATCTCGGTCTTGTTGCCGTGCCACGACCGGGGTGACGTCGGTGGAGCCAGAACCCCGCTCTCACATGAGCTGAGATCACTGCAGGGACCGGCGTTCCTCAGCGCTCAACGCCAACCCGGGTACCGCATCTCTGCCGCTGCGAAAGGAATCCGGTGGGCATGGCCCCGCTGGAGCAGACCCTCAGACGTTGAACCTGAACTCCACCACGTCACCGTCCTGCATGACGTAGTCCTTACCCTCCAGGCGCAGCTTCCCGGCCGCCTGGGCCTCCTTCTCCCCGCCGTACTCGACGAGGTCCTCGAAGGACACCACCTGGGCCTTGATGAATCCCTTCTGGAAGTCGGTGTGGATCACGCCGGCCGCCTGCGGTGCCGTCCAGCCCTTGTGGATCGTCCAGGCCCGCGACTCCTTCTCACCGGCGGTGAGGAAGGTCTGCAGGCCCAGGGTGTCGAATCCCACCCGGGCCAGTTTGTCCAGTCCGGGCTCGGTGATCCCGGCGTCGGCCAGGAACATCTCGGCATCCTCGGGCTCCATCTCGGCCAGCTCGGCCTCGAACTCGGCGTCCAGGAAGATCGCCTCGGCCGGGGCGACCACCTCGGCCATCCGTTTCTGGAGATCGGCGTCGGCCAGCTGATCCTGGTCGCAGTTGAAGACGTAGATGAAAGGCTTGGTGGTGAGCAGGAACAAGTCGTGCAGCGGCTCGGGGTCCAGGCCGGCGGAATAGATCGTCCGGCCCTCCTCCAGCACTTTCTGGGCCTCGCGCCAGGCCTCGGCCTTCGGACGCGACTCCTTGCGGATCGCCGCCTCCTTCTCCAGCTTGGGCAGCTGCTTCTCCAGGGTCTGCAGGTCGGCCAGCACCAGTTCGGTGGTGATGGTCTCGATGTCGGAGGCCGGATCGACCTTGCCGTCGACGTGGGTGACGTCATCGTCGTCGAAGCAGCGCGTCACCTGGCAGATGGCGTCGGCCTCGCGGATGTTGGAGAGGAACTCGTTGCCCATCCCCTCGCCCTTGCTGGCGCCCTTGACGATGCCGGCGATGTCGACGAAGGAGACGGTCGCCTGGATCGTCTTGGCCGAGCTGTACATCGTCGTCAGCACGTCCAGCCGCGGGTCCGGCACCCCCACCACCCCCACATTGGGCTCGATGGTGGCGAACGGATAGTTCGCCGCGAGCACCTCGTTGCGGGTCAGAGCGTTGAACAGGGTTGACTTGCCGGCGTTGGGAAGACCGACGATTCCGATGGTGAGTGCCACGTCGAGTCATTCTACCGACGGCCCCGGCAACTGGCCCCTTCGCCCGGTAGCGTCCGCCCATGTCACCGAGAATCGTCCCCAGTCTCTGGTTCGATCACGCAGCCCGTGAGGCTGTCGACTTCTACCTGTCCGCCTTCGCCGACAGCCATGAGCTCAGCGTCTCCCGCTACCCCACTGCGGGTCTTCCCGACTTCCAGACCGGATTCGCCGGGGACGTCCTGGAGATCCGCTTCCGTCTCGGAGATCTCGAGTTCTCCGCCATCAACGCCGGCTCCGAGTTCCACCCCAACCCGTCGATCTCCTTCATCCTCAACTTCGACCCGTCGCGCGACGACGCCGCCGGGTCCCGTCTCGACGAGCTGTGGAAGATCCTCGCAGAGGGCGGCGAGGTCCGGATGGAGCTGGGAGAGTATCCCTTCTCGCCGCACTACGGCTGGGTGGAGGACCGCTACGGCGTCAACTGGCAGCTCATGGTCACCGATCCGACCGGCGAACCCCGCCCCTTCATCACCCCGGAACTCATGTTCCCCTTCGGCGACACCTGCGCCTCGCAGGCCGCCGATCTGTACACCGGACTGTTCAGCAGCCTTTTCGGAGAATCTGCCGTCGGGAGCCGTGCTCCCTACTCGGCCCTCGGGGACCCCTCGACCGCGAACCTGCCCGAAGGCATGCTCGCCTACTCCGACTTAACCCTGGCCGGGCAGTGGTTCGCCGCCATGGACTCCGGCTTCCCTCAGGACTTCACCTTCACCGAGGGCGTCTCCCTCATCGTCGAGTGCGACGACCAGACCCAGGTCGACCGACTGTGGGACGCGCTGTCGTCGGTCCCCGAGGCGGAGGCCTGCGGCTGGTGCAAGGACCGCTTCGGGGTGAGCTGGCAGATCACCCCGAAAGATGCCCCCGATCCCGCCATCGATCCGCGGGCCTACCGTCGGCTGTTGACAATGAAGAAGATCATCATCGCCGACCTGTGATTGCAGATCACTGAGGAGCCGTCCATGCTCCACCGCCTCTATCTCCGATATATCCGCAATGACCTTCACCGCAACCGGATCGTCACGCTCTGCCTGGTGGCGGTGCTGACCCTCAGCGCCTTCCTGATGGCCGGCGGCGCGATCATGATGGAGCGCCTCACCGGTTCGGTCGGGCAGATGTTCAAGGTCGCCAAGCCCCCGCACTTCCTGCAGATGCACCAGGGCTCGCTCAACAGGCCGGCGCTGTACGCCTTCTACGCCGACCATCCCGAGATCGAGGCCTGGCAGGTCTCCGAGATGATCGGTTTCGACGGCCAGCAGATCACCTGGCAGCGTCCCGGCAGCGACGCCGGCGGCGACCTGTCCGCCAGCCTCATCGACAACCTCTTCGTCACCCAGAACAAGCAGTTCGACCACCTGCTCAACGCCGACGACGACGCAATCCCCCACCCCGCGGCGGGCGAGATCCAGGCGCCGGTGGCCTATCAGCGGCAGTTCGGCCTGCGCACCGGCGACCGCCTCCAGGTGAGGACGGGCCCGGCGACGACGTCATTCACGATCACCGGATTCGTGCGGGACGCCCAGATGGCCTCGTCGATGGCCTCGGCCACCCGTTTCCTCGTCTCCGCAGCCGACTTCCGGCGCCTGACCGCCTCCGGAGGCGGGATTCCCGAGTCGATCGTGGAGTACCGGCTGCGTGACACGTCCGGCATCAGCGCCCTCCAGCGTGCCTACGAGGCCGATCTCAACCTGCCGAAGAACGGCCAGGCGGTCACCCTGGTGATGATCCGGCTGGTCAACATGGTCAGCGACGGGCTGGTGGCGATGGCCTTCGTCTTCGCCAGCCTGCTCCTCATCGTGATCGCCATGCTGAACGTGCGATTCCTCATCCGGGCCACCCTCGAGGACGAGATTCATGAGATCGCCACGATGCGGGCCATCGGCCTGCCCGCCCGGGACATCTCGAGCCTTTACCTGTTGCGCTACACGATCATGACGCTGGTCGCCTGCCTCGTCGGCGGCGCACTGGCCGTGCCCGCCGTCGACGCCATGGCAGTGTCGATGCGAGCGACCTTCGCCGATCCTCCGCTCACCTGGGTCTCGGTGGCGGCCCCGCTGGTTGCGCTGGCGCTGGTCTTCGGCATCGTCATCTCGATGTGCCGCGCGACGCTGCGCGCAGTGCGGCGGATCGACGTCGTCGAGGCGCTGGTGCACGGCGGCACCGGCTCCCGCTCGCGACGCCGTCGCGGCGTCCGCGCTTCCCGGCTGTCCGATGCCCGGCCAGCACACCTGTGGGCCCGCCTGGCGCTGGCCGATCTGCGCGACGAGCGGGGCCAGTGGGTGCTGCTGCCAGTGGTCTTCCTGCTCACCACCGTTCTGGTGACTGTTCCTGTCAACGTGCTCGCCACCTTCCAGAGCCCGCGCTTCGTCACCTACATGGGGGCTCCCGCCTCCGATGTGCGGGCCGACATCGGGTCCACGGGGTCAGAGGGCAGTTCGCAGTCCGGACAGTCGGCCGACTCCGCGCACGCCGCGCTGGTCTCCCGGCTGTCGGCCGACAGCCGGGTCTCGGCCACGCGGAGCTACGCCCAGCTGCTCTACCAGACTCCCGGCGAGGAGGGTTGGGAGACGATCCGCATCGAGGTCGGCGACTACTCGGCCACGACGATGGTGTTCCTGTCGGGAACGGCTCCGGGCCCCGGTCAGATCGCCCTGTCGACGCTCAACGCGGACAAGTACGGCCTGTCCCCCGGC
The DNA here is from genome assembly GCF_003325455.1 of Acidipropionibacterium virtanenii. Taxonomy (NCBI): domain Bacteria; kingdom Bacillati; phylum Actinomycetota; class Actinomycetes; order Propionibacteriales; family Propionibacteriaceae; genus Acidipropionibacterium; species Acidipropionibacterium virtanenii. The sequence goes on from NZ_CP025198.1 coordinate 2,449,948, forward strand.
GACACGATCCCGCTCCGGAGGGACGACCGGTCCCGGTCGCTGACGGTCAGCGGGATCTACCAGGACGTCACCAGCGGCGGATACACCGCGAAGATGCAGGGCGGCGTCTCCTCGGGGGCCGACCGCTGGACCGTCTACATCGACGCCCTCCCGGGGACCGATCCCGTCGCCCTGGCCCGGCAGTACGACGCCGCCGTGCCGTCCGCCTCGGTGATCCCGATGCGCGAGTACGTCACGCAGACCTTCTCCTACGCCACCGACGCGCTGCGCACCGCATCCCTGGTCACCCTGGGGCTGGGGCTCGGGGCCTCCGTGCTCATCACCGCGCTGTTCCTGAGGCTGCGTCTGGCCAGGAGCCGCACGCGTCTCGGGGCGCTGTCGGCGATCGGGTTCTCGCTGAGAGAGCTTCGGGCACAGCTGTGGCTCAAGGCCGCCGTGGCCGTCGCGATCGGCGTCGCGGCGGGTTCCCTCATCTCGGCGACGCTGGCCGAGCCCGCGGTCTCGGCACTCATGTCGGGTCTGGGCACCGGGATCACCCGACTGTCCCTGCTTCCGAACCCCTGGATCAGCTACCTGACGTATCCGCTGCTGCTTCTGGCGGCCGGCGCGCTCGCCACCTGGATCACCGCCCGGGCGGTCCGCGACGAGGACCGCAGCAGGTGGCTGTCATGACGAAGGAGAATCCGACGATGCTCGACACGACGGCGCACAACGCCGACCGACAGCCCCTGCTGCGGGCCAGGGGGCTCACCAAGGAGTTTCCCTCCACCGATCCCCCCACGCGGGTCCTCCACGGGATAGATCTCGACGTGGCGGACGGAGAGTTCCTGGCGGTGATGGGCGCCTCCGGTGCCGGCAAATCGACATTGCTGTACACCCTCAGCGCCATGGATCGCCCGACGTCGGGGACGGTCGAGCTGGAGGGTGAACCGATGCAGTCCCTCGACGACACCCGGATGAGCCGGATCCGCCTGACCCGGATGGGTTTCGTCTTCCAGCAGCCGCATTTCCTGGGCAACCTCAGCATCCGTGACAACATCCTGCTGCCCGCCCTCAAGGCCGGGATCCGTGATGCCGATCAGCGGGTCGACCTGCTGCTGGGCCGGTTCGGCATCGCCGCCATCGGGGGCCACGGCGTCACCGAGGCGTCCGGGGGCCAGCTCCAGCGCGCCTCGCTGTGCCGTGCCCTGGTCTGCGAACCCGCGATCCTGTTCGCCGACGAGCCGACCGGCGCCCTCAACAGCACGGCGACCATCGACGTGCTGGATGCCCTCGTCGAGGCGCACGCCACCGGCGTCACCATTGTCATGGTGACCCACGACCCGGTCTGCGCGGCGCGCGCCGAGAGGCTGGTCTATCTGCGTGACGGGCGGATCGTCGACTCCGTCGAGCAGGGGCCCTGGAACCCCGACGAGGCTCAGCAGCGCGAGTCCAGGATGCTCACCTGGCTGGCCACCAAGGACTTCTAGGCCCCGGCCCAGAAGGCTCCCAGTGCAGTGCTCAGGTAGCCCAGGTCCGCCACCCCGGCGAGCTCGCGGGTCGAGTGCATCGACATCAGCGGTAGCCCGACGTCGACGGTGAGCATGCCCAGCCGAGTCGCGGTCAGCGGCCCGATGGTCGATCCGCAGGGCACCGAATTGTTTGACACGAAGGTCTGCGTGGGCACCCCGGCTGCCCGGCACACTCGCTGCCACAGCGCCCCTCCCACCCCGTCGGTGGCGTAGCGCTGGTTCGCGTTGATCTTGAGCAGCGGCCCCTGGTTCAGCAGCGGGTGGTTCGCCGGGTCGAACTTCTCCGGATAGTTGGGGTGGACGCCGTGGCCGGCGTCGGAGGAGACGCACACCGAGCGCGCGATCATCGCCCGGTAGGCGTCGCCGTCGCGACCGAGCCCGGCCGCGATGCGCACCAGGACGTCCTCCAGGAAGGGCCCGCAGGCCCCCGACCTGGTCGACGACCCCACCTCCTCGTGGTCGAAGCAGGCCATCACCGCGATGTCGCTCTGCGGTTCGGCGTCGACGATGGCCGCCACCGACGAGTGCACCGAGGACAGGTTGTCCATTCTCGAGCTCGCCAGGAACTCCGCGCCCGGCCCGATCGCCGCCGGCGCCTCGGTCGGGTAGGCGAGAATGTCATGGAACCCCAGCCGGGAGCGCTCGATCCCCGCCGCCTGGCACAGCAGGTCCTCCACGTCCAGGTCCGGACGGCCCACCGACAGGATCGGCATGAGATGGCGCTGCCGGTCCAGGGTCAGGTCCTGGTTGACGCTGCGGTCCAGGTGCGGGGCGAGCTGGCTGATCCGCAGCACCGGCCCGGTCCGTACCAGACGGACCTGCCCGTCCACGGTGACCAGTCGGCCGGCCAGCCCGAGGTCGCGATCCAGCCAGGAGTTGAGCAGTCCCCCGCCGTAGACCTCCATGCCGACCTGCTGCCAGCCCAAGTGGGTGACGGTGGCGTGCGGCTTGAGCTTGAAGGACGGCGAGTCGGTGTGGGAGCCGACGATCCGGAATCCCGCCCCGGGGCCGATCGACTCCGGCGTCGCCCAGGCGATCACCGCGCCGTCGCGCACCACGTACCGCTTCCCCTCGACGTCGCCGGCGCCCGACCATTCCGCGGTCTCGTCGAGCCGCTCGAACCCCGCCTGCTCCAGCCGCCGGGCCAGTTCGGCGGCGGCATGGTAGGAGGTCGGAGAGGCCTCGACGAAGGAGATGACGTCGTCGACGTGGTCCGCGTGCCCGGCCGGCGGAGCGACAGATTCAGCCATGGCCGTCATTCAACCACCGCCGCCCTGCCCGGCGTAGGACGAGCGAGCCCGGGATCCCGTGCGCATTTCACTCGCTGAAGGCCGCCTTTCGACACAATCCTCACCGGAAGAGGCCTCCAGCGAGTGAAATGCGCACACTCCTCCGTCGAGGAAACTGTCTCCGGGAGCTGGCAGTCTGTCCCCATGACCACCTCGCACTTCGTCGTGTTGTTCATCGGGCTGGCGATCGGCCTTGTCATCGGCTGGTTGCTGGCCGAGCTACGGGGCCGCTCAGGTCTCGCGGCCGCGATCTCGCGGGCCGATGTGGCCGAGGCGCAACGACAGGCCGCCGAGGAGCGTGCCGAGCTCACCGCGGGCGACCGCGACGGTCTCGCCGATCGATTCCGGGCCCTGTCGGCCGAGGCCCTCAACACCCAGCAGCTGCGCGCCGACCGCGCCGCGGAGCGCACCGTCACCGACGCCCAGCGGCTGCTGGCACCGGTCTCGCAAGCTCTGGAGAAGCTCGAGCACAGGCTGGGCGAGGTGGAGCGGGAGCGCACGACCATGACGGCGAGGCTGGGCCAGCAGGTGGAGATGGTCAATGCCGCGGGCGAGGGGCTGCGCAGGGAGACGGCCTCGCTGGTGACGGCGCTGCGCAAACCTCAGGTGCGCGGCGCCTGGGGGGAGGTGCAGCTGCGCCGCGTGGTGGAGCTGGCAGGCATGGTGGAGCACTGCGACTTCGAGGTGCAGTCGACCACCACCGCCACCGGGCAGGCGCTGCGGCCCGACATGACGGTGCGGATGGCCGGGGGGCGCTGCGTCCACGTCGACGCCAAGACCCCCCTGGCGGCCTTCCTGGACGCCGCGGCCACCGAGGATCCCGACCAGCGGGCCGCCCACATGGCCCACTTCGCCCGGAACGTGCGCGGCCATGTCGACGATCTGTCCTCGAAGGGGTACTGGCGCACCGAGGTGGACTCCCCTGAGTTCGTGGTGCTCTTCCTGCCCAGCGACGCCTTCCTGCAGGCCGCCCTGGAGCAGATGCCCGATCTGCACGACTACGCCTCGCGCCACGACATCGTGCTGGCCGACCCGTCGATCCTCATCCCGATGCTGCGCGTGATCGCCCTGGCCTGGCGTCAGGAGGACGTGGCCCGTTCGGCCGCGGAGGTGGCGGCGCTGGGCCGCGACCTGCACGAGCGGCTCGGCACCCTGTCGACCCATCTGGACAGGCTGGGCCGTTCGCTGACCGGTGCGGTCAAGAGTTACAACTCGGCGGTCGGGTCGCTGGAGACCCGCGTGCTGGTGAGCGCCCGCAGGTTCAAGGAGACCGGCGTCACCACCGCCGACCTCGACTCCCCGCGGCCCGTCGACGACGCCACCCGCCCGCTCACCGCTCCCGAGCTGACCTCGTCCGACGAGATCGCAGCTGAGGGGGAAGGGCGAACGACAGCGACTCCTCGATGAGGTCCTCCTCCACCGGCGCCGGCCATCCCTTGGCCCGCAGCAGGTCGACCACGCCCCGGACGAGGCGCTCGGGCACCGATGCCCCGCTGGTGACGCCGATCTCGGTGACTCCGTCGAGCCACGCGTCCTGGATCTCGTCGGCGTCGTCGACGCGGCGGGCCGCGCCGGCTCCCGCCTCCAGGGCGACGTCGACCAGGCGCAGCGTGTTGGAGGAGTTCTTCGAGCCCACCACGATCACCAGATCGCAGTGCGCCGCGATCTGCTTGACGGCCTGCTGCCGGTTGGTGGTGGCGTAGCAGATGTCGTCGGAGGGCGGATCCACCAGTTCGGGGTGGCTCGCCCGCAGTCGTTGCACCGTCTCGGCGGTCTCGTCGATGCTCAGGGTGGTCTGGCTCAGCCAGGCCACCGGGCGGTCGGGATCCAGTTCCAGGCCGTCGACGTCGGCGGGCCGCGAAACCAGCGTGATGTCGGCGGGCGCCTCGCCGGTGGTCCCCTCGACCTCCTCGTGTCCGGCATGGCCGATGAGCAGGATCTGGGCACCGTCCTTGGCGAACCGTCTCGCCTCGTTGTGCACCTTGGTCACCAGAGGGCAGGTGGCGTCGATGGTCCGCAGGCCGCGCCTCCTCGCCTCGTCCTTGACCTGTGGGGAGACGCCGTGGGCCGAGAACACCACCAGGGCGCCCTCGGGCACCTCGTCCAGCTCGTCGACGAAGACCGCGCCGCGCTCCTCCAGAGTCGCGACGACATGCCGGTTGTGGACGATCTGCTTGCGCACGTAGACCGGTGCGCCGTAGCTCTCCAGCGCCTTCTCCACCGTGATGACGGCCCGATCGACCCCGGCGCAGTATCCGCGCGGGGCGGCGAGCACGAGTTTCCTGGGAGCATCCGGCATGCCCCCGATTCTAAAGGTCTACGCAATCGCACTGTCGGTGCCACTGGCTAGGGTTACCGACATGGCGTCCAGCAGTTCTCCCGAGCAGACCCGCTCCCTGGCCTGGGTGGTCCGAGCCGTCAAGGACTGGGTCGAGCGATGCGGGAAGGTCTGGGTCGAGGCGCAGGTCATCGAGCTCAACAGGCGTTCGGGCCCCACCCAGTTCCTCACCCTGCGCGACGTCGACGAGGAGATCTCGGTGACCGCCACCTGTCACCGCAGGGTGCTGGACGCCGCCGGGCCGGTCGAGTCGGGGATGACGGTCACCGCCCTGCTGCGGCCCACCGTCTGGTCGCGGACCGGACGGCTGTCCTTCGAGTGCTCCGAGATCCGGCCGAGCGGTGAGGGGCAGCTGCTGGCCCAGCTGGAGAGACGTCGCAGGCTGCTGGAGGCCGAGGGGCTCTTCGACTCCGGGCTTCACAGGCCTCTGCCACTGCTGCCGAAGGGGATCGGGCTGATCACCGGTGCGCACTCGGACGCCGAGCGCGACGTCATCCGCAACGCCACTCTCAGATGGCCGGCGGTCCGGTTCGTGGTGCGCAACACCCTGGTCCAGGGAGCGCACGCCGTCGAGCAGATCCTGCCGGCTCTGGCCGACCTGGACGCCGACCCGAGCGTCGACGTCATCGTCATCGCCCGCGGCGGAGGGTCCCTGGAAGATCTGCTGCCCTTCTCCGACGAGGCCCTGATCAGGGCCGTGCATGCCGCGCGCACCCCGGTGGTCTCGGCCATCGGCCACGAGGCCGACAACCCGATCCTCGATCTGGTCGCCGACCTGCGGGCCTCGACCCCCACCGACGCCGGCAAACGGATCGTGCCGGACGTCGCCGAGGAACTGGCCGGGCTGCACGAGGCCACCTCCCGGATCCGCCAGTCGGTCACCGCCCGCATCACCACGGAGCAGTCATGGCTGGACTCGATGCGATCCCGGCCTGTGATGGTGGATCCGACCGCCACGCTCGACATCGCATCCGAGCGCCTCGAAGCCACTCTGGCCCGGCTGCGGCTGGCCACCGATCGTGCCCTGGAGACCGAGTCCCGCGAGATCGACCATCAGCTCCGTAGCGTCCGGGCGATGTCGCCGAAGGCCACCCTGGACCGCGGCTACGCCGTGCTCGCAGACGCCGGCGGCGCATCGGTGGGCTCGGTGGAGGCGACCCGTGACGGCGCCCGCCTGGATGTCTACCTGTCCGACGGCACCCTGGGCGTCACCGTCGATTCCGTCAGGCCCGGCGGCCCGTCAACCCCCGTCGCAACCCCGCAGAAAGGCAGCACGACGTCATGACAGATCAGAATCAGGAGACCGCGCAGGATCAGGTGGCCGGAGAGCCCGAGATCGGCTACGAGCAGGCCCGCGATGAACTCGTCGAGGTGGTGCGCCGACTCGAATCGGGCGGTACCTCGCTGGCCGAGACCATGACCTTGTGGGAGCGCGGCGAGAAGCTGGCGGCGATCTGCCAGACCTGGCTCGACGGTGCGCGGCGGCGCATCGAGGACGCCCGGGCAGCCTCGGAGAACATCAATGACAACACCGACAGGCAGGCCTGATCGCAGGTCAGGAGGCCTTCAGCGTCCGGGCGAAACTCTCCAGGGCCGTGTACCCGGCGTCTCCCACCACGATCGCGGTGGATCCGCCGACCGCGCGTACCAGGGATCTGGTCCGCCCGTCCTCGGAGACCCGACGCTGCCAGGTCTGATCGCCGACCATCGCGCTCCCATCGGTGGCCGAGGATCTGGTGACCGAGGCGATATAGGCCGCCTTGTCGGGCTCATCGGACTGGTTGACCGCGATGTAGACGTCGTCGCCGCTCACGAACCCGAGTTCCAGGCGGTTACCCGCCGCCTGCGTCTGGCCGACCCATCGCCCGCCGCGTTCGGCGTAGCGGGCCTTCACCGGCTTCCAGTCGGCCGGAATCTCGACCGGGGCGAGCACCGGGTATCCGGCGCCCGACCGCGCCTCGGCGACCGCCGGCTTCCAGTCCACCCGATCCACCTCCGGTTCATCGGGAGTCCGGGTGAATGCCCAGACGATCAGCAGGATCGGGATGAGGATGACGGCCAGGGACAGGAGCATGTCCCTGCCGGTCGTTCGGGTGTCGCCATGTGCCACCAGGCCATTCTCACACGAGGTCCTCGAGCATGCGGGTGACCAGCGCCGCGATCGGCGAGCGCTCCGAGCGTGTCAGGGTCACATGGCCGAACAAGGGGTTGCCGCGCAACCGCTCGACCACCGCGGCGACCCCGTCATCGCGTCCCACCCGCAGATTGTCGCGCTGGGCGACGTCATGGGTGAGGACGACGCGCGAGTTCTGGCCGATCCGCGACAGCACCGTGAGCAGCACATTGCGCTCCAGGGACTGGGCCTCGTCGACGATGACGAAGGCGTCGTGCAGGGAACGGCCCCTGATGTGGGTCAGGGGCAGCACCTCCAGCATCCCCCGCTCCAGCACCTCGTCGATGACATATGAGTTCGTCACCGAGGTGAGGGTGTCCATCACGGCCTGACCCCACGGGGCCATCTTCTCGCCCTCGGTGCCGGGCAGGAATCCGAGGTCCTGGCCGCCCACCGCGTAGAGGGGCCGGAAGACCAGGACCTTCTGATAGATCTGGCGCTCCAGCACGGCGTCCAGGCCCGCGCACAGCGCCAGGGCGGATTTCCCGGTGCCGGCCCGACCGCCCAGCGAGACGATACCGACCTCCGGATCCAGCAGCAGGTCCAGTGCCACGCGCTGCTCCGCGGAGCGACCGTGGATGCCGAAGGCCTCCTGGTCGGAGTTCACCAGCCTCGCCGTGCCGTCGGGCATCCTGCGAGCCAGCGCCGTGCCGGAGGGACCCTTCAGGATCAGTCCCGAGTTCACCGTCGCGTCATCGGCCTGGGGCACCCCGTCGGCGCCGTCCAGGGGCAGGGAGCCGTCTCGGTAGAGCCTGCCGACGATCTCGTCGGGGACCTCCAGTTCCATCATCCCGGTCCAGCCGGTGTCGCGGGCCAGCTCGTGACGGTACTCCTCGGCCTCCAGGCCGATGGCGGACGCCTTGATTCTCAGCGGCATGTCCTTGGTCACCAGCACCACCCGGTGGCCGGCCTGCCGGTAATTGGCGGCGACCGCCAGGATGCGGGTGTCATTGTCCCCCAGCCGAAGGCCGTCGGGCAGACAGCCGGGATCTGAGTGGTCGAGCTCGACGTTGAGCGTCCCGCCCTCGTCATTGAGCGGGACAGGCCGCTCGAGGCCGCCGTTCTCGATCCTCAACCGGTCGAGGATCCGCAGGGCGGCCCGGGCGAAATATCCCAGTTCGGGGTGGGCCCTCTTGGCCTCCAGTTCAGCGATCACGACGATCGGCAGCACCACATGGTGCTCAGCGAAGTTCAGCAGCGCTCTCGGATCGGAAAGGAGCACCGAGGTGTCCACGACATAGGTTCGACGCCCCTTGTCAGGGGTGGGAATCGCGATCCTCATCAGATCACCGCGAGTCCGATCGCCACTGCATGGCAGGCCGCCCCCAGAGCGGTGCCCGCGTGGAAGATCTCGTGGAATCCGAACCATGCCGGCCAGGGATCGGGCCTGCGACGCGCATATGCCACCGCGCCGAGGGTGTAGCACACTCCGCCGGCCAGGATGAGGATGACGACGGCCGCTCCCCCGGAGCGCCAGAACTGGGGCAGCCACCACAGGGCGGTCCAACCCATCACAATGTACAGACCGGTGTAGAGCCCCCTGGGGGCATCTGTCCACCGCACCCGGAACAGCACCCCGGCCACCGCACACCCCCAGATGACCGACAGCAGCACGACCCGGGAGGCCCCGGTGAGCATGGACACCGCCAGCGGGGTGTAGGTACCTGCGATGAACACGGCAATATTGGCGTGGTCGATCCGCCGCAGCATGCGCTTGATCCGGGGGGCCCACGGAATCCGGTGGTAGACGGCGGAGTTGCCGAACAGGACGATGCCGGTGCAGATCCATACCGCGACGGCGAACCGGTTGCCCCACGATCCGCCCGCGACGATGAGTCCCAGGCCCGAGACCAGGACCAGAGGCGCCATCACGGTGTGGATCCAGCCCCGCAGCCGCGGGACAGGTTCCAACTCCCCAGGAACGGCCAGCAGGCGGTCGCGTCCACGAACTACTGTCTCCATCGCGCTCCCCTGATCCTCACCACAACCTACCGAACCGTAGGTTGGCGCCAACGGTACTCTCAGACCGCGGCGGTGCCAATGGGTCGCCACGGCGCCCGGGGGAGGCTCTAGGCTTGAGACCATGCACCCTGCCGAGCACTACATCGCGAAGGCGGGCGAGCTGCTGGACCGCCTTCACCCCTCGGGCCTCCTGTACAACACGTACGAGGCCCGGCTGCTGGACCAACTCGACCGCACACGCCTGCCGCAGCATGTCGCCGTGCTCGCCGACGGCAATCGGCGCTGGGCCAGGCTGAACGCTCCCGGGCAGCCTCTGGTGGCCGGCTACCAGGCCGGCTCCGACAAGCTCCAGGCGTTCTGCCACTGGTGCGACGGGGTCGGTATCCCGGTCGTGACCCTGTGGGTGCTCTCCACCGACAACCTGCAGCGCGCCGAGACCGGTGAGCTGGGCCCACTGCTGAAGGTCATCGAGTCGCTCGTCACGACGCTCTCGCACAACCCCAGATGGCGGGTCCAGGCCGTCGGCGACATGGGGCTGCTCCCCACCGAGATGGCAGCATCCCTCGCCCAGGCCAAGGAGAGCTCGGCCGGCCACCAGGGCATGCACATCAATGTCGCGATCGCCTACGGAGGCCGCCACGAGCTGCGCGACGCCGTGCGGTCGCTGCTCGCCGAGGAGGCCTCCAGAGGCGCCTCCCTGGAGGAGCTGTCCCGATCACTGGAGATCGACCAGATCGCAGAGCACCTCTACACGAAGGGCCAGCCCGACCCCGACCTCATCATCCGCACGTCCGGGGAGCAGCGCCTGTCGGGTTTCCTCATGTGGCAGAGCGCGCACTCCGAATTCTACTTCTGCGAGGCCCTGTGGCCGGATTTCCGCAAGGTCGACTTCTTCCGGGCGCTGCGCTCCTTCACCCAGCGAGAGCGCCGCTACGGCAGATGAGCAGAGGAGGAGACGACCCCTCCACGCTCCCGCAGGCGTTCGCTGCCTTTCCCGAGCGGGCCAGGTCCGCGAGAGGCTCAGACTCTGCGCCAGAGGGGATCCTTGAGCTCCAGATAGTCGGTCACGGGTTCGAAGCAGACGGTGCCCCGGCACACGTAGGCCGTGGGCCCCTGCTCGTCCCCTCGCTCATCGAACCACCCGTCGAATCCTTCGGTGCCGGCAGCGCCCCTCATCAGTGCAGATCCTGACGGCGCCATCCGCCAGGCGGCAGCCGCGAGTTCCCCGGGGGCTCCGTCCTCCTCGACCACAACGACGGCTGCCGGACGCAGCCCCCGTCGTGCGTCGTCGGCGATCAGGTGGTCGGCCAGCGCCCACCCCGCGTATCGGGGAGCCTCGGCGACCACCGGCGCCAGACGCCGCGACGCCTGCTCGGCGCGCTCCACCAGGTCGTCGCGCCCGGCCATCAGGCCCACCCGGCGAAGCGCCTTGACCATCGCGGAGGTGGCCGAGGGGTTCGCGTCGTCGGTGAGGGCCCGTGCCGGCGCCACCACCAGGTCCGAGCCGGACGCGTCGGCGAACGCCCCGCCCGCCTCCGAGAACCGGTCGACCGCGACGTCGAGTACCTGAACGGCGCGCTCCAGCCAGACCTGGCGCCCGGTCGCTCCCGCGAGGCCGGCCAGGGCCAGCCCCAGATGGGCGTGGTCCTCGGTGACGGCCGATGTCCCGGGACGGCCGTGGAGCGAGGTCCGCAGCAGACGGCCGTCACGCCAATGGGCGTTCCACAGATTCTCTGCGAGCTCGCAGGCCCATTCCACCCAGGACCATTCGCGCAGAATCATCCCGGCCTCCACCAGGGAGTCGATGACCATCGCGTTCCAAGCCGTGATCACCTTCTCGTCGCGAGCCGGCCGCGAGCGCAGCGCACGGTACTCGAGCATCCGGTCGAGATCGGCGTTGATCCTCTCCCAGTCCAGCCGTCCCCGCATCTGCAGGGTCGAGAGGTCGCCCTCGACGTTCCCCTCATCGCCCAGGTGCAGCAACGGGCGAAGCCACTCCGCCTCGTCGGCGCCCAAGGCGTCGACCAGCAGCTGGGGATTCCAGAGGTAGAAGATGCCCTCGTGGGTGTGGCCGGCCAGGTCGTCGGAGTCGGCGTCCAGGGATGCGGCCAGCAGGCCCTCCTCGGTCGTCATCTCGCGCCTCAACCAGCCGACAGTCCGGCGTACCGCGTGATCGTAGAGGGCGCGCCGGTCGGGGTCGTGGTCTGCGGTGCGCCGCCAGCATCGGGCCATCGTGCCCAGCAGCAGACCGTTGTCATTGAGCATCTTCTCGAAGTGCGGCACGGTCCACTGAGAGTCAGTGCTGTAGCGATGGAAACCGCCTCCCACCTGATCGAACACCCCGCCGCGGACCAGGTGTTCGCAGGTGTTCTGAGCCATGTCCAGGCTGGTCGGATCGCCCTTGACCAGAAGGGCGTCGATGAGGGTGGGGGTCGGGAACTTGGTGGGACCGCCGAATCCGCCGTTGACGATGTCGTAGTCGGAGCCGACCGCGTCGAGGAGTTCCTGGGCGGTCGGCATCCGCACCGCGGCATCCTCGTGGCCCGCCTCGTCCGGCTGCTGCGCGGACGCCATCGCGCGCAGCTGCCCGGTGATCTCCCCCGCCTGCTGGACCACTTCGTCGCGACGCTCCTGCCAGGCCTGCCCGAGTGCCCGGACGACGTCGACGAATGCGGGCTGTCCGCCACGGGGCTCGGGTGGGAAGTAGGTCCCGGCGAAGAAGGGCCGACCGTCGGGAGTGCAGAACACCGTGTTCGGCCAGCCGCCGGATCCGGTGAGGGCCAGCGTCGCCTGCATGAGTGAGGCGTCCACGTCGGGATTCTCCTCGCGGTCCACCTTGATCGCGACGAAGTACTGGTTGACCACCTCGGCGACCGCCGGGTCGGAGAATGACTCCAGAGCCATCACATGGCACCAGTGGCACGATGAGTACCCGACGCTGACGAGCAGGGGAAGGTTCCTGACCCGGGCCTCGTCGAACGCCTCGGGGCCCCATCCGAACCAGTCGACGGGGTTTGCAGCGTGGGACAGCAGGTACGGGCTCGTGGCGTCGGCTAGGTGATTCGGCACGCCGGACAGCCTACGGCCCCGCTCCGGACGTCGCTACATCACCGCCAGGGGTTCGACCGCGGCGCCTTGCCCGAAGCTTGCGAGCCTGTTCGCCGGGGGCACCGGATCCTCGGCACGTCGAGATCCATCGTCCACAACAAGACGGCGTGCGCGCCGACCAACGTCAGTGACTCGCCGTGAGCTGCCAACACCTCGACCACGTTGATGATCGCTCGGCGACTCCACTCGATCTCAGTGCGTGGTGCCTTGAACTCCGTCATGCGACTCGCCGCCCCACGAGGACGTCGGCCTGTTCAACCATGCGGTCAATGCCGCCGTAGGCGTCGATGACGGCCTGATCGCGCGCGACGACGGCCTGATCGCGCGCGACGACGGTGATGCCGTCGATCCTGGTCCGCCCGAGCTCACTGACACCGTCGAACGGGATCAGCGTCACCCGCATCCCGAACGAGCCCCGCTCTTTGCGAACAAGGCCGGCAACTCCAGCCGCTCGCTCAACTTCGTCGACGTAGAGAACCGGCCACGCCTCCCCTGCGCTGGAGCGATAGAGGTTCGCACCAGCGTCACCGGTCACGGCATACTCGATACTTGCGGTATCGAGTGCCTCCGCAATGTCGTAAGCCGTCGGACCTGCCTTGAAGTCGACAGCACCCGGACGACGAGTGAGACGGGCAACCCTGCCAACCCGAAACAGCAAATCGGCTTCCTTGCCGTTGATCGCACGACCTTTCACGTCGATGAGCCCGATCCGAGCCCAGCGCTGTAACCACGCCTCGACGCCCGGCGTCACCGCGAGGCCAAGCTTCGGATCGAGCGCCAGTCGCGCGGCAGCTATCGCACCGACGTCGGCAGCCCCCGTGACACCGATCGGCGCTCCCAATACCGCCAGGATCTCCTGCGCAAGGTCAAACGAAGGACTGACCGCTCCGGCCTCGATCCGCGTCACCGTCGTCGGAGCGACGTCGACCAGTGCCGCGAGTTGACGGGCGCTCACAGATCTGCAACATGCTGGGACAGTCAGCCGAAAGCTAACACGTTCCCACGACCTGCTGGCGGCCCCGCTCCGGACGTCGCTACATCACTTCTCCGAGCCGCCTGCCGCATCCCCGGCCGGATCCTCGGATGCGGGCCGCTTGAGCTCTGGCCCCGAGGGCACCTCCTCGAAGTCGATGCCTCGGATGTTGCGCCGGATGCTGAACCAGGCGATCACTCCGAATGCGGCCAGCGCGAGGAACACGATGAGGTTCTGGAATCCCGGGCCGATCATCTCCACTGGCATGCCTCGACAGTATCGAGCCACGAGGCGCCGATCCAGCCCGAATGACAGAATGTCACCCGTGACGGACGGTGCGGCTCAGACTGGCGGACGGCTCAGCCCCGAGGAGCGTGAGCGGATCTCGCAGCGCTATCCCAGGCGCCGACCCCGCCTGTGGATTCCGCTCGTCTGCCTGGCGGGCGCCCTGCTGGTCGCCTGGACGGTGTGGTCGGGACTGCATCACTCCGACGAGCCGATGCAGGTCCAGCTGTTCGGCTATCAGGTGGTCGGTGACTCCTCGGTCGAGGTGACCCTCGACGTACACCGCTCCGATCCTTCCGTCTCGGGCTCATGCACCGTCTACGCCCTGTCCCAGGACAACCAGCGGGTCGGAGAGACACCGCTGCGGATCGTCCCTGCCTCCAGCGAGGACGTGCGGATCACGGCGCACGTGAAGACGTTCTCGAAGGCCGTCACCGCCCAGCTGGAGAACTGCCAGGCCTCCCGATGACAGCCTGCGCGGCACAGCCGGTGGCGCGGGGCGAATAGGGGCTCCCCGTGCCGCAGCTGTAGGCTAGGGGGATGCCTGAGTCCCAAGACACCGTGTGGCTTACCCAAGAGGCGTTCGACAAGCTCACCAAGGAGCTCGCTTACCTCAAGGGTGAGGGCCGCACCGAGATTTCCAAGAAGATTGCCGAGGCCCGTTCCGAGGGCGACCTCTCCGAGAACGGCGGCTACCATGCCGCTCGCGAGGAGCAGGGTCAGGCCGAGGCCAGGATCATTCAGCTCGACCACATGTTGCGCAATGCGCAGGTCGGCGAGAAGCCTGCCGGTTCCCACAAGGTGGTGCCGGGATCGAAGGTCACAGTCTGCTACTTCGGCGACAGGTCCGACACGGAGACATTCCTGCTCGGTTCCCGTGAGATGGTGGGCCTCGACGACTCTGTCGACACTCCCGTCTATTCCCCGCAGTCCCCCCTCGGGGCGGCCGTACTTGATCTGGAGGTCGGCGCCACGGCGTCCTACAACGCCCCGAACGGCAAGACCATCGAGGTCACCGTCCTCGACGTCACTGACTGATCTCCGAGATCTCCCTCACAGGGGATCCGGCCCGCTCGAGGGTTGCCGGCTACACGGTCCTGACCGCGATCCGTCCCATCACCGTCGACATGTCCATCCGGGCCGAGCCGTTGCCGACGATGTACTCGTCGACCGAGGATCCGCCGTCCGGCCAGGAGATGAGTCCGGGCCGGGCATCCGCCCTGACGGCGACATTCGATCCGGCGGCAAGCTTGACGGTGAGGTTGCCCGATTCGACGCGGATCCGGGAGCGCCCCGTGTCGATCGGTCCGACGAGGGTGGAGCCCCCGGCCTGGAACAGTGCCTCTCCGATGTGCCGGATATCGGCGATGTCTGCCACTGCGGCGGTGACGCGAACGGAATCGACGTCGGGCACTCCTGAGAGGCGCAGTGCGCCTCCGGCCAGCTCCACGTCAAGGGCCAGGTCCGGATGCATCCGGATGACGAGTTCGGGGCCGAGACCCAGGTCCTTGAGCCCCTCGGAGTCCTTGGGGAACCTGAGTCTGAGAAGTCCTGACAGGTCCGGGGCGATGCGTCCCTCCGAGGTGATCTCGACGATGTCGCCGATCCTGCGCCGGTTGTGCTTGCCCTCCACCTGTACGCCCGGTGTCGCGGGGTCGCCGATGATGGTGACCCGGCGACCCACGCAACGCACGGAGAGCCGGGTGACGGTGTCATGGGAGGCCTCGTCCGTGCCTCCTGGGCCGCGCTGCCCGGGCCTGGGCGAGCCGGTCGCGCCCCCGGCGGCGTCGACCACCGACTCCGCCACCCCCGTGACCCGTTTCCAGGCGGACCTGAGCCCCTCCCGCGCTTCCGGGGGGACCCGATTCCAGGACTCGTCGAAGAAGCCTCGTGAGCCCGCCTGCGCTCCAGATGGAGTGTCCCCTGCCCCGGCCCCCATTCCCTCACCGGCGGTGTCCTCTTCGCCGGCCCCCTGATCGGGGGTCGGCGCCGACGCCGGTTCCGAC
The DNA here is from genome assembly GCF_003325455.1 of Acidipropionibacterium virtanenii. Classification (NCBI taxonomy): domain Bacteria; kingdom Bacillati; phylum Actinomycetota; class Actinomycetes; order Propionibacteriales; family Propionibacteriaceae; genus Acidipropionibacterium; species Acidipropionibacterium virtanenii. The sequence goes on from NZ_CP025198.1 coordinate 2,465,593, forward strand.
GTCGCGTCCTGCTCGGCGCGATCCTCATCGGCCTGCTGGTTGACGGCCTCGATACGTCTTGAGGCCTCGGCCGCATCGATACGCCCGGCGGCGAGATCCGCGAGGATCCCGGAAAGTTCAGGAGTTGCGCTCATATCGCAACATTCTACGGGGTCGCCGCGTTCTCCTCGTCCGGAGTTCCGGGCCCTTCGTCGGCGTCCTCCTCGTCGACGTCTTCCTCATCCTCGGCCTCTTCCTCCTCGTCATCGACGTGGGCCATGGCTCTGGCGAAGGCCACGCCGAAGGCGACCAGCGGGATCGCGAAGAGGGCGCCGACGATACCCGCCAGGACACTGCCGACGGCTATGCCCAGCAGAATCGCCAGAGGGTGGATGGAGACGGCCTTGCCGAGCAGGAAGGGCTGGAGGACGTGGCCCTCCAGCTCCATGACGCCCACGAAGATGATGAGCATGATGACGGCCTTGACGAAGCCGAGGGTCACCAGCACCACTGCCACAGAGATGACGCCGGCGATGAGCGCTCCGGCGATCGGCACGAAGGCCAGCACGAAGGTGAGGGCGCCGATGGCCACGGCCACGCCTGATCCGATGACGGCCGCTCCGATGCCGGCTCCCAGGCCATCGACGAAGGCCACGACGACTGCGGCCCGCACATAGCCGACCAGAGCGACCCATCCCTTGGTCGCGGCCTCCAGGATACGAGGGCGACTGCCACGGGGAATGAGGACGGAGACGCTTCTGGAGATCGAACTGCCCTGGAAGATGAAGAAGAACATGGCGAACAGAGCCATCACCAGACCTGCGAGGAAGCGGCCGACACCCGATCCGGCGGCTGCGGCCCAGCTGGCGATGCGGCCCTGGGAACCCTTCGCCCAGGCCTCGACCTTGGCGATGTACTCGTTGATCTGGTCGCTGCCGATGTGCAGTGGTCCCTTGTCCAGCCACTGCGTCACCTGCTTGAAGCTGGCCACGGACTGCTCCGAGAGCACCGGCCACTGACTGGCGATCTGGGCGCCGACCAGGGTGAAGATGCCGCCGACGACCACCACCAGGACCAGCAGACACAGGCCTGAGGCCAGTCCGCGGGGTACCCGGTGACGGGTGAGCAGGTTCGCCAGCGGCCACAGCGCCGCGGTGAGCAGGAGAGCCACGGCGACCGGGATCGTGACCTCCGAGATCTTCGCCAGCACCGTTGCGACGACGTAGACGAGAACCCCGATGACGATGACCCGCCACGACCATCCGGCCGCGGTGCGCAGTCCTTGGGGAATGGGATCTTCCGGCCCGTCGGGCGTGGTGTCGGCGCCGTAATCGCGAGCCTCGCGGCGCGACCTGTCGCTGGCGTCCCGAGCTGTCATGGCCGTCCTCTCCCCGGGGCCGCGTTCGGCCCGACGATCTGAACGGTAGCGTTATTCCGGTCAGTGGTCAGCGACATCTGCTGGCCAGCCGCGGATTCACGGAGGTGTCCATGACTGCCCAACCCCTGAACCGGCTCGTCGCCGAGGACTGGGCCGAGGCCCTGGCACCCGTCGAACCGGTCATCCACTCGATGGGCGACTTCCTGAGGTCCGAGTTGGCGGAGGGCCACGGCTACCTGCCCGCCGGCGATCGGGTGCTGCGCGCCTTCACCCTGCCGATGTCTCAGGTCAAGGTGCTCATCGTCGGCCAGGATCCGTATCCGACTCCCGGCCACCCGGTCGGCCTGAGCTTCGCGGTGGAACGCGATGTGCGTCCCCTGCCTCGCTCCCTGCAGAACATCTATGCCGAGCTGCAGTCCGATCTGGGGATCCCTCCGTGCCCCCACGGCGATCTGACCGGATGGTTCGAGCAGGGCGTCCTGCTGCTCAACAGGTGCTTGACGGTGCGTCCCGGCAAGCCCGCCTCCCACCGCAACAAGGGGTGGGAGCAGGTCACCCAGCTCGCGATCGAATCGCTGGTGGCGCGCGGAGGCCCACTCGTCGCCATTCTGTGGGGCCGCGACGCCCAGACACTGGAACCGGTGCTCGGCGACGTGCCCGTGGTGAAGTCGCCCCACCCCTCGCCCATGTCGGCCCGGTACGGATTCTTCGGATCCCGGCCGTTCAGCCGCACCAATGAACTCCTCGAGAAGCAGGGCGCCGAGCCCGTCGACTGGCGACTGGACCTGCGGGAATAGGTTGCCGGGTCGCAGCCGTTGACGCAGCAGTCATCAACTCGAGCGGTACCCCGGCGGCGGGGAACTGAGGAGGACTCATGAACGGCGACGAGACCATCGATCCGGCCCGTGCTCTGCCGGGCCGCTCCGAACCGGTCCTCGCGATGCCCTTCCGGCATCGTGTTCTCGGCGCGCCCCTGGACCACCACTTCGACAACGCGCAGGTGATCTACCTGGCCCTGGGATGCTTCTGGGGCGCGGAGAAGCTGTACTGGCAGACCGACGGCGTCCTCATGACGGCGGTCGGGTACATGGGCGGCGTCACGCCCAATCCCACCTATCAGGAGGTCTGCACCGGGCGCACCGGCCACGCCGAGACCGTCAGGGTGACCTATGATCCCTCGGTGCTGCCGACCGAGGAGGTGCTGCGCCTCTTCTTCGAGAACCACGACCCCACCCAGGGCATGCGCCAGGGCAACGACGTCGGCACCCAGTACCGATCGGCGATCTGGTGCACTCTCAGCGACCAGTACGTCACCGCCGCGGCGGTCCGGGGCCAGTACCAGACGGCCCTCCTCGACGAGGGGTACGGGCAGATCACGACGACCGTCGAGATGGCCGAGGGTCATCCCTTCCATCTGGCCGAGGCCGAGCACCAGCAGTACCTGGAAGCCAATCCCTTCGGCTACTGCCCGATCCATGCCACAGGGGTCTGCCTGGCCCGGTGAGCGGCACCTCAACCCAGCAGGTGGATCAGCACGGCACACTCCGGCGTCCGACCTCCGAAGATCTCCTTCGTCTTGTCGACCGCCGAGCTCAGCCATGATCGGCTCGGGTACTTGTCCCCTACAGCGGCCTTGATCTGCTCGTAGACCGGGCCCTCTGACAGGACTGACGCCCGGCCCTCCACGACCGGCTCCTCAATGACCGGTTTCCCCCGCGACGTCGCCGCCCGCACGCTGACCACGCAGTCATCCGGAAATCGCTCGCGCACCCCGCGGTCGTCGGCAAGCCAGTAACCGACCTGACCGTCGGCCACCGGCACCAGCTGCTCCAGGCTCGTCCGGGCGCGCCCCTCGTCGTCATACGAGGTGACAAGCATGTGCTCGGCAGTGCGCAGACTCATCGCTGATCCTCGCCCCCCTCAGCGGTCCCCAGTTCGGGTCGCGAACTCTCGGCCGGCAGTTCCGCAGCATCCTCGGACGCACCCTCGTCGACCTGCGCCCTACCGGAGCGCCGCAGGGCATTCTCACGGATCGCGTTCTCACGCTGAGCCGCCGCACCCTCCAGGGTCCGGCGTCGCACCGAGCCGATGGTCCGCCGGGGCAGGCCGATGCCCAGGCCCAGCAGCACGCCCGCGATCAGCGCGACGGCACCGACGATCCAGACGGTCTTCATCGGATTCTGCAGGACGTCGACGCTCTTACCGGCGTTGGCGGCCCCCATGATGGTCCGCATGTCCATCGACAGCCTGACAACCATGTACAGGCCGATCCCCAGGCACACCGCACCCACAACGACGAGAACCCACTTCACTGCCTTCATCACGCCACGATCCTAGTGCGGGAAGCACCCACCGGGCGAGCAGCGGGACGAGAATGTGTCCTAGGCTGGGGGGTCATGGCCACCACACGCACAGCGACCTCCGCAGACCTCAGATTCATGGTGCACGTGCTGTGCCTGGCCGTCGGCGGCCCCTCCGGACCACTCTCTGTACAGGAATGCCACGACGATCCCGTCCTGGCCCACTACCTCGACCTGTGGACGCCGTCTCAGATCGGCCTCATCTGCTCGGCCGAGGGGCGGCCCGTGGGCGCCTGCTGGCTCACCTTGCGCCCGGCCGAGGATCCGGGTCTGGGCTACGTCGCGCCCGGTATTCCGGAACTCATCATCGGTATCGCACCGGATGCCCGGGAGCAGGGGCACGGCAGCTTCCTGCTCGCCAGCACTCTTCAAGCAGCCGACGCCGCAGGCGTCCGTTCGGTCAGTCTTGCCGTCGACGCCGAGGACCTCCGCACCGCCGCCCTCTTCCAGAACGCCGGATTCACCGCCGTCGGGCACAACGGCGATCGCACCATCATGCTTCGCGTCGCCTGAGGTGGTGTGGGTTGTGGCGGGTGTGTGTGGTGTGTGGCGGGGCAAGAAGAGGGGGGTCCTGCACCGGTTCGGTGCGGGACCCCCCTCTTCTTGTCTTGTGGGAGTGTGGGTGGTGTTCCGGCGGCGTCCTACTCTCCCACCCACTGGCGTGGGCAGTACCATCGGCGTGTGGAGGCTTAACTTCCGGGTTCGGAATGGGTCCGGGTGTTTCCCTCCAGCCATGGCCACCGGAACACCAGAATCATGGTGTTCGGTTCATGGAACTATATCGAATTGTGACACACACACTCTCACTCTCGGTGCCGCACACCCCCAAGGGGGTGTGGTGGCCGGGAGCCGTACAGTGGATACAAGCGTTGCAGATCAGTGATGAACGTGTTGAGGGCAAGCCCTCGGCCTATTAGTACCGGTCAGCTCCACACCTTGCAGTGTGTCCACGTCCGGCCTATCAACCCGGTGGTCTACCGGGGGCCTTACCAGATTCATCTGTGGGAACCCTCATCTTGAAGCGTGCTTCCCGCTTAGATGCTTTCAGCGGTTATCACGACCCGACGTAGCCAACCAGCCATGCTCCTGGCGGAACAACTGGCACACCAGAGGTCAGTCCGTCTCGGTCCTCTCGTACTAGAGACAGCTCTTCTCAAGATTCCTGTGCGCGCAGCGGATAGGGACCGAACTGTCTCACGACGTTCTAAACCCAGCTCGCGTGCCGCTTTAATGGGCGAACAGCCCAACCCTTGGGACCGACTCCAGCCCCAGGATGCGACGAGCCGACATCGAGGTGCCAAACCATGCCGTCGCTGTGAGCGCTCGGGCAAGATCAGCCTGTTATCCCCGGGGTACCTTTTATCCGTTGAGTGACGGCACTTCCACAAGCCACCGTCAGATCACTAGTCCCGACTCTCGTCCCTGCTCGACATGCCTGTCTCACAGTCAAGCTCCCTTGTGCACTTGCACTCGACACCTGATTACCAACCAGGCTGAGGGAACCTTTGGGCGCCTCCGTTACCTTTTAGGAGGCGACCGCCCCAGTCAAACTACCCATCAGGCACTGTCCCTGAACCGGATCACGGTCCGAGGTGAGGTAACCAGAACGACCAGAGTGGTATTTCAACAATGACTCCACAACCACTGGCGTGGCCGCTTCACCGTCTCCCACCTATCCTACACAAGTCGCACCGATCACCAATACCAAACTATAGTAAAGGTCCCGGGGTCTTTCCGTCCTGCTGCGCGTAACGAGCATCTTTACTCGTAATGCAATTTCACCGAGTTCATGGTGGAGACAGTAGGGAAATCGTTACTCCATTCGTGCAGGTCGGAACTTACCCGACAAGGAATTTCGCTACCTTAGGATGGTTATAGTTACCACCGCCGTTTACTGGGGCTTAAGTTCACCGCTTCGAACCCGAAGGCCCTGACAGTTCCCCTTAACCTTCCAGCACCGGGCAGGAGTCAGTCCGTATACATCGTCTTACGACTTCGCACGGACCTGTGTTTTTAGTAAACAGTCGTTTCCCCCTGGACTCTGCGACCCTCACCGCCACCAGCCAGTACAGGCCGGACGGCTCGGGCACCCCTTATCCCGAAGTTACGGGGTCATTTTGCCGAGTTCCTTCACCATGATTCTCTCGATCGCCTCGGTATACTCTACCAATCCACCAGTGTCGGTTTAGGGTACGGGCGGCTCACACCTCGCTCACGAAGCTTTTCTCGGCAGTACAGGATCACTCACTCACCCACACAGTGGGCTCGCCATCACGCCTCAACCATCATGCCCGGCGGATTTACCTACCGGACGGTCCACACGTTTAGCCCCAGACAACCATCGCTGGGGTTGAGCTACCTCCCTGCGTCCCTCCGCAGCTTGCCTACTACATGATCGGTTCACACACTCACCACCCACCCCACAGACCAAAGGCCTGCAGAACAGGGACTCGCATGCTTAGCATCACACGCCTCGACACGGACGGTGCTACACCGGTACCAGAATATCAACTGGTCGTCCATCGACTACGCCTGTCGGCCTCGCCTTAGGTCCCGACTCACCCAGGGCAGATTAGCTTGACCCTGGAACCCTTGGATATTCGGCGGACGGGTTTCTCACCCGTCATTCGCTACTCATGCCTGCATTCTCACTCGCATCCCCTCCACGATCCGTCACCAGACCGCTTCACCGAGAACACGACGCTCCCCTACCCAACCAGGAAACCTGGTTGCCACAGCTTCGGCGGACGGCTTGAGCCCCGCTACATTGTCGGCGCGGAATCACTTGACCAGTGAGCTATTACGCACTCTTTCAAGGATGGCTGCTTCCAAGCCAACCTCCTGGTTGTCACCGCAACTCCACATCCTTTTCCACTTAGCCACCGCTTAGGGGCCTTAGCTGATGATCTGGGCTGTTTCCCTCTCGACGACGAAGCTTATCCCCCGCCGTCTCACTGCCACGCTACACTTGCCGGCATTCGGAGTTTGGCTGATTTCGGTAAGCTGATAGGCCCCCTAGATCATCCAGTGCTCTACCTCCAACAAGGACCACGCGACGCTGCACCTAAATGCATTTCGGGGAGAACCAGCTATCACAGTGTTTGATTGGCCTTTCACCCCTATCCACAGCTCATCCCCTCCATTTTCAACTGAAGTGGGTGCGGACCTCCACGACGTCTTACCGTCGCTTCATCCTGGCCATGGATAGATCACACCGCTTCGGGTCTAGAACACGCGACTCACGCCCTTATCGGACTCGCTTTCGCTACGACTCCCCCACACGGGTTAACCTCGCCACATGCCACTAACTCGCAGGCTCATTCTTCAATAGGCACGCCGTCACCCACCACACGGGCAGGCTCCGACGGATTGTATGCGGCCGGTTTCAGGAACTCTTTCACTCCCCTCCCGGGGTACTTTTCACCATTCCCTCACGGTACTATTCACTATCGGTCACCAAGGAGTATTCAGGCTTGACGGGTGGTCCCGCCGGATTCACGCGGAATTTCACGAGTTCCGCGCTACTTGGGGTATCGATCACCAGTGGCATGCTCACGTCTACGGGACTCTCACCCACTCCGGTACGCCTTCCCAGACGCTTCGACTTCACACACCATTTATCACTGGACCAGCCAACGGCAGTTGACCCGGACCGACCCCACAACCCCGCGCATGCAACGCCTGCCGGCTTGAACACACACACGGTTTGGCCTCATCCGCTTTCGCTCGCCACTACTCACGGAATCACTATTTGTTTTCTCTTCCTGTGGGTACTGAGATGTTTCACTTCCCCACGTTCCCTCCCACACCCCTATACATTCAGGGCAGGGTCACCGGACATGACTCCGGCAATTCAAGGTTTCCCTATTCGGAGACCCCCGGATCACAGTTCGTCTACCAACTCCCCGGGGCTTATCGCAGGTTACAACGTCCTTCATCGGCTCTTGGTGCCAAGGCATCCACCGACCGCACTTAGTAGCTTGCAACACAACACATTACAAAAAATCTACAAAGATGCTCATATCCACTGTACAGTTCTCAACCACCACACGAGACACCCACCACACCAACCCCGACAGGATCAATGCAACAGCGATGTCCGCCACACCAGGCCACCACCTACAGGTGATACCCCAGAACCCCAACAGCGTGCCCTCCCCACCCGCACCACCGTGCAGGACCACCCGGCGACACCGGGCAGGCAGTCAACATTCCACTCAGAAGCACCACCAACCCCGAAGGGCCGACAGCCTGAACCCCCACCCGACCCGCACGGGCCGACCTGGAGGCCTCCAGAAAGCTCCTTAGAAAGGAGGTGATCCAGCCGCACCTTCCGGTACGGCTACCTTGTTACGACTTAGTCCTAATTACCAGTCCCACCTTCGACGACTCCCCCACTCACGTGTTGGGCCACCGGCTTCGGGTGTTACCGACTTTCATGACTTGACGGGCGGTGTGTACAAGCCCCGGGAACGTATTCACCGCAGCGTTGCTGATCTGCGATTACTAGCGACTCCGACTTCATGGGGTCGAGTTGCAGACCCCAATCCGAACTGAGACCGGCTTTTTGAGATTCGCTCCACCTCACGATGTCGCCACTCTTTGTACCGGCCATTGTAGCATGCGTGAAGCCCTGGACATAAGGGGCATGATGACTTGACGTCATCCCCACCTTCCTCCGAGTTGACCCCGGCGGTCTCCACTGAGTCCCCAACCAAATGCTGGCAACAGTGGACGAGGGTTGCGCTCGTTGCGGGACTTAACCCAACATCTCACGACACGAGCTGACGACAGCCATGCACCACCTGTGAACCGGCCCACAAGGGGGGCGGCCATCTCTGACCGTTACCAATCCATGTCAAACCCAGGTAAGGTTCTTCGCGTTGCATCGAATTAATCCGCATGCTCCGCCGCTTGTGCGGGGCCCCGTCAATTCCTTTGAGTTTTAGCCTTGCGGCCGTACTCCCCAGGCGGGGTACTTAATGCGTTAGCTACGGCACGGAATCCGTGGAATGGACCCCACACCTAGTACCCACCGTTTACAGCGTGGACTACCAGGGTATCTAAGCCTGTTTGCTCCCCACGCTTTCGCTCCTCAGCGTCAGGAAAGGTCCAGAGAACCGCCTTCGCCACTGGTGTTCCTCCTGATATCTGCGCATTCCACCGCTCCACCAGGAATTCCATTCTCCCCTACCTTCCTCAAGTCAACCCGTATCGAAAGCACGCTCAGGGTTAAGCCCCAAGTTTTCACTTCCGACGTGATCAACCGCCTACGAGCCCTTTACGCCCAATAAATCCGGACAACGCTCGCACCCTACGTATCACCGCGGCTGCTGGCACGTAGTTAGCCGGTGCTTCTTCTCCAGGTACCGTCAACACCCCGAAAGGCACCTTCGTCCCTGGTGAAAGCGGTTTACAACCCGAAGGCCGTCATCCCGCACGCGGCGTTGCTGCATCAGGCTTCCGCCCATTGTGCAATATTCCCCACTGCTGCCTCCCGTAGGAGTCTGGGCCGTATCTCAGTCCCAATGTGGCCGGTCACCCTCTCAGGCCGGCTACCCGTCACCGCCTTGGTGAGCCACTACCTCACCAACAAGCTGATAGGCCGCGAGTCCATCCACCACCACCACAATTTTCCAACCCCCACCATGCGATGAGAGCTCATATCCGGTATTAGCACCAGTTTCCTAGCGTTATCCCGAAGTGAAGGGCAGGTTACTCACGTGTTACTCACCCGTTCGCCACTCGTGTACCCCCGAAGAGGCCTTACCGTTCGACTTGCATGTGTTAAGCACGCCGCCAGCGTTCGTCCTGAGCCAGGATCAAACTCTCCAATGAAAAAATATCACCACCACACCCCCCACCCGAAAGCAGAAGACACGGCACCAGTGACACACATCAAAGAATCCAAAACACTGACCCCAACAAACCTGACAAAAAAATCATCCGATCCATCAGAATCAAATCAAAGGAATCAATAAACAAATCCGACACACACAATCAAGCGTGCATCAAACAAAATCCTATTGACTACAAAAAAGACACACTGTTGAGTTCTCAAGCATCACACACACACCACAACCCCGACCAGAAACCCAGCCAACATCATGAGGCAACCCCACCATCATAGACCCCGAACCCCCGGAAACACAAACCCGGAAACCCGCCATCCACAACCCACCAGAACCCCGAAGAATCCCAGCAGTTCCGCCCGAAAGCGACCACACCAACCTACCCGATAAACAACCCGAACACAAACCCGGACCACCCACCAGACACAGAAACACCAGAAAACAATCCCAGCATCCCCAACCACCCTTAAGCGGCCTGGAAAACTCTACTGTTGCAATCCCCCGAAGTCAAACTCGAAGAATTCCAACCAGAGGTCCTGAACAACGTCAATCCCTTGACGGAAAGTCGGTCATTCATTAATCCTGGCCACCCTGCGGCAGCTCGGCTTACTTTACCTGTCACGTCACTTCGGGTCAAACCGAGGTGGCGCGGCCGGCTCTTTCGCCCTCGACCCGGACTTTGGTGGCTGCGTCTGCAGGCACACCGTGTCCTTGGTCATATGAGAGTGGAAGAAGAAAGTCGTCCTCATGACGGCCTTGATCCGGGATGTCCCGAACCATCGGCTCGCCCGAGGCCCGCTGAACGTTACACGTCGGCCCCCCGGTGTGCAAACCGGGGGGCCGAGAGGACATCCGGATACCGTCAGCGGGCAGGTCCTGACGCAGATCTCAAGGGGGTCAGCCCGCCGACCGTCTTCTTGCCCCGGCGCAGCAGCGCCAGACGGCCCTGGAGGAAGTCTGCCGGCTCCAGCCGTCGCTCGGCATCAGTCACCTTGATGTTGTTGAGGTAGGCTCCGCCCTCGGCGACCGCACGTCGCCCCGCCGACTTCGACTCGACGACGCCGGCCATAGCCATGGCCTCAGGCACCGTGGGCATCTCCGCGCCCTCGATGGAGATCGCCCCGATCTCATTCGCAACGGCCCCCACGGTCGTCACGTCCAGATCCGCGAGCTCTCCGCGACCGAAGAGCGCCTTCCCCGCTTCCACCGCGGCGCGCCGCTGGTCACTCCCGTGGACAAGGTCGGTGATGTCGTCGGCCAGTGCGTGCTGGGCAGCTCTGCGCCACGGCTCCTCCCTGGTCTGGCGGTCCAGCTCGTCGATCTCCTCGTGGCTCCTCGGGCTGAAGATCTTGAGGTAGTCGATGACCTTCGAGTCCTCCGCGTTCAGGAAGAACTGGTGGAAGGCATAGGCACTCGTGAGATCCGGATCCACCCACACCGTCCCCGACTCGGTCTTGCCGTACTTCGTCCCGTCGGCCTTCGTGAGCAGAGGTGTCACCAGGCCGTGCACCACATCCCCGCTCGTGCGCCTGATGAACTCGGCGCCGGCGGTGATGTTGCCCCACTGGTCCTGGGCGCCGGTCTGGAGGGTGCAGCCGTACTGCTTGTGCAGCTCCGCGTAATCCAGCGACTGGAGCAGGACGTAGCTGAACTCGGTGTAGGAGATCCCGCTGTCGAGCCGTCGGGCGACGACGTCTCTGGCGAGCATCCTGTTCACGGAGAAGTACTTGCCGACGTCGCGCAGGAACTCGACGGCGTTGTACCGGCTCGTCCAGTCGTAGTTGTTGACGATCCGGGCAGGATTGGGGCCGTCGAGATCGACGTACCTGCCGACCTGCTCCTTGATCGACTCCACCCAACCGGCGACGACCCTCTCGTCATTCATCTTGCGCTCCCCGGTCATCTTGGGATCGCCGATGAGTCCGGTCGCGCCGCCCACCAGCAGCAACGGGTGATGCCCGCGCTCCTGGAGTGCCCGTACCAGCATGAGCTGGACGAGATGGCCGATGTGCAGGCTCGCCGCGGTCGGATCGAAGCCCACATAGAAGGTCACAGGCCCCTGGGCAAGATGGGCCGCAAGGGCCTCACGGTCGGTCGAAGCGGCAACCATGCCCCGCCACTCGAGCTCCTCCAGCAGGTCTGTCACCGTTCTGTCCTCCTCTGGATTCGGTGATGAACAACGCCCTCACCCTACCGGTGGTGCGATCTCGGCTCCGCCGACGGTCAGCTCCCCTCTGACAGCAGGAGGGCCGGTAGCCCGGTCTCTGCCATCTGGGTGAACGCATCCGCCAGGGCATCGGCACTGACCTCTGCGGCGCAGATGAGGGCGATGGTGTCATCCCCGGCGATCGTCCCCAGGATCGCCCGGGACCCTGAACGGTCGATCGCCGAGCCGAAGTACTGTGCGGCCCCCGGCGGCGTCTTCAGCACCACCAGCGTGTCATTGTGCTGGACCCCGGTACACAGCTCCCGGGTCAGCCGCGCCAACCTGCTCCAGGCCGGGGATCCGGTCGTCACATCAGAGGGATGGTCCCCCTCCGGAATCGTGTAGCAGGGGTTGCCGTTCATATCGCGAGCGCGCACCGCCCCGATCTCCACCAGGTCCCGCGAGAGCGTCCCCTGGGAGACAGCCATCCCCTCGGCCGCCAGACTCGCCCCGAGCTCCGACTGGGAGGACACGTGGCCGGAGGACACCAGTTCACGGATCCTGGCCTGGCGAGCGGTTCGCGACGCCGGCGCCCCGCTGCTACCCTCAGTCATCCCGGCTCCATCCTCGAAGACCCTCGGCCCCGAATTCCATGCATCGTTCAGCATAAGTATGCAGTCGGGGTTCGACATTCTCAACTCCTGCGGATGGACGGTCGCGCTACCGCACCAGTGCGCAGACCCCGGTCACCAGCAGTTCCAGCCCCCGATCGAAGTCCTCCTCCTCACCTCGGGCGTCAAACTCCCCGACCACTCCCAGCTCATGCAACTGGGAGCGCGTCTGCTCCTCGGTCACGTGCCCCAGCACGAAGTGGACCAGGGCTCTCGAGCAGTAGCGCTGCTGACCCGACAGCCCGCAACGCCCCAGGAGCTCGCGAACCGGCTCGCCCGGGTCCACGCTCCCCAGCCTGACAGGCAGGGTCGAGGAGACCAGCTCCGCACCGTCCCGGTGTCGCAGCAGGGCGGTGCGGAAAGAGCCTGCCCACGCACGGATTCCCTCCGCCAGGCCCTGATTCCGATCCGCGACATCGCGATCGGGAGTGTTCCCCGTCGGCGAGGCGAGGATCTCGTCGCTCACCAGGGCCAGCAGAGTCTGCTTGTTCTCCACATGCCAGTAGAGCGCTCCGGCCTTGACCCCGAGGAGTCCGGCGAGCCGGCGCATCGTCAGATCCTCCAGGCCGTACTGATCCAGCACCTCGACCGCCGCCCGCACGACCTCCTGCCGATTCAGAGACATCTGAGCCTTCCCGTCGCCCCACCCGATGATCCGGCCGGATCCCGATGGGATATGTTGAACAGCGTTCAGGCTGAACACCGTTCAATCACGCTGTTGACCGCCCCATGACAATTCAGGAGCCATTCATGAATCTATCCGAGATGGTGCGTGCGGGTCTGGAGGGATCCTCCGCGACCCCCGATCAGGCGCTGCAGCTGCTGCGCGCCCCCGACGCACAGACGATGCCGATCGTCGCGGCCGCCGGAAGACTGCGCCGCCACTACTTCGGGAACCGTGTGAGGCTGAACTATCTGGTGAATCTCAAGAGCGGCCTGTGCCCCGAGGACTGCTCCTACTGCTCCCAGCGCCTCGGCTCCCGGGCCGACATCATGAAGTACTCCTGGGCGGACGCCCAGGTGGTCCGTGACGCCGTGGAGGCCGGCATCTCCGGCGGAGCGCGCCGGGTCTGCCTGGTCGCCTCGGGACATGGGCCCGGTCGGCGCGACGTGGACCGGGTCGGTGCGACGGTCGCCGATATCAAGGCCGAGCATCCCGACGTCGAGGTCTGCGTCTGCCTGGGATTCCTCGATGACGAGAAGGCGTCCGCCCTCCACCGTGCCGGCGCCGACGCCTACAACCACAACGCCAATACGGCCCGCAGCCATTACGGGAGCATCTGCTCCACCCATTCGTACCAGGACCGGATGGACACCCTCGATGTGCTGAAGCGCAATGGCCTGTCACCGTGCTCCGGGGTGATCGCGGGAATGGGCGAGTCCGACGAGGAACTCGTCGAGGTCATCACCGATCTGCGGTGCCGCGGGGTCGACTCGGTCCCGGTGAACTTCCTGCTGCCATTCGAGGGCACTCCGCTGGCCGGCCACGGACGTGAACTGACACCATTACGATGCCTTCGGATCCTGTCGATGGTGCGGTTCATCCATCCCGACGCCGAGGTGCGTGCGGCCGCCGGCCGGGAGATGCATCTGCGGACCCTCCAGCCGCTGGCCCTGGAGGTCGCCAACTCCATCTTCCTGGGCGACTACCTCACCAGCGAGGGCGCCGCCGGAGCCGCGGACCTGGAGATGATCCACGACGCCGGATTCGTCCTCGAGGGCTCACCGTCGTCGGCGTCCGCGGAACCGCCCGCGGCCGATCCCGACGACGACTCTGTGCCGATCCGCCACCGGGGGATCGGAAGCCGGCTCCCGGTCAACGCCTGAGGTTCCGGAGCCGGACGCCGACGGGCCCCGGGGATGTCCCCGGGGCCCGTCGTCATGCCCATCTCGTCGGGATCAGGACCGCAGCTCGGCCCCGAACTGGCGGGTCGCCTCTCCGACCGCGGCATCCCGCGCCCGGGCGGCATCGGCGTCGGTGAGGGTTCGGTCCAGGGCCCGAAGCCGCAGGTTGAAGGCCAGAGACTTGTGTCCTTGGCCCACCTGGGACCCGGTGTAGACGTCGAACAGCTCCACAGACTCCAGCAGTGGGCCGGCACCCAGGATGAGGGCCTGCCGCACGGACTCCGAGGGCACCGATTCCTCGACCACCAGAGCGACGTCCTCCTTGGCCACCGGGAAGCCCGACAGCTGCGAGATCTCTCCGGTGTGCGGGGCGGCTGCCAGCAGCGCATCGAGATCGAGCTCCACGGCACAGGAGCGCGCCGGAAGCCCTGCGGCCTTGCACACCTGAGGGTGCAGCTCCCCGGCGCACCCGATGAGCTCCCCTTCGACCACCAGCCCGGCGCAGCGTCCGGGATGCCAGGGCGCGCGCTGCTCGGAGCGTCTCTCCAGCCTCAGCCCGACCGCTGCCGCTGCCTCGGTCGCCAACATCACCGCGTGGGTCCAGTCGGCGGCGCGCGCCTCGCCTCGCCAGCCCTGGGGACGCCAGTCACCGGTGAGCACCCCGGCCAGCATCCTGGGCTGGTCGGGAAGGGACGCACTGATCGCGTCCAGCTCCTCGTCGCTGGGCCGGTGCTCGACAGACGGCCTGGGAGCGGGCGCCGATCCGGTACTCAGGAAGATCGTGCCGCACTCGAAGAGGGCCAGGTCGTCCTGGGATCGCGAGAGGTTCCGGGTGACGGCCTGGAACAGTCCGGGCAGCAGGCTGGTCCTCAGGTACCGGCGGGTGTCGTCCAGCGGGTTCGCCAGGGCCACGGTCCGGCGGCGGTCGTCGTCGGGCGGCAGGCCCATGGCGTCGAGTTCGGCGTCCCCGATGAAGGGCAGCGAGATGACCTCGACGAATCCGGCTCCGGCCACCGCCGCCAGTGCGGCGCGTCGTCCTCGCTGCGCGGCAGTGAGCCCGGTCCCGGCGGTCACCGGGGGTTCGGCCGGCTCGATCTGGTCGAATCCGAGTTTGCGGCCCACCTCCTCGACGTAGTCGTAGGGGTCCACCAGGTCGGGTCGCCAGGTCGGCGGGACGAGGGAGAGGGTGTCTCCGAGCGCGGTGACCTGCACCCGGGAGGCCGAGAGGATCTCGATGACCTTCTCCCTGGTGACCGGGATGCCGAGAATCCTGCCCGGCAGGTCGGACGAGATGTGGCACTGCGGCATCGCGGCCACCTCCCCCACGATCGTCGGGGTGCCGATCCGCGCGCCGCCGTGAAGCTTGAGCAGTTCGGCGGCACGGATGACGGCGGTGTGGGCGCACACCGGGTCGACGCCCCGCTCGAAGCGCCGGGAAGCCTCCGAGCCCAGTCTGTGGCGACGGTAGCTGCGGGCGACGGCGGTGCCCTCGAAGTGGGCTCCCTCGAGGATGATGCTCGTGGACTCACCCGTCATCTCGGTGGCGGCACCGCCCATCACCCCCGCCAGACCGATCGGGCCCGAGTCGTCGGTGATCAGCAGATCGTCGGGGTCCAGCGTCCGGTCCGTGTCGTCGAGGGTCACCAGATGCTCGCCCTCGGCGGCCCGGCGTACCACGATGGCGCCGCTGACCTTGTCCTGGTCGTAGGCGTGGAGGGGTTGCCCCGACTCGATCATGACGTAGTTGGTGACGTCGACCGCGAGGTTGATCGGTCGCATCCCGGCGCGGGCGACACGATCGGCGATGTAGGACGGCGTCGTGGCGCGAGGATCGAGACCGGTGACCGGCAGCGCCACGAACTGCGAGCAGGCGGGATCGTCGATCCTCACCTGTACGGGCCCCTCGACAGGCCCGACCGGAGCCTCGCGATAAGGATCGCTGAAATGGATGCCCATCACCTGGGCGAGCTCGCGGGCGATGCCGCGGATCGACATGCAGTAGCCGATGTCGGGGGTGACGTCGATCTCGAGGACGTCCTCGGGGATCCCGAGGATCTGGCGGGCGTCCTCTCCGGGGTCCAGCGGCCGTCCGTCGATGGACTCGGGCAGCACGATGATGCCGGTGTGATCGGTGCCGGTACCGAGCTCGTCGGAGGCGCAGATCATCCCGTCGGACATGTGCCCATAGGTCTTGCGCGCGCTGATGGCGAATCCTCCGGGCAGTTCGGCTCCGGGCAGGGCGACCACGACGAGATCGCCGACAGCGAAGTTGTGGGCCCCGCAGACGATACCGCGGCCGGCATCGGCGCCGTCGGCATTCTTGGCGTGACCCTGCGCGTTGAGCTCGGCTCCCACGTCGACACGGCACCACATGATGGTCTTGCCGTTCTTCTGCGGCTGCGGCTCGGCGGAGACGACGCGGCCGACCACGACGGGCCCGCTCACCTCTCCCCCGATGACCTCGATCCGCTCGACGGCGGCCGTGTGTTCGGTGATGAGGGCCGCGACGTCGGAGGTCGCGGTGCCCTCGGGAAGATCGATCATGGCCTTCAGCCATGACATTGGAACCCTCATCGTGCTCCTCCCAGCAGCGAACGGCTGAATCGGACGTCGCCCTCGACGAACTCGCGCAGGTCGGGGGCGTTGTTGCGCACCATCACGGTGCGGTCCAGGCCCATGCCGAAGGCGAATCCGGAGTAGACGTCGGTGTCGATCCCGCAGGCGGCGAGCACCCGGGGATTGACCACACCGCAGCCCCCCCATTCGATCCAGCCCTCGGACCGGCAGGTCCGGCAGGGGCGCTCGGGGTGGCCGACGGACTCCCCGTGGCAGACGAAGCACTCGACGTCGACCTCGGCGCTGGGCTCGGTGAAGGGGAAGTAGTGGGGGCGGAAGCGGGTCCGCACGTCACCGAAGACGGCGCGCGCGAAGTGGTTGAGCGTGCCTCGTAGATGGGCCATCGAGATGCCCTCGTCGACGCACAGTCCCTCGACCTGATGGAAGACCGGCAGGTGGGTGGCGTCGTACTCGTCGGCGCGGAAGACCTTGCCGGGGCTGATGATGCGCACCGGCGCGCCGCGCGAGAGCAGGGTGTGGATCTGGACCGGGCTGGTGGCGGTCCGCAGGCACTTGCCGTCGGAGACCGGGTCGACCCACAGGGTGTCCTGGAGGGCGCGGGCCGGGTGATCGGTGCCCAGGTTCAGGGCGTCGAAGTTGAACCACTCTGACTCGCACTCGGGCCCCTCGGCGACCTCCCACCCCATCGAGGTGAAGATGTCGGAGACCATGTCGATCAGCGCCGTGACCGGGTGCAGGGCCCCTGCCGGGTGCTCGTCGACAGGCAGGGTGACGTCGACGGTCTCGGCCGCCAGCGCGGCCTGCAGCTCCGACTCGGCGATCTCCTCGGTGCGGGCTGCCAGTGCCCTGTTGACGGTGCCGCGGGCGGCGCCGACGCGCCTTCCGGCGTCCTTGCGCGCCGCGGGGGGCAGCGCTCCGATCTCCCGGTTGGCCAAGGCCAGTGGCGAGTGATCACCGGTGTGGGCGATTCGGACCTGCTTCAGTTCTGCCGTGCTCGAGGCACCCGCGATCGCGGCCAGGGCTTCAGCGACCCTCGCCTCGATCTGCTCGGCATCGAGAGCGCTGACCTGCACCGGGTCGTAGTTCGTGTTGGGGCCGCTCATGGGCCTTCCCCCTCGATGCTGTCGACAATTTGCCGGGCGGACACCTGACCCGCCCCATCGCGACAGTCTAGTGAGTTGCGGCGTGTGCCTTGCGCACGCCCATTCAACGGTCGCGATCCGGGCCGGGCCGCAGACTGCGCGAGTAGGCCGTGGCCAGACCGAGCATCAGCAGGCCCACGCCGATGAAGGCCACCACGCGGATCACACCGTGGAGCACCACCAGATCGTAGAGACACAGTTTGACCAGGATGATGCCCATCAGGACGTAGCCGCTGGTGCGCCGCACCGCCGAGGCCCGGTCGGAGCCGCGCGAGCGCAGCAGCAGGACAGTGACCACCAGGGCCAGCAGCAGGGTGGTCACGCCCCGGCCGGCCACCTCGCCATCACTCGGGAACTCCGTCGCCTCCGACAGTGCGAGACAGGCGGACATGACCGGGTACTGGAGCAGGAGGCAACCCGCCGCGACCGCGGCGACGACCCACCCCGACCTCATCGCGTCCGGGTCCAGGACCCCCTCGCGCCCGGCCAGCGCACCACCCAGCAGCAACAGCACCAGGACCACCAGGCTCAGCTGGGCCAGCCCCGTCACGCAATATGTCACGGCGGTACCCACCGTCAGTCCGACGTCGGGCCCACCGAGATGCAAGACAGCGCTCAGCAGGCCGATGACAGCCAGGGCTGCCGCGATCACGAGTGCGGGCAGCTGGCCGGCGAGCCGGTGAAGGACCGCGAACACGATACCCAGCAGGGCCAGCGACAACATCCTCGTC
Organism: Acidipropionibacterium virtanenii; assembly: GCF_003325455.1. Classification (NCBI taxonomy): domain Bacteria; kingdom Bacillati; phylum Actinomycetota; class Actinomycetes; order Propionibacteriales; family Propionibacteriaceae; genus Acidipropionibacterium; species Acidipropionibacterium virtanenii. Next base: position 2,484,274 of record NZ_CP025198.1, read on the forward strand.
GGCCCGTCCAGAGCGGCCACAGGCACCGCCGACGACCCCATCGCTGTGATCACGGTGCAACATGCGACCATCGTCGGCGTCCTCGCCAGCCTCCAGTGGACCGCGGCGACAAGAGCCAGCGGCAGGCCCAGGATCGCAGCCCATGCAGTCGGCGCCACCAGAGCGGCCGCCCACAGCGGGAGAGCCAGTACGGAGATGGTGAGCGCATGAGCGTTCAGGGTGGACGCCGTTGGTGAGGAGTCGCGGTCGGCGGCCGTCCCGGAGCGTCCGCGGGCGCGGCCGAGCGCCCGGCACATCGGCGGCAGGGCCCAGTGGTCGATGAAGCCCAGAGCCGCGAGCAGAGCGGCGGCGAGCCTGAGCTTCGGCGCACGGGGGTCGCCGTCTCCCGCCACTGTCACGAGGACCACGAGGGTGAGGACGGTCGGGAGGATCCGGCATCCCAGCAGTACGTACCAGCCGTCGCGCCATGAGGCCGGCGCCGTGACGAGCGTGAGCAGCACCAGGAATGCCGCCGCGGTGAGTAGGTCCCCTCCCGATACGGCCGGCACGAGCACCAGCGCCCCGACTGCGGCGATCACCGCGACGATCTGGGAGTTCCACCAACGTGCGAGGACCAGACCAGCCACCGCCACCAGTCCTGCGACCACCATCGCAGGGCGGACAGGCACGTCGAGCAGCCAGGTCATTGCGGTGACATCGAGATAGCCCGCCGCCAGACCGGCTCCCGCCAGCGCCAGAGCACCGGAGTTGTCGGGTTGGCGCCGGTGAACGACCGCGGCGACGGCGATCAGCCCCACGGCCAGGAGCGCGCATCCGATCACACGGGCCGAAGGCCCGAAGTAGCCGTGCTGGGCAGCCAGCACCAGCAGCATCACGACGCCGGCCAGCAGGACCACGACCCCTGCCACCGCGATCACCGTCGGCCCGGTGATCGGACGTCGTGGACGGGCACCCCCGGACTGCTGGATGGGCGCTGCGGGCTGCGGCATCTGGGGCGACGGCCAGCCGGGCCGGTAGGGGCCCGGGCCGGCGGGAGGAGCCGGAGCACCGGGGGCCGGGAAGACCGGCCGTGCAGTGTAGGGCGGAGCAGCAGTACGTGGAGGAGCGGTGTGCGGAGGCCGCATCACCGGAGCGGGCACCTGCCGGGGTGGCCGACCCCGGACGACGGACTCCAACCGGGACACCTGCGCACGCAGCTGCTCATTGCTGCGGGTGAGAGCCTCGATAGCGTCCAGGACGTCGTCGGGGGTGGCTGGGCGGGACCGGTCGCCTGTCATCTCACAAGGCTATCGGAGGCCGGTGCCTCAGTCCTCGCCTCCGCGCTGGGCGCTGGCCGTGGTGTACAGGCAGACGGCAGCAGCGGTCGACAGGTTCAGCGATTCCGCCGCACCCCACATGGGAACTCCGACCACCTCGTCCGCCAGAGCTCGCTGCTCCTCGGGAAGGCCCCATGCCTCATTGCCCATCAACCATGCGGTGGGGGCCGAGAGACGTCCCTGCCTCGCCAACTCGTCGAGACTGTGCCCGCCACCGTCGGCGGCCAGGACCTGGAGGCCGCAGTCGCGCGCCCACCCGACGGCCTCCTCGAGACCGACCCCTGTGATGACCGGCAGGTGGAAGACCGAACCCACCGATGCCCTGACCGTCTTCGAGTTGTGGGGGTCGACCGATCCCTTGGTGAGAACGACGGCGGCCGCCCCGAAGGCGTCGGCGCAGCGGATCACCGTCCCCGCGTTTCCCGGGTCCCGGACCTGGGCGCAGATGACGACCAGCTCGGGGGCGTCAAGAGCAGGCAACTCGCTGCCGGCCACCAATGAGCACACCGCGAACAGCCCCTGGCTGGTGACGGTCTCAGAAAGTGCCGACACGTCGGCCGGGCTCAGGCCGGCCACCCGGACACCGCGCTCCTGCGCGTCGCGGACGAATGACTCGTCGCGATCGGGATCGGAGGTCGCCAGCAGGACCATCCGGCCCTGCCACCCAAGAGCCTCGCGGACGGCCTGGGAGCCCTCCACCAGGAACGCGCCGGCATCCTCGCGTCCTCGCCGCGAAAGAAGACGACGGGCCGATCGCAGGGCGCTCCTCGAGATGGGCGCCGGTGCGTTCGGCCCGTCGGGCACTGCCCTGGGAATCTCAGGCTGCCGCGTCGGCGGACTGGTTCGCCTTGGCGACGGCGACCAGCTCGTTGAAGGCGGAGCTGTCCTTCACCGCGAGTTCGGCGAGAATCTTACGGTCGACCTCGACGCCGGCCTGCTTCAGCCCGAACATGAAGCGGTTGTAGGTGATGCCCTCGGCGCGGGCCGCGGCGTTGATCCGCTGGATCCACAGCGAGCGGAAGTCGCCCTTCTTGGCGCGACGGTCGCGGAAGGAGTAGGTGCCGGTGTGCAGCACCTGCTCGCGGGCCTTCCTGTAGAGGCGCGAACGCTGCCCCCGGTAGCCCGACGCCTGCTCGAGGATGGACCGGCGCTTCTTCTTGGCGTTCACCGAACGCTTCACGCGTGCCATGGTTGTTCTCCTTGTACTGTCCTGGTCTGATGTGCGGTGCTCGGTGGATCGCCGGGTTCACCGCGAAAAGGGCGCGCAGAGCACGCCGTGGGGAATGCGGATACTCAGCGACCGGAATGCCCGGCGAGCAGCTTGGTGACCTTCTTGGCATCACCAGTCGCAAGCACCGCCTCACCGGTCAGACGGCGGGTCCGACGCGAGGACTTGTGCTCGTTGAGGTGCCGCTTGCCGGCACGGGCGTGGACGATCTTGCCCGACCCGGTCACCTTGAAACGCTTCTTGGCCCCGGAGTGACTCTTCATCTTCGGCATGGGGTGGCTCCATTCGTTCATACTCGGCCCGGAACCCACGGGGTCCCGGGGTGAACCGACGTCGCGGTTCATCGGGGCGCGCCCGCGCGGGGCGCGGCCCAGGATTGTGGTTCGACCAGGACCGGCACGGTCACAGATCGATGTCGGGATCCATGTTGTCGGCCGGTCCCTTCTTCTTCTTCGAGTGCTGCTGCGACTGAGCGCGCTGCTCGGCCTCGTAGACCCTGTCGGCCTCGGCGTCGGCGGCCCGCTGCGCGGCCTTCCGATCCCGCTCGACCTTCTGGTCCGCACGCGCCTCGGTCTTCTTGCGGGTCGGGGCGAGAATCATCAACATGTTGCGACCCTCCTGCTTCGGAGGCGACTCGACAGAGGCGTACTCCTCCACGTCCTCGGCCAGCCGGCGCAGCAGATTGACGCCGAGCTCCGGGCGCGACTGCTCGCGGCCTCGGAACATGATGGTGATCTTCACCTTGTCCCCGCCGCGCAGGAACCGCACGACGTGACCCTTCTTGGTCTCGTAGTCGTGATCGTCGATCTTCGGCCGGAGCTTCATCTCCTTGATCACCGTGTTCGACTGGTTGCGGCGCGACTCCCGAGCCTTCTGAGCGGCCTCGTACTTGAACTTGCCGTAGTCCATCAGCTTGACGACGGGCGGCCTGGCGTTCGGGGCGACCTCCACGACGTCGAGATCGTGCTCGCGGGCAAGCTGCATGGCCTGCTCGACCCTCACGATGCCGACCTGTTCACCGTTGGGGCCGACAAGGCGCACCTCGGGAACTCGGATCCGCTCGTTGATGCGGGGTTCAGTACTGATGGGTCCTCCCGGAAATCTGAAATTCTTCGAACGACGACGAAAAGGCCCCCGTGGACGCACGGGGGCCTGACAGAGCATGGCCGCACGGGACGAACCCTGCGACCGGTCACCTCGGTGACATGCTGACCTGGAGAACTCTCGTCCACTCAGGTGGGAGGTCAGGCCTCCTCTTCCACGGAAGACCCTTCCGGGTCGATCCTCGACGTCATTCTACGCCACCCCCACAAGCATCGCCAATCAGGAGAGATCCCGTGGGTTGTCGCCTGAGGTGGTGTGGGTTGTGGCGGGTGTGTGGGGTGTGTGGCGGTGCAAGAAGAGGGGGGTCCTGCACCGGTTCGGTGCGGGACCCCCCTCTTCTTGTCTTGTGGGAGTGTGGGTGGTGTTCCGGCGGCGTCCTACTCTCCCACCCACTGGCGTGGGCAGTACCATCGGCGTGTGGAGGCTTAACTTCCGGGTTCGGAATGGGGTCCGGGTGTTTCCCTCCAGCCATGGCCACCGGAACACCAGAATCATGGTGTTCGGTTCATGGAACTATATCGAATTGTGACACAGTATCGAATTGTGACACACACACTCTCACTCTCGGTGCCGCACACCCCCAAGGGGGTGTGGTGGCCGGGAGCCGTACAGTGGATACAAGCGTTGCAGATCAGTGATGAACGTGTTGAGGGCAAGCCCTCGGCCTATTAGTACCGGTCAGCTCCACACCTTGCAGTGTGTCCACGTCCGGCCTATCAACCCGGTGGTCTACCGGGGGCCTTACCAGATTCATCTGTGGGAACCCTCATCTTGAAGCGTGCTTCCCGCTTAGATGCTTTCAGCGGTTATCACGACCCGACGTAGCCAACCAGCCATGCTCCTGGCGGAACAACTGGCACACCAGAGGTCAGTCCGTCTCGGTCCTCTCGTACTAGAGACAGCTCTTCTCAAGATTCCTGTGCGCGCAGCGGATAGGGACCGAACTGTCTCACGACGTTCTAAACCCAGCTCGCGTGCCGCTTTAATGGGCGAACAGCCCAACCCTTGGGACCGACTCCAGCCCCAGGATGCGACGAGCCGACATCGAGGTGCCAAACCATGCCGTCGCTGTGAGCGCTCGGGCAAGATCAGCCTGTTATCCCCGGGGTACCTTTTATCCGTTGAGTGACGGCACTTCCACAAGCCACCGTCAGATCACTAGTCCCGACTCTCGTCCCTGCTCGACATGCCTGTCTCACAGTCAAGCTCCCTTGTGCACTTGCACTCGACACCTGATTACCAACCAGGCTGAGGGAACCTTTGGGCGCCTCCGTTACCTTTTAGGAGGCGACCGCCCCAGTCAAACTACCCATCAGGCACTGTCCCTGAACCGGATCACGGTCCGAGGTGAGGTAACCAGAACGACCAGAGTGGTATTTCAACAATGACTCCACAACCACTGGCGTGGCCGCTTCACCGTCTCCCACCTATCCTACACAAGTCGCACCGATCACCAATACCAAACTATAGTAAAGGTCCCGGGGTCTTTCCGTCCTGCTGCGCGTAACGAGCATCTTTACTCGTAATGCAATTTCACCGAGTTCATGGTGGAGACAGTAGGGAAATCGTTACTCCATTCGTGCAGGTCGGAACTTACCCGACAAGGAATTTCGCTACCTTAGGATGGTTATAGTTACCACCGCCGTTTACTGGGGCTTAAGTTCACCGCTTCGAACCCGAAGGCCCTGACAGTTCCCCTTAACCTTCCAGCACCGGGCAGGAGTCAGTCCGTATACATCGTCTTACGACTTCGCACGGACCTGTGTTTTTAGTAAACAGTCGTTTCCCCCTGGACTCTGCGACCCTCACCGCCACCAGCCAGTACAGGCCGGACGGCTCGGGCACCCCTTATCCCGAAGTTACGGGGTCATTTTGCCGAGTTCCTTCACCATGATTCTCTCGATCGCCTCGGTATACTCTACCAATCCACCAGTGTCGGTTTAGGGTACGGGCGGCTCACACCTCGCTCACGAAGCTTTTCTCGGCAGTACAGGATCACTCACTCACCCACACAGTGGGCTCGCCATCACGCCTCAACCATCATGCCCGGCGGATTTACCTACCGGACGGTCCACACGTTTAGCCCCAGACAACCATCGCTGGGGTTGAGCTACCTCCCTGCGTCCCTCCGCAGCTTGCCTACTACATGATCGGTTCACACACTCACCACCCACCCCACAGACCAAAGGCCTGCAGAACAGGGACTCGCATGCTTAGCATCACACGCCTCGACACGGACGGTGCTACACCGGTACCAGAATATCAACTGGTCGTCCATCGACTACGCCTGTCGGCCTCGCCTTAGGTCCCGACTCACCCAGGGCAGATTAGCTTGACCCTGGAACCCTTGGATATTCGGCGGACGGGTTTCTCACCCGTCATTCGCTACTCATGCCTGCATTCTCACTCGCATCCCCTCCACGATCCGTCACCAGACCGCTTCACCGAGAACACGACGCTCCCCTACCCAACCAGGAAACCTGGTTGCCACAGCTTCGGCGGACGGCTTGAGCCCCGCTACATTGTCGGCGCGGAATCACTTGACCAGTGAGCTATTACGCACTCTTTCAAGGATGGCTGCTTCCAAGCCAACCTCCTGGTTGTCACCGCAACTCCACATCCTTTTCCACTTAGCCACCGCTTAGGGGCCTTAGCTGATGATCTGGGCTGTTTCCCTCTCGACGACGAAGCTTATCCCCCGCCGTCTCACTGCCACGCTACACTTGCCGGCATTCGGAGTTTGGCTGATTTCGGTAAGCTGATAGGCCCCCTAGATCATCCAGTGCTCTACCTCCAACAAGGACCACGCGACGCTGCACCTAAATGCATTTCGGGGAGAACCAGCTATCACAGTGTTTGATTGGCCTTTCACCCCTATCCACAGCTCATCCCCTCCATTTTCAACTGAAGTGGGTGCGGACCTCCACGACGTCTTACCGTCGCTTCATCCTGGCCATGGATAGATCACACCGCTTCGGGTCTAGAACACGCGACTCACGCCCTTATCGGACTCGCTTTCGCTACGACTCCCCCACACGGGTTAACCTCGCCACATGCCACTAACTCGCAGGCTCATTCTTCAATAGGCACGCCGTCACCCACCACACGGGCAGGCTCCGACGGATTGTATGCGGCCGGTTTCAGGAACTCTTTCACTCCCCTCCCGGGGTACTTTTCACCATTCCCTCACGGTACTATTCACTATCGGTCACCAAGGAGTATTCAGGCTTGACGGGTGGTCCCGCCGGATTCACGCGGAATTTCACGAGTTCCGCGCTACTTGGGGTATCGATCACCAGTGGCATGCTCACGTCTACGGGACTCTCACCCACTCCGGTACGCCTTCCCAGACGCTTCGACTTCACACACCATTTATCACTGGACCAGCCAACGGCAGTTGACCCGGACCGACCCCACAACCCCGCGCATGCAACGCCTGCCGGCTTGAACACACACACGGTTTGGCCTCATCCGCTTTCGCTCGCCACTACTCACGGAATCACTATTTGTTTTCTCTTCCTGTGGGTACTGAGATGTTTCACTTCCCCACGTTCCCTCCCACACCCCTATACATTCAGGGCAGGGTCACCGGACATGACTCCGGCAATTCAAGGTTTCCCTATTCGGAGACCCCCGGATCACAGTTCGTCTACCAACTCCCCGGGGCTTATCGCAGGTTACAACGTCCTTCATCGGCTCTTGGTGCCAAGGCATCCACCGACCGCACTTAGTAGCTTGCAACACAACACATTACAAAAAATCTACAAAGATGCTCATATCCACTGTACAGTTCTCAACCACCACACGAGACACCCACCACACCAACCCCGACAGGATCAATGCAACAGCGATGTCCGCCACACCAGGCCACCACCTACAGGTGATACCCCAGAACCCCAACAGCGTGCCCTCCCCACCCGCACCACCGTGCAGGACCACCCGGCGACACCGGGCAGGCAGTCAACATTCCACTCAGAAGCACCACCAACCCCGAAGGGCCGACAGCCTGAACCCCCACCCGACCCGCACGGGCCGACCTGGAGGCCTCCAGAAAGCTCCTTAGAAAGGAGGTGATCCAGCCGCACCTTCCGGTACGGCTACCTTGTTACGACTTAGTCCTAATTACCAGTCCCACCTTCGACGACTCCCCCACTCACGTGTTGGGCCACCGGCTTCGGGTGTTACCGACTTTCATGACTTGACGGGCGGTGTGTACAAGCCCCGGGAACGTATTCACCGCAGCGTTGCTGATCTGCGATTACTAGCGACTCCGACTTCATGGGGTCGAGTTGCAGACCCCAATCCGAACTGAGACCGGCTTTTTGAGATTCGCTCCACCTCACGATGTCGCCACTCTTTGTACCGGCCATTGTAGCATGCGTGAAGCCCTGGACATAAGGGGCATGATGACTTGACGTCATCCCCACCTTCCTCCGAGTTGACCCCGGCGGTCTCCACTGAGTCCCCAACCAAATGCTGGCAACAGTGGACGAGGGTTGCGCTCGTTGCGGGACTTAACCCAACATCTCACGACACGAGCTGACGACAGCCATGCACCACCTGTGAACCGGCCCACAAGGGGGGCGGCCATCTCTGACCGTTACCAATCCATGTCAAACCCAGGTAAGGTTCTTCGCGTTGCATCGAATTAATCCGCATGCTCCGCCGCTTGTGCGGGGCCCCGTCAATTCCTTTGAGTTTTAGCCTTGCGGCCGTACTCCCCAAGCGGGGTACTTAATGCGTTAGCTACGGCACGGAATCCGTGGAATGGACCCCACACCTAGTACCCACCGTTTACAGCGTGGACTACCAGGGTATCTAAGCCTGTTTGCTCCCCACGCTTTCGCTCCTCAGCGTCAGGAAAGGTCCAGAGAACCGCCTTCGCCACTGGTGTTCCTCCTGATATCTGCGCATTCCACCGCTCCACCAGGAATTCCATTCTCCCCTACCTTCCTCAAGTCAACCCGTATCGAAAGCACGCTCAGGGTTAAGCCCCAAGTTTTCACTTCCGACGTGATCAACCGCCTACGAGCCCTTTACGCCCAATAAATCCGGACAACGCTCGCACCCTACGTATCACCGCGGCTGCTGGCACGTAGTTAGCCGGTGCTTCTTCTCCAGGTACCGTCAACACCCCGAAAGGCACCTTCGTCCCTGGTGAAAGCGGTTTACAACCCGAAGGCCGTCATCCCGCACGCGGCGTTGCTGCATCAGGCTTCCGCCCATTGTGCAATATTCCCCACTGCTGCCTCCCGTAGGAGTCTGGGCCGTATCTCAGTCCCAATGTGGCCGGTCACCCTCTCAGGCCGGCTACCCGTCACCGCCTTGGTGAGCCACTACCTCACCAACAAGCTGATAGGCCGCGAGTCCATCCACCACCACCACAATTTTCCAACCCCCACCATGCGATGAGAGCTCATATCCGGTATTAGCACCAGTTTCCTAGCGTTATCCCGAAGTGAAGGGCAGGTTACTCACGTGTTACTCACCCGTTCGCCACTCGTGTACCCCCGAAGAGGCCTTACCGTTCGACTTGCATGTGTTAAGCACGCCGCCAGCGTTCGTCCTGAGCCAGGATCAAACTCTCCAATGAAAAAATATCACCACCACACCCCCCACCCGAAAGCAGAAGACACGGCACCAGTGACACACATCAAAGAATCCAAAACACTGACCCCAACAAACCTGACAAAAAAATCATCCGATCCATCAGAATCAAATCAAAGGAATCAATAAACAAATCCGACACACACAATCAAGCGTGCATCAAACAAAATCCTATTGACTACAAAAAAGACACACTGTTGAGTTCTCAAGCATCACACACACACCACAACCCCGACCAGAAACCCAGCCAACATCATGAGGCAACCCCACCAAACTTAGTAATCGTTCCTCCCGGTGTCAAACCCGGGCGAGCGACGTTCGTTCGGTCAGATCTTCCGGGCTCATCACCCTTTGGATCTCGGCACCCGCTCTCACAAGCGCCTCGGGAACTTTAGCACCTTCCGGAGCTTCGTTCAACTTGACTGTACGGACTGTTACCGAACTGTCGTCGTTGTGTTCCCTGGCCGCAACCCCGGAGGGCCGGGCCGAGAGATAACTATGCACCACTGCATCCCGGCGTGCAAGTCGGAGTGGCGGGCCCCGCCCCTGGCCCTAGACTCGTGGGGTGACCAGCTCGATCCGCCTCGGTGGTTCCTGGCTGCGGCGCCTGGCCCTCATCGTGGCCGTCTGCACTCTCGCCGCCGGCTGCCGCGGCTCCGCCACCCCGGACACCCCCGACCCCTCTCTGGCGAGCATGACCCCGTCGTCGACGGTATCCGCTTCCGCGTCGCTGCTGAAGGGTCGTACGGCCAAGGCGGTCGTGGGTGAACTCGTCACGGCGTCGGGCAACAGTCCGGTGACCAAGGTCGACATCACCGCCCGTTCGGTGAGCATCACAGTGCGTTCCGGATCCTCTCCTCAGGTCTGGACCTGGCAACGCGGCCGGATCACGACGTCCTCCCAGCAGAGTGCGCAGACCGTATCCAGACCCTTCAACCCAGATGATTTCGCCCTCGACGAGCTCGACCGGATTCTCGAGATCGCCGCCAGAGCCGTCGGCTCCAGCAAGAACCAGGAACTGCAGATCCTCGAGTACAACCAGGGCGTCGTCCTCATGTCGGTCTCCACCCGCCCCGAGACACGCCCCGTCTTCTTCCGAGCCGACGCCAGCCCGGTGACGACCGTGGACTTCGCCTCGACGGCCGGCATGACCGAAGCTCTCAGGGACGCCGTCGGCGACGACACGCAGGTTCTGGCCATGGCCTATCAGCCGGGCAAGGGACTGATGGTCGACACCCGCACCGGTACCGACGGGATCGTCCTTCGTCGCACCCGTTCGACCGATCTGCCCGCCTGGGCCGTGGAGCGGCGCGGCGACACCTCGGCCACACTGTTCAGTCCCTCTGACATCTCCCCCTCGGTTCTCGCCGATCTCATGACCAGAGTTCCCACAGCCATGTCCAAGCCGGGTGAGGCCTCCAAACTCTCCTTCACCATCGACATGTCAGACAATCGCTCCCTGCCCACCATCCACTTCACACTGGGGACCACCACGATGGTGACCGACCTCGAGGGCAAGGACATCACCGCCCAGGTGAGATGACGTGCCCCGTCGGCCACCCACCATGGGGATGATGGCCGGGTGGTTCAATGAAGGCATGCTGATCACCGCTGTCGGAGCTCCAGGGAGCGGCCGGCCCCTGGCATTCCCCGTGCGCCACGGCATGAATCCCCATGTGGAGCTGTGGCGGCGGGGCCTGGTGGTCAAGGAGTACCTGTCCGCCGATCTGGTGGACGACGATGTCGTCGTCACCGTCCACGTCTCCTCCCGTACGACGCACTCGAGGCCTCCGCGGACCCGTACCGGCGTCCCGAACCTCGCCGAGGACGCCCGGCCCGACGAATCGGTGCGTCCCTATCAGCGGGTCGCCGCCTACGCGGTGGTCAGATCCGAGCGGGGCCTGCTGGCCACCGAGTGCTCCACCCTCACCGCTGTGCCCGGACTGTGGGCGCTTCCCGGTGGCGGCATCGAACGCGGAGAGTCACCGGCCCAGGCGGTCACCCGCGAGGTGATGGAGGAGTCGGGTCAGAGGGTCCGGCTCAACCGCATTCTCGATCTCCAGTCCGACCACTGGATCGGTCGCTCCCCCTCCGGTGGACTCGAGGACTTCCACGCGCTGCGCATCATCTACAGCGCCACCTCCCTGGATCCGAGCGAGCCCGTGGTGCTCGACATCGGCGGCACCACGGAGCGCGCCCGCTGGGTGCCACTGTGGCACTGGCGCAGGCTGTCATGGGGAGCCGCGACCCGAGCCTGCCTGGAGCATCACATCCACGACGTCCCGGCCGAATGACCCCGCAGACGCCACGACCCCCGGCCGCGGGGCCGGGGGTCGTGATCAGCCAGGAGGCTCGCGAGACTCAGTCGCTGAACATCCTGATGTAGCTCAGGATCCGGAGGATCTCGGTGTAGAGCCACACCATCGTCACCGCGATACCGAAGGCCGCCCGCCAGGACTCGCTGGCCGGTGCCTGGTTGCGCACCCCCTGCTCGGCGTAGTCGAAATCGACCACGAGGTTCATGGCGGCCAGCACGACACCCAACGCCGAGGCCGCGATCGCGATCCATCCGGCACCCGCCCCGACCGTGGCCAGTCCGAGGCCGCCGGGGATGACGAAGGAGGCGAGCAGGTTGAACAGCATCGCCGCCGCGAACCCGATCGTGGAGATCAGGACGATCCTCCGGAACTTCGGGGTCACCCGGATGTTGAAGAATTTATAGGCCGCCAGAGTCACACCCGCGGCGCAGAACGTACCGACCACCGCCTGAACGACGATGCCGTCCCACATCGACTCGAAGAGCTTGGAGAAGGCGCCGAGGAAGACGCCCTCGATGACGCTGTAGGCGATCACCCCGGCCGCCGGCACCTTCGCGCGAGTGCTGACGATCAGCACGGTGACGAAGCCGACCAGACTCGACAGGATCGCGGCCCCGCCGATAAGAGCGAGATTGTTCCCGACCCCGATGAAGGTCAGCGCCCCGACGGCGGCGATGAGCAGCAGGACCAGGCCGGTCTTGCCGACGACGTCGTCGAAGGTCATCACCCGAACCTGGCGGGCCTGCTCGGGCTGCTGGAACCCCTGCGGGCCGAACCCTGCGGGCGCC